>JBKPLX010000066.1:0-7153 GCA_046731855.1 Verrucomicrobiota bacterium | reverse complement strand
TTATGACACGGATGAAAAGGTCGTGCACTTCAACCAGCAACTAGTCGAACGAATCCGTGCGCTCCCAGGCGTTGAAGCCGCCGCGCTTGGCTTGAACATCCCCTTCGATAACAACGAATGGGACAGTTCCTTCCATCTCACCGGCACGCCTCCTTATCCGCCCGGCGAGAGACCGGCAGCCGAAGTAAACTTCGTTACTCCCGACTATTTTCGTCTGATGGGAATGCCGCTGCTGCATGGTCGCGCCTTTACCGCGGATGATCGCGCCGGCCGTCCGCGATCGGTCATCATCGATGAAACGCTCGCGCAAAAGTATTTTCCCGGCAAAGACCCCATCGGGCAGCAGATCGATGACAATCGATCGGACGAAAAAAATCCGCCTCCACTGACGATTGTGGGCGTGGTTCCGCGCACGCGCAACGAAGCGCCCGGCGAAGATAACGTCGAGCAATATCATTGGCCGCAAATGACATTCGCCGCTAATCAGGTGCCGAACCGCGGCAACATGCTGCTGGTGCGGGTGAAATCTGGTAACCCGCTTGCGCTCGTCCCGGCAATCAAACGCGAGCTCCAGGCGCTCGATCCCGACCAGGCCTTTGCCCACATCTCAACGATGGAAAACAACATCGCGAATAGTCTCGGCTCGCGGCGGATGATGATGTCGCTTCTCGCTGCGTTCGCCGGCATCGCGCTGCTGCTGGCCAGCGTGGGCTTGTATGGCGTGATGGCCCTGACGGTGACCCAGCGCACACGCGAACTGGGCATTCGGCTCGCGCTGGGCGCGCAACGTGCCGATGTCTTCCGTCTCGTTCTCTCGCAGGGAATGCTGCTCGTCCTTGCCGGGCTGATCATCGGATTGCTCGGCGTCGTCGGCGCAGGTCGGGGATTACAAAGTGTGCTCTACGGCGTGGGCGGATTCGATGGGCCGGCCTTAACCTTCGCTTTGTTCGCATTGGCGGTTGTTGCCCTGATCGCCTGTTGGCTACCAGCGCTCCGCGCTACTCGGGTCGATCCAATCACCGCGATACGCAGAGAGTAGCGGTCACTTTACGCTCACGCGATTGACATACCGCCGGAAACGCGGTTGAGAGATACCCGGTGACCAGGATCCTAATTGCCGATGACCAGCGCGACGTGCTCGAAGCACTGCGTATATTGCTTAAGGGCGAAGGATATCAGACGGAAGCGGCAACATCGTTAGCGGGCATCTTCAACTCGCTGGAAAAAAAAGAGTATGCGCTGTTGCTAATGGACCTGAACTACGCACGCGATACCACCTCTGGTCAGGAAGGTTTATCAGCCATTCCAAAAATCCGGCAAATCGACAATGCCCTGCCAATCGTAGTGATGACCGCCTGGGCAACCGTTGAGTTGGCTGTAGAAGCAATGAAACGCGGCGCGCGCGATTTTGTGACGAAACCCTGGGACAACCAACGATTACTTGCAATTGTCAGGACGCAGATTGAGCTCGCTTCGGCGCTGCGTCGCGAACGAAAACTTGAAGCGGAAAACGAACTTCTGCGCGGCACCATGCCGAGTTTGATCGCGGAATCTTCTGCGATGCGGCCAGTCATCGAAATGATTTCACGCGTCGCGCCGTCCGATGCCAATATCCTAATCACCGGCGAAAACGGCACGGGAAAAAGCCTGATCGCGCGAGCGATCCATGCTCTTTCGCCTCGAACATCGCACGCGATGATCACCGTAAACATGGGTGGGCTGTCCGAGACCCTCTTTGAGAGCGAACTGTTCGGACACGTTAAAGGCGCCTTTACCGACGCAAAGACAGATCGCGCAGGGCGATTCGAGCTTGCGGATGAGAGCACCCTTTTCATGGATGAGATCGCAAACATCCCGCTTGCTCAACAGGCAAAACTGTTGCGAGTCATTGAAACGGGAGATTTTGAAAGAGTCGGTTCATCTAAAACACTGCACGCGAACGTGCGCATCATCTCCGCGACGAATTCGAACCTTGAGAATGAAGTGGCAGCCGGTCGTTTTAGGCAGGACCTCTTGTTTCGTCTGAACACGATCCAGATTAAGTTGCCGCCGTTACGAGAGCGGCGAGATGATATCATGCCGCTGGCCAACAGTTTTGTCCGCCAGCACGCAGAACACTATCGAAAAAAGATTGCCGGTTTCGATGAGACAGCCCGTGATCTGCTGCTGCAGCACCGTTTTCCCGGAAACGTGCGAGAGCTCGACCATATCGTCGAACGCGCCGTGCTTATGACGCAGGATCGACAAATTTGTGCGACCGATCTGGGCCTGACGAATGGCGGTGGTGAGCCGCGCAGTCTCGAGGAAATGAGTCTTGAAGAAGTGGAAGCATTTCTCATCAAAAAAGCGCTCGCCCGAAACGATGGCAACGCGCGCAAGGCAGCAGAGGCACTCGGGTTGAGCAGAAGCGCATTCTACCGGCGCTTGCAGCAATATGGCCTCTAGAAATTCCGGGTTGCCCGCTGCGCCGGGGCACTCCGTCGCTGATTGTCTGTGCGGCGCAACCCTGGCGAAGGCAGACGGATGGTAGCGTCGATGGCGCGCAAACCCAAAGATCCGCATCGGTATTCCTACGAAGGGAGAATTACGTGGCTCACACTTGCTGCGGTTCTTCCCGCAGTTGTTGTTGCGCTTTTTCTGCTTTGGTTTGGCAATTACAGCGCCAAGGTCCAGTGGACGCTAACGATTCTCATCGTTGGTTGCTTTCTTGTGTTCGTTTCCAGCGCTCGCGAACACATCATTCGACCGTTGCAAACCATGTCTAACTTGCTCGCGGCATTACGCGAAGGCGACTACTCGATTCGTGCCAGGGGAGCCCGCGGAGGCAATGCATTGGGCGAAGTACTTCTCGAGATTAATTCGCTCGGCGAAACATTGCGGCTGCAACGCTTGGGCGCCTTTGAAGCGACTGCGCTGTTGCGCACAATCATGAGTGAAATCGACGTTGCAGTTTTCACTTTTGATCCCACGCGGCGCTTGCGACTCGTTAATCGCGCCGGTGAAAATTTGCTTGGTCAGCCGATGGACAAATTGCTGGGCAGAACGGCGAACGAACTTGCTCTCGCCAGATGCCTTGAGGCTAACGAAGACGAACCGATTACATTGAATTTCGCTGGAGGCTCAGGTCGTTGGGGTGTGCGGCGGAGCACGTTTCGCGAGGAGGGCTTACCGCACGAGTTGCTTGTTTTAACTGACCTTAGTCGAACGCTGCGCGAAGAAGAACGTCGCGCCTGGCAACGGATCGTGCGGGTCCTCGGTCATGAAATGAACAACTCGCTGGCTCCGATTAAATCACTCGCGGCAAGTCTGGAATCGCTTTTGCGGCGCGATCCGCTCCCAACGGATTGGAAAGATGATGCGAGTGCGGGATTGAATTCCATCGCCTCCCGCGCCGATTCGCTCAGTCGTTTTCTCCAAGCCTACACGCGACTTACCAAGCTTCCGCCGCCTCAGAAACAAGATGTTGATCTTGGTGAGCTGGTTCAACGTGTCGTAGACCTGGAGCCCCGACTTAATGTGAAGGCCTTAGTAGGGCCGAAAACAATCATTCGTGCCGATGGAGCGCAGGTTGAACAAGTATTGATCAACCTTGTGCACAATGCTGTTGATGCGGCGCTTGAAACACAAGGCGAAGTTTTGATTGGGTGGCGCGAAAGAGAAGATGCTGTTGAAATCTTCGTTCAAGATGAAGGTCCTGGAATTATGAATCCGGCGAACCTTTTCGTGCCATTTTTCACGACAAAGCCTGAAGGCTCCGGGATCGGTCTGCCCTTGAGTCGTCAGATTGCCGAGGCCCACGGTGGATCCTTGGCCCTAACGAATCGGCAAGGCGGCAAAGGTGCGGAGGCTTTGCTGCGCCTGCCGCTCTAGGGCCAAAGTCGATTAAAATTGTAGGGCGTTTCTGTGAAACGCAAACGCGTGCGTCAGCGTCTGACACAGACGCCCAACTGTCGTCCCAAGATTGGGACGGGAATGTCCCAGAACGGGACTGTACAGTGGCGACTGTAATTCGCTCAATAAATCTAAGTCTCTATCGCAGAATATCTTGTAATGTCGTTCGTCTACTTGGCACAGACATTGCGATAACCTGGTGCCGAACAAACCGAAAGGAAAACATGAAGCCGATCTCAGCAATTGTTGGCACGAACAACCGCTCCCCATTGATTGACTGCAATTATCGCCCGATGACGCTGGACGAGTTTCGGGGCCGATGCGTCACAACCCGGACGCCGCGTTTTTGGAATATCAGCGCTCAGTATTTTCAAAACGAAGCGCGACACGATTTTTTCTTAGAAGCAGTTTGTTTCGCAATCGTCGTCATCACCGCAGCGGTGCCGTTGGTAAGCGCGGCAAATGCGGTGGTCGAACTTTGTCGCGCATTTGCTCAGCTTTGATCCGACCATGGTTCCTCAGCGAAAATCAAAAGAAGAAACGATTGTGCGTCCGGCCGGATTCGCGTCGAATCTCTCCTCTATGGACGTCCCACGCGTAGGTATAGCGGCCAAGAAGCGTAAACGCCGCATCATCATAATCGCTGCCTCCGCGCTTGGTTTGATTCTGGCGACGGTAGCCATCTCGCGCTTGAAGCCAGCAGTGCCCAGCATCGACCGCTCGACGGTCTGGATCGATACCGTTAAACGCGGCCCAATGACGCGACAGGTACGCGGGCTCGGCACACTCGTGCCGGAGGATATTCGCTGGATCCCTGCAAACACGGAAGGGCGGGTAGAAAAAATAAATATTTGGCCCGGCACACCTGTAGAACCGGACTCGGTGATTTTGGAATTAAACAGCCCTGAGTTAGAGCAAACCGCTCATGACGCGGAATCAAAAGCGACCGCAGCGGAGGCGGACATGACGAGCATTCGCGCGACTTTGCAACGCGAATTACTCGATCAGGAATCGAAAACAACCGCGGCGCACGCCGCATACGAGCAGGCGAAGATGGAGCGCCAAACGAACGATCAGTTGGCAAAGAACGGTTTGATCGCCGTGCTCGACTACAAGAAGTCGAAGATTAAGGAAGAGGAATGCCAGAAGAGCGATGAGATCGAGCAAAAGCGCCTGGCGTTCGCGCGCGATTCGATCGAGCCGCAGCTGGCCTCGAGACAAGCCGCGGTCGATCAAGCCAAACAATTGGCGAAATTAAGACTCGACCAGGTTGAAGCGTTGCATGTGAAAGCCGGAATGTCCGGCGTGTTGCAGCAATTGCCGGTGCAAATCGGCCAGCGACTCAAGATAGGAGACAATCTCGCGCGCGTGGCCGATCCAACGAAATTGAAAGCGCAAGTCAAGATCGCTGAAACGCAGGCGAAAGATATTCAGATCAATCAAAAAGCTGTGATTGATACCCGCAACGGCACCGTCAATGGCCACGTCACACGCGTCGATCCCGGAGTGGAGCAGGGAACAGTTACCGTTGATGTTGCTTTTGATGAGCCACTGCCCAAAGGCGCACGCCCCGATCTTAGCGTGGATGGAACAATCGAGCTCGAGCGTCTCGACGACGTCGTTTATGTGGGTCGCCCGGCGTTCGGGCAGGAGAACAACACCGTCGGAATGTTTAAGCTCATCAATGGCAACGGGGAAGCCGCGCGCACACCGGTCAAACTCGGTAAAAGCTCGGTCAACACGATTGAGATTCTAAGCGGCCTTCAACCGGGAGATCAGGTAATTCTGTCCGATACCAGCGCATGGGACGGGCACGAACGTATTCGACTCAACTAATCAGCAATCAGAAATCAGTAACCCAATCATGAACAACGGATCAGATCCCCTTATACGACTAAACAGCGTGACGAAGGTGTTTCTCACTGACGAGGTAGAAACGCATGCGTTATCCGGTATTCACCTGGACATTCGGCCGGGCGAATATGTTTCCATCGCTGGACCATCGGGCTGCGGCAAGACGACCTTGCTGTCAATTCTCGGGTTGCTCGATACTCCTTCGGATGGCAGCTACTCGTTGAAAGGACACGAAGTTGCCAATCTTTCGTTCGCCGACCGCGCCCGGATTCGAAACCGCGAAATCGGTTTCATTTTTCAAAGCTTCAATCTAATAGGTGATCTCAGCGTCTTCGAGAACGTGGAGTTACCGCTGACTTATCGCGGAATGGCCGCCAGCGAGCGCAAGTCGTTTGTCACCGAAGCTCTGGAGCGGGTGGGCATGGCGCATCGCGCAAAGCATTTGCCAAGTCAGCTCTCCGGCGGTCAACAGCAGCGCGTGGCTGTCGCCCGGGCCCTTGCAGGCAGGCCGGCCATTCTGCTGGCGGACGAACCCACCGGCAATCTTGATTCGCGCAATGGCGAAGCGGTGATGCAGTTGCTCAAGGAACTGCACGGGGGCGGGGCCACCATTTGCATGGTCACACATGACGAGCGCTTCGCTCAGCATGCCGATCGCACAGTGCATCTGTTCGACGGCCGTGTAGTTGAAGACCGCATCGCCGCATAGGGAGAGAGGAATGAATGATCTAAGATTTGCGTTGCGACAACTACGCAAGTCGCCCGGATTTACTTTTCTCGCGGTACTCACGCTGACGCTCGGGATCGGCATGAACACCGCGATTTTTAGTTTAATACAGGACCTTTTCCTGCGCGGCCTGCCCTTTTCCGAGCCGGAGCGTGTGGTGCGCATTTACGGCGAGTCGAAAGAGCGGGATTTGAAACAGATGCCTTCTTCAGTGCCGAAGTTCTGGCATTACCGCGACGGACAAACCGTTTTCTCAGGCATCGCCGCGGATTGGGGCAACGGCTTTATCATGACGGGATCGGGCGAGCCGATTCAGTTACTCGGAGGCAACGTGACCGCCAACTATTTCCAGTTGCTTGGCATCCATCCGATTCTTGGCCGCAATTTTCTGCCTGACGAAGAGAGCAAAGGCGACGTCGTGATGGTGACAGAAAATTTCTGGCGCAAGCGTTTCAACTCCGATCGGACGATTCTCGGCCACAACATTACACTGAACGGAGTGCCCACCACCATCATCGGGGTGCTGCCGAATCTGCCGATTTCGTGGTTCGGGCGTGACTCGGAGATTTTTGCCAACAAACCGTTCGAGCCGTCCGGCATTACGAAAGATCGCTTGATGCGCGGCGTGAGCTTCATGCGCGTGACGGCGCGGTTGAAACCTGGCGTTTCAATCTCACAGGC
>JBKPLX010000065.1:0-10086 GCA_046731855.1 Verrucomicrobiota bacterium | reverse complement strand
GTCGTCGGTCGTTGGACCGAGGCCCCCGGTTACAAAAAGAATCTCGCAGCGTGGAAGCAATTCGGCCAGCGTTTGTCGAATCGCTTCAGAATCAGGAACCGTGCGCCGTTCCTCGATCCGCAAACCAAGCGGAAGAATTTCGCGCGCGATGAATGCAAGGTGTGCGTCCTGAACATCGCCAAGCAAAAGCTCCGTCCCGGTGTTGAGAAGGATGACACGCATAACAAAGTGAAATGTTAAAAGCGTTACAAAGTAAGAATCGCTTGGCTGCCGTTATGACCTTGCAACCGTTTTAGCGATGTAGCTCTTTTACCTTGTAATCTCGTCGGCCACGGGCCGCTCACGCCGCGCTTTTGTCCTGCTTCTTGCGAATGAGCGGAAGTTTTTTTCCTTCCACTACGGCCCGATTGATCGTGACCTCGGCGATGTCTTCCCGACTCGGCACTTCGTACATGATGTCGAGCATGATCCGCTCCAGCATTGACCGCAACGCGCGCGCCCCGGTTCCCTTCGTGACTGCCTGCGCCGCCAGCGCGCGCAAAGCATCCTTGGTCACTGACAAACGCACACCCTCCATTGAGAAGAGCTTGGTATACTGCTTCACCATCGCGTTCTTTGTCTCAGTCAAAATCGCGACCATTTCTTCCTCGGTTAACGCGTCAAGCGAGCTAACGACCGGCAATCGCCCGATGAATTCGGGGATCATCCCGAAAGCAAGCAGATCTTCCGGCTCCACATGACGGACTGCTTGCTTTCGCAGCGCCTCCTCAGCTTCGAGTGTGGGGCTGCCAAACCCCATCACTTTTTGGCCGATGCGTTTTTGAATGATTTTGTCGAGACCGATAAATGCGCCTCCGCAAATGAAAAGAATTTTCTCCGTATTAACCTGGATGTACTCCTGATGCGGATGCTTGCGTCCGCCCTGTGGTGGAACATTGCACATGCTGCCTTCCAAAATTTTCAACAAAGCCTGCTGCACGCCTTCGCCGGAGACATCGCGAGTGATGCTCACGTTGTCGGTTTTGCGGCCAATCTTGTCGATTTCGTCGATGTAAACGATGCCGATCTCCGCTCGTTTCACATCGTAGTCCGCGTTCTGCAGGAGTCGCAGAATAATGTTTTCGACGTCTTCGCCGACGTAGCCCGCTTCAGTCAGCGTCGTCGCATCAGCAATGCAAAATGGTACATCGAGAATTCGGGCGAGTGTCTTGGCCAGTAACGTTTTTCCGGAGCCGGTAGGGCCGATCAGCAAAATGTTGCTCTTCTCAATCTCAACGTCAGCGAACGGATCCGGCTGAAACGCGGCAGACGCATCGGCCGGCTGCGAAGCTTGCAATACCCGCTTGTAGTGGTTGTGGACGGCCACCGATAACGTTTTCTTTGCGGTGTCCTGACCAATGACGTACTGATCAAGAGCGCGCCGGATTTCCGCCGGTTTGGGCACACGGATATTGGAGGACTGACGGCGGGCATCTTCGTTGAGTTCTTTATCGAGGATGCTTTTGCAAACGTTGATGCAACTATCGCAGATGTAGACGCCCGGTCCGGCGATCAGTTTGCGAACCTCCGCATGGCTCTTGCCACAAAACGAGCACATGGTGAGGTTAGAAGCGCGGGCCATATTCTTTTAAGACGTTTCTCCTAGCTGCCGACTTTGCGCGGCAAAGCGGTTTCAGCCACTTCCACCGACCGGTCGCCGGAGGGAGGAATCGCCCCGTCGAGTAGCTTCACCTCCTTGCGAGACTTGATTACTTCGTCCACCAAACCGTACGCTTTCGCTTCCTGGGCGGACATATAATAGTCGCGATCCGAATCGACCCTCACTTGTTCTTCAGATTTACCGGTGTGCTGCGCGATGATTTTGATGAGGCGCTTTTTCAGCTTGAACATGTAGTCGACCTGACGTTCTACGTCGCTCGCCGCGCCCTGCGCGCCTCCGGAAACCTGATGGATCATGATATCCGAGTTCGGAAGCGCGAAACGTTTCCCTTTCGTTCCCGCGCAGAGCAGGACCGCAGCCATGCTTGCGGCCATCCCGAGGCAATAAGTGGTTACATCGCACGTGAGAAACTGCATTGTATCATAAACGGCGAGGCCGGCAGTGACCGACCCGCCAGGCGAGTTGATATAAATGTTGATGTCCTTTTTGGAATCCTCCATTTGCAAAAACAGCAACTGGGCAATGACGAGATTAGCGATGTGATCGTCCATTGGCGTTCCAATAAAAACGATTCGGTCCTTGAGCAGTCGCGAATAGATATCGTAGCTGCGCTCCCCCCGGCCAGTCTGCTCCACGACCATCGGAATGAGCACCTGGGAAAGATTTTCGTTCAATACACTCATGATTTTTCTTCTTTAACAGCGGGTTCTTGCGCTGACTCGACGCTAACATTCGCCTTAAGGAAATCAAGAGTCTTACCCAGCAGTATCTGTTCCGCGAATGCATCCAGACCATCGTGTTCCTGAAGTTCTTTGCGCATTTTTTCCACCGGAACGTTATACCGCGCCGCTTCCTCTCGAAGCCGCGCGTTCATGTCGTCCCGCGAAATCTTGATGCTTTCCTGTTCGGCAATCCGATGCAAAATGAAATTGCTCTTCAGCCGGTGAGCAGCGAGCCCGGCCGCGCTTTCGATAAGCTCTTTCTCCTTGTCCTTTAACATCTCATCAGTAACACCGCGTTCCCGATTTCGTTGCACCAAGTCCGCCAAGATGCGACGCGTCTCATTTTTTAAGAGAGCAGGCGGCAATTCGAACTGAATTCGCTCGTGCAGGTATTTCACGACTTGCCCTTCTTTCGCTCGTTCGCACTCATGCTCCTTTTCATGCGCGAGGTCATGTTCGATGATCTTACGCAGATCGCCGATGGTCTTTCCAGGGACCAATTTAGCCGCAAACGCATCGTCCAAATCCGGCAACACCTTCTGCTTAATCTCACGTAACGTGACGTTGTAATTCGCCTGTTTTCCGGCCAGCTCCTTTAGTGGAAAATCCGCCGCGAAATCAACCGTTACCGTACGCGTTTCGCCCGGCTTCTGACCGACCATTTGTTCGCAAAATTTCGGCAGAAAATTATCGGACGCGAGCCGCAACCAGAATTTCTTCCCACCGTGAAGGTTCTTGCTGGCCTGGGGAGCAATTTCACTAATTGGTTTGCCATCGCTGGATCCCTCAAAGTCGATTACGGCGAAGTCGTCCATCTCCACGCCGCGCTCAGGGACATCGACAAAGTCAGCGGACTGATCGCGCAAGCGCTCAACTGCAGTATCGATCTCCGATTCGGAAACCTTCGTTTCCGGCAATTGGACCGTAATGTTCTTGTATTCGGGTAGCTCAAATTCCGGCACTGTAACAACTGTCGCGCGGAACCGCATCGACTTGTCTTCGCCGAGTTGGACATCTTCGATATTGGCCAGCGAAGCAACGCGCAATTGTTCTTGCTCGATCGCTTCATGATAACTTTTGGACACGAGCTTCTTGGTTAATTCGTCCTGAATTTCCTTGCGAAATCTTTTGTCGATAACCGCGCGCGGCGCTTTGCCTGGCCGGTAACCCGGAATTTTGGCGAAACGCGCAAAGCTGTTTGCGATCGCATCCCATTCTTTCGAAACTTCCTCAGGCGGCAGTTCAATTTGCAACGTCGAGACGGATCCGGGCTGCTTTTCGACTTCGACCTTCATGAAATCACTGTAGCGGCGCTCAGCACTTGCCGCAAAATTTGCCGCGAATCTGGCAGGGCGCGCCGCCTCACCTTTTTGTAAATCCAGTGAGCTGCGTCAGGACGCACCGCCATTGTCCATCGCGTCTCACAAAAACATCTGTGGACCGCTCGTGCGTAGTAAATTCCTGCCCCATGAATTTCCCTTTCGAGCGAGCGAGCGAAGTCACAACGGCGCTGTCTCCATAGACGCGCACTCGCATGTCTTCGGACTGCATCAGCTCATGAGTTAGAGCTCCCGATTTGATCACTTCGAGAAAGCGCTCCTTGTCAATGACACCACCATCAGCATTGATGATGATCCAGTCATCAGTAACAAATCGTCCGATTGCTTCCGGATCATTCTTGACGATCGAGTCAGCAAATTCCTTTTCCAACTTTGAGATTTCTTCCATTTTTTTTCGTTTCTTTAGTGTGTTTCGTGGGTTCTCTTCCCCTTGACGTAAACGCCATGCGTCAGCGGAACCGCGAACCAGTACGCGAGCTCCCGGTAATCCCCGCAATCGAAAATTGAAAAATTCGCTATCTTACCGGATTCGAGCGAGCCGATCTGATCGCCTCGGCCTAACGAATAGGCAGGATTGATTGTCGATGCCGAGATTGCTTCCGCTGGCGACATTTTCATTTGTGTGCAGGCAAGCGACAAAATCATCGGTATGCTCGGCGTCGGCGACGACCCAGGATTGAAATCAGTTGCGACCACGACCGCGAGACCGGCCGCGATCATTTCTCGCGCCCGCGGATAGCAAGTCGATCCAAGCGCATAGACTGAGCCCGGCAACAGTACCGGTTGCACGTCGCCAGATTTCAATGCCGCGATCCCTTGCTCGTCGGTCTTTTCCAGGTGATCTGCCGTTGCGGCTCTCAATTCGGCCGCCAGATTTACCGCGCCTGAATTACTCAGCTGATCGGCGTGAATCCGCGGTCTCAATCCAAGACCTTTCGCGGAATTAAGAATCCGCCGTGATTGTTCGATATCGAAATAGTCGCGCTCGCAAAATACGTCGCAAAATTCTGCGAGACTGTCCGACGCCACGCGTGGCAACATCTCGTTTACGACGAGTTCGACGTATTCATCGGCGTGCATCTTACGCGGCACTGCATGTGCGCCGAGGAACGTTGGCACAATTTCCAGAGGCGTTTCCTGATTGAGCCGCCTCATAACCAGCAGGATTTTCAGCTCGTCTTCGAGGGTAAGTCCGTAGCCCGATTTTGACTCGACAGTTGTCGTTCCACAGCGGAGGAACCAGTCTGCATGCTTTTTTGCCTGCACCAGCAATTCGGCCTCGCTGGCTGCTCGCGTCTTTTGAACTGTTGACCAAATTCCGCCACCTGCCTTCGCGATTTGCTCATAACTGTCGCCACGCGCACGACGTTCGAAATCATCGAGGCGATTCCCGGCAAAAACCAAATGTGTGTGCGCATCGACAAATCCGGGGAGAACGACTTTCCCGCGAGCATCGATAACTTCCACTTCGCCTGCCCTACCCCAGATTGCGCCGCTGGGCCCAACGAATTCGATTCTGCCGTCGCGAATTAGCATTCCGCCATCCGGAATCACTTCCAGTTCAGACAGTTCGCGTCCCATACGTGGCCTCTTGGGACCGGCCACTGTGACTAATTGCGAAGCGTGAAGAACTGCCAGTGACTTCACGACTTACCTAACTGCCCTTCGACAACTCGGGTAATCTTTTCGAACTGCGCATCCGAATCGGCGCTAATTTTTCGGATTCTCTGAGTAAGCGCCGCCTTGAATTTTTCGTCCTTCAACTGAACGAGATTGATTCTCACGTTTAATGCCGCGCCCTCAATGCACGCGCGAGTGGCAAGCGCGCCGACACCGACATCGGAGACGGAGGCTGGATTTCCCTTTTCGGCCATTTCAGCGAGCAATTCATAAGATTTCGACGCTGTCTCCATAACCTTCAACGGAACGTCGGCTGCATATTTGGTCGCCTGCTGAATCGCAGCCGCGCGCGCAGCCTTCTCCTCAGCCGACTCTTTAGGCAAGGCGAATGCATCCATCACTTTGTTGAACGCTCCTGTATCTTCGTCCACCAGTGAGAGCAATTCGTCTTTGAGTTGCTGCGCTTTCACCGCCCAGCTGCTGAAATATTCGAGTTTGTCATCCCAGCCGCGTTTTCCCGCAGACAGGTTCGCAACCATTCCGCCTAACGAGGCGCCTAACGCACCCATCAGGGCCGCGACGGAGCCGCCACCCGGCGCCGGCGAATCGCTCAGCGTTTCATTGCAAAATTCGCGCAGATTCATCTTCGCGAGGGAATTCCTTGGTTCAGCAGCTTCGATTTTGAATTCAATCACCTTTTCTTTTGGATCGAAAGGCTTCAGTTCGCTCAAGCCCATTGAGCGAATGGCAATGTCGATTAATTCTTCATCGGACGCGCCTTCCGACCATTTTTGCTTGCGCAAGAAATATCGCCCTGCGTCAACGAGACATTTCTTCGGGACCATCCCGACGATTTCTGAGCCGGTAACGCGCAGGCCACGTTTGGCTGCCGACTCGCAACATGCATCGAACGCCGCATGTAATGGCGTTTCTTCGATATTGGTCAGGTTCATCGACACCTGAGCGATGCCGTATTCTTTCACGAACCAACCAATCGCCTTAACGTGCTTCAGCATTCCGGGAATCCGGATCGCTTCGCCGTTCGCATCGAGCACTGGTTTTCCCCACGGCGTGCCATTTTCGGTCTTTGGCCTCCCCTGCTCTCGCACATCAAACGCAACCGAGTTCGCGCGCCGCACTGATTTTGTGTTCAGATTTACATTGTAAGCGACAAGAAAATCGCGAACACCGATTACGGTTGCCCCTGATTTTTCGCTGAATATCTCGGGTCCAAAATCCGGTTTCCATTCGCGCTGTCTTATTTTTTCGGAGAACCCTTCGTATTCGCCTGCGCGAATCACTGACAAATTCGAGCGCGCCTTATTTTTTGCCGCCTTTTCGTAGAGATAGACGGGTATCTTCAATTCATCGGCGACACGTTTTCCCAGGCGATTTGCGCAGGCGATTGCTTCTTCCCAGTTCACATTGCTCACCGGAATAAACGGACAAACATCGGTCGCGCCCATCCGCGGATGCGCTCCCTTGTGTTTGCGCATGTCGATTAACTCCACCGCTTTCGTAATTCCGCGAAATGCCGCTTCCACCGCTGCATCAGGGCTGCCGACGAACGTTACCACCGTCCGGTTGGTACTCGCGCCAGGATCAACATCCAACAGCGAAACGCCGTCCACCGATTCAATCGCATCGGTAATCTGCCGAATGACGTTTCGATCACGACCTTCCGAAAAATTCGGCACGCACTCGATCAATTTTTGCATGGCTCCAAAGTCAGCTGCCAGTTCTTCCTGTAGCGGCGGTACGCGACCCTCGCAAATTTTCGGACGTGCGAGTCGCGCGCAAACGGTGAGCGGATGCCTTGACCGGATGAAACGCTATTGACTCGGCGATATGAAAACGTCCTTGCGCGGAAACTTCTCGAACAAGGATGCTGGCTTGCCAAAATTGGTGGCCAGAACATCAACCGGATTGCCGGCAATCCACGCGGAAAGATCAATCGCCTGGTAAGTCCCGGTGTTAAAACCGATCAACAGCCGACTCGGCTTGCTACCGACATTTTCAATTGAATGCCCATATCCCTGCGGAATGTAAGCGACATCGCCGGGATGCAGTTGCTCCGTTCGGAATCGACCGTGCGAACCAAACATTGTCACACTCAGGTCGCCGTCCATCACGTATTGCCATTCATCGGCGTTTGGGTGCCAATGAAGTTCGCGTAACGCGCCTGGTTCAAGATCAAGAATTACGCCGGTAACCGTCGTCGAAATTGGAAATCGCGTGGAATCGATGCGCCATTCGCGGCCGCCCTTGAAAATCGCGTGGGGCGCACCGGATAACATTCGAAACTTGTGTGTTTCCGGTGGCGAGACGCGCGGCCCCTGAAGGTTTTCAGGTATTGGTTCCGGTGGAATGACACCACGCGCAAAATAGACTTCCTCCTTTGGAAAGCCATCAAACGCCGATTCGGGCAGACCGAAATTTTTCGCCAGTAGCGGCTTGGGTGCATGCCCGATCCAATCGGTGATGCTAAACGTGCCAAATTCAGAGAAGTAGCCGTTATCAAAGATCAAAATGAAATGAGTCGGTTCGTTGCCGAGACATTCAAGTACGTGGGCGTGGCCGCGTGGAAAGTACCAGATGTCGCCTGGTTCGAAGTCATTCGTCTCGGTTTGACCGGCCGGGTTAATCACTGTTGTGCGAACTCGCCCTTTGAGAACGAATGCCCATTCGGCGGCCGTAGCATGCCAGTGAAGTTCACGCATTACGCCGGGCGCGAGTTGCATTGAGACGCCGGCGATTCCCTTCGAGATGGGAAGTTGTTCCACTGTCGATTCCTTGCCAAAACTGTTTCCAATGACTTTCCCTCTGGATTTCTCCAACTCGAACTTGAAAGTGGGTAATTCTTTTCCGGACAATAGAGGATCCGGCACATTATTTTGAAAACTCAGGTCACTCATAGATAGCTTTCCTAAAACGTTGTCCCACGAACGATCAAGCGAATCCTGACGGTTAGAAAACAGTCACTCGGCGTTAGTCACACGCCGCCCCGTCTTGGTGCCTCGGTGCATGGAGGCAGCCACAATGTTACGGAAAGCTTTAGTACAATCCCAACGCCTCGATGGTCGGCTCGTCAATCGCTCCAGTAACAATCAGTCCCTGGTCACGCTGGAAGTTTACAAGAGCTGCTCGCGTCTCCACGCTTAGCGATCCGGTTACCGCGCCGAGGTAATAACCTGCGTCTTGCAAAGCGCCTTGAACGTTCGCGATCACCTGGTCTGGCAGCAGATTCCCATAGGTGTAGATTGGTCCATCGTAATCGTAATAGCTGTTAAACGGATCGTAACCCCAGGCCGGATACCAATAGCTCGCATCCAGGAAATAGTATCCGCCGGTGACAAAGACAATGGTATTGCAATGTTGTTTCCACCAATCGCGATTGTGCCAATCATGCCAATTGCGACGAAGAGCATCGGAATAACTAAAACGATTCTTGCCAGTTTGACCATTCAACTTCTCCTTGTGGTGTCTGACCTGACCCTCCGCCAAATCACGCGCCGACGGGTCCACAGTGTCATTTTTGGCGATGCGTTGTCTGTCGTTTGCTTCCAAACCTTCTGAAATCCCTTGCTTCGCCAACACGCCGGTGGGCGGCTCTGGATCGTCATTTTTGACCGCACGCTGAGGGCCCGTGACTGGTAGCACGTTCTGCGCGATTTCGCCCCGGGGCTGTACCTCGCCACCTGATTGAACATCATAGGTCCGCCGGTGCTGTCGAACGTCCGTTGCTGGCAAAGTTGGATTCACTTGGCGAGTGGACCGCGGATAGTTCGCCCGGAAATTCGTCGGCTGATTTTGAATTTGATTCGGGAGGGTGCCGGATGGTCGCTGACCAACGTTTGCCGGTCCACGGGGAACGTACGGCGGATTTGAATTGTTGGGACGTGCGTTACCACCGCGAACACCAGTAGGCGGTGCCACGCGAGGACCGTTTTGAGGCACGGGTCCATTTGTTTGTGCTCTGCCAATGCAAATTCCCATCGCGAGCACCGCGACTACACAAAGCACCGGGAACCTCGACAACTTCATTAACTTCCTCTGCCTATTAAACATCACAAATATCCTTTTGTTGCAAGTTTCGACTGAAACGGCTTCAAAACTATTCAGGCCGTGCAGTTGCAATCCGCGATTCGAAATCTACAATCTTAGATTCTTCACCGGGGTCTTAGCTCAGTTGGTAGAGCGCCTCAATGGCATTGAGGAGGTCACGGGTTCGAATCCCGTAGGCTCCACATCCATTTCGCATCTCAGCGCGTCGTTTTGCGTAGTAACAAGCGCGTTACTTTTCCCAAGCGGCGCGCAGCGCGTACAGCTGCGATTCTACGGGCATGAAAGCAACAAGTAATCATAAAGCAAATGATTTTGGTAAGAGCGAGAATCGCTCTCCAGAGAACAACTCGAAGCAAAGAGTTAAACCTCTAAGAAGTTCTATCAGTCGGCGCTCCTTCCTAGGCACATCACTCGCTTTGGGAGCCGGAACAATCGGCGCGGGACTATTTTCTGGCATCCGAACGGCAAGCGCTAGCGGTGGCCTAACGCCGGGAGATGCAGCCCTGCTCCGCTTCGCGGCCGCTCTGGAGCTACTCGAGGCAGACTTTTGGATCCAATACAACGAACTCGGCGGCATCCAAGATGACGAAGTTCCTGGCGGCAGTGGCAATGAAGCCTACACGGACGCCTTGGAGGTTATTGAGGATGAAATGCAAGACTACATCCATGACAACACCGA
>JBKPLX010000064.1:0-5100 GCA_046731855.1 Verrucomicrobiota bacterium | reverse complement strand
TTTCCGCTTTCCACTTTTCAGTGTCTCGAATCGGGCCGTAAATTGTAGAGGACGAATGAATCGCGGCAACATTTTCGCCGAGTTAAAACGGCGCAACGTTTACAAGGTCGGCGTCGCTTACATCGTTGCTGGCTGGGCGCTTGCCCAGGGAATCGCACAGGTTTTCCCGGTCTTCGACGTTCCAAGCTGGATCGTTCGACTGGTTGTTGCCTTAATTGTTGTCGGTTTTCCCTTCGCGCTGATTTTCGCCTGGGCATTTGAGATCACGTCCGAAGGGCTCAAACGCACGGCAGAAGCCGACGCCATGCCGCGAGCGGCGCGGCCGACGAATCGTACCTGGATTTACATCGTCGTTGTTGGTGCAACCATTTCAGTCGGGTTGTTCTTCCTCGGTCGGTACACAGCCGGAAACAGAATCACGTCCTCGGACGAAAAGAAATCAATCGCCGTCCTGCCGTTTGCGAGTTTGAGCGACGACAAGAACGACGCCTTCTTCGCCGATGGCGTTCAAGACCAGATCCTGACCAATCTGGCGAAGGTCTCGGATTTAAAGGTCATCAGTCACACAAGCGTTCGCCAATACAAAACAGGCGCCGAGCGCAACATGCGCGAAATCGGCCGGCAGCTCGGCGTCGCGTTTATTATGGAAGGCTCGGTCCAGCGCGCACGTGATCGGATTCGCATCAACGCAAAATTGATCGATGCCCGCACCGACGCTCAGATGTGGGCGGAGACCTACGATCGCACCGCGTCCGATTTGTTCGCAGTCCAGAGTGAGCTGGCCCAATCGATCGTCAGTCA
The DNA here is from genome assembly GCA_046731855.1 of Verrucomicrobiota bacterium. Lineage (GTDB taxonomy): Bacteria > Verrucomicrobiota > Verrucomicrobiia > Chthoniobacterales > UBA10450 > Udaeobacter. Next base: position 4,299 of record JBKPLX010000064.1, on the reverse strand, counting down.
GCTCAAGGCCAAGCTTTCGCCGGAGCAGAGGGCGCAAATAGAGGAGCGTCCGACTCAGGACTTGGATGCCTTCGAGCTTTATCTTCAGGCCAAGGCAATCATCGACAGCTATATCAATGCGACTGACGTACGGGCGGCATTGCTCCAAGCGCTGAAATCACTTAATGAAGCAATCCAGCGTGACCCGAACTTCGTGGCTGCATATTGTTATGCAGCGCGCGCGAACGATCTCCTATTCTTTTTCGATCTCGACCCAACGCCAGATCGCATTTCTCTGGCGGAGGCTGCAGTGAAAGCAGCGCTCCGTCTGCGCCCCGACTCGGCTGAAGCGCATTTCGCTCGGGCCGATTATTACTTCCGCTGTCTGCGCGACTACGATCGAGCCCTGGAAGAACTCGCGATCGCGCGGCCAGGTCTGCCGAACAGTTCGCCGTTTTTCATTCTCTCTGGCTACATCACTCGCCGCCGCAACCATTTTGCCGACGCCGAACGCGATTTTTCTACGGCTTTCGCGATCGATCCGCGAAATCCAAATGCCTACAATCTTCTGGCCGACACTTACGTCCTCCAACGCCGCTTCCCCGAAGCTGTACATGTCTATGACAACGTGCTTTCTGCCGGCGAACAGACGCCAATCGTCCAATTTCGGCGAGCCTTATGCATCCTGTGGGAGACCGGCGACACTGGGCCGTCTCGCGATATTCTGACGAAATATCCAGACATGGAGTTTGGCGGCGGACAAACGCCGGTCCGCGTCTGGATGGCAATCCTCGATGGCAACTACGCCGAAGCGGAACACGTCCTGAATGCTTCGCCTCGACAAGATTTTCAAGACATCGACTTCAGCTTTTATTACCCAAAGAGTTGGTATCAGGCGATGATCGCGCGCGCGAAAGGCGATTCAGCGCGTGCGACTGTTGCATTTCGCGAATGTCGAGAAATTCTCGCGCAGCGACTGGTCGTGAAACCCGAACACGCGCGAACCATTGCTGTCCTTGCTCAAGTCGACGCAGGACTGGGTCAAAAGGATTTGGCCATCCGCGAGGCTCAACACGCGATCGATTTAATGCCGATTTCGAAAGACATTTACGACGGCGCGCTGGTCTTGGAAGGTCTCGCCCAGGTTTATACGTGGAGCGGCGATCGCGATCACGCCATTGAGGTATTACAGAAACTTGTGAGCATGCCCGGCTATACCAACTACGGCCGTCTGAAATTGCACCCGCTATGGAGCCCGCTTCGCGGCGACCCGCGATTTGAGAAAATCGTGAAGGGTTTGGCCCCAAAATAAGTTTCGCTCGCCTCTCCGACTCTGCGGTTTGTGCATTTACGTTTAGTTAGTTTGCAACGTGCTGCATTTGCGGGCGTGATGCCCTTTGCAATCATCCAAAGGCGATGTCCGGGGCGAGGTTTCACTTTGAATTGGATCGCGCATTCATGCTTACATCCAATAGGACAAGGCAAAGTTTTTACCCATGGATGCATTCAATTATCTGTCTGTTCTTATTTCAATCATTCTTGCCCTGGGTATGACACGCGTGCTGGGCGGCGTAGGTGAAATGCTCCAAGCCCGCTCCCGTCGACGGGTTTACTGGGTGCATGCTATCTGGATCATTAACCTCTTTCTGTACCTGGTGATCGCCTGGTGGATTTTCTACCGATGGCGCAACCAGGAACCATGGAGGTTCTTGCTGTTCGTTTTCGTTCTGATCTCGCCGACCATTTTGTACCTGGCGTCACTACTCCTTTTTCCGCGGGAAGCCGATGTCGACCGAGCCATGGATTACAAGACGCACTACTACGCGAACCATCGTGCCTTTTTTATCCTTTTCGCTCTATTTACGCCAGTCGATATTGCTGACTCGCTGCTCAAAGGCGTCCCGCACTTCCTCGCGCTAGGACCGGCATATTTTATCAGTAATACCCTTTACTTCGTCGGCCTAACCACGGCTGCGATCACGCGTAATGAGCGCTATCATGAGTTCTACGCGGTCTTCTTCTTGGTCCAAACGATCGTCATCAGCTTCCTCATTTTTCAGACACTCGTGTAAGTGCACACCAGGCGGACGCACGTTTCTTCTTCTGAGCGAGCTGGCTCCTAATGGTTCAGCTTTTGCCGATTTGCAGCACGACACGAAACCGCGCTTTGCCGCTCATCATCCGGTCATAGGCTTCTGTTGCTTTTTCCAGCGGAAAAATTTCGTTCATCGACTGCACACCATTCGACGCGCTGAATTGGAGCGTATCTTGGGAGTCAATCGACGTTCCCGAGTACCAGCCTTTCACCGCACGCTGTCCGGTAATGAGTAGAATCGGATCGACGGAGAGAGGTCCGGCCGCCCCGATTACTATGAGCGTTCCGTTAGGTCCAAGACCGCCGAGCACCGCCGCCATCGCGTCGCCGTTGGTTACCGTCGCGATGATAACTTTGGCGCCGCCTAACTTGCTCAGTTCCGCAGCCGGATCTGACGATTGACTGTCGATGTAATGCCGCGCGCCGAGCTTTTTTGCTAATGGCTCCTTATCTTTTCCGCGCGCGATCGCCACCGTGTTAAACCCCATCTTGGCCGCGAATTGAACACCGAGATGACCGAGTCCGCCGATTCCGAGTACGCCGACAAGATCGCCGGGTCGCGCGCCGCTGTTACGCAACGCATTGAAGGTTGTGATTCCGGCGCACATCAATGGCGCGCCATCAACTGCGTTCAAATCGTCCGGCACAGAGGCGAGCGCTTTCGCCGGTGCAAGCATGTATTCGGCATAACCGCCGTCGAACGAGATGCCTGTTGTGAGCAATTCCACCTGGCAGGCAAAGAAATCACCGCGCCGACACGGATCGCAATGTCCGCAATTTGAAGCGTGCCACCCAACGCCGACCCGCTGACCCGATTTCCAATCCGGAACGTCGGGCCCGACGGTATCGATCACGCCGATCACCTCGTGGCCAGGTATTCTCGGATATTGAATGCCCGGCCAGAGTCCATCTTTGACTAACGAATCACTGTGACAAACTCCACATGCTTCCACTTTCACTCGGACCCAACCTGGTTTTGGTTCCGGAATCTCCCGCTCAACCAGTTCCAATGGTCCCTTGGCCTTTGGAACCTGCACGGCGCGCATTTTCTTCGCCATACTTTCTCAATCGTCCTGCTCTCTCAAAAGCGCAAGATCTGTAGCGGCGGTCTATGACCGCCGGAGGCATGGACCAAATCGATTATGATTACGAGCATGAGCACGAGCGTGAAATGAAGACTGTTTCTCTTCCAGACGGCGAACGTATTCCCGTGCTGGGTCAGGGTACGTGGCACATGGGCGAAAACCCGCGGGCCCACAAGGATGAAGTCGCCGCATTGCGGCTCGGACTCGAGCTCGGCATGGCGTTGATCGATACGGCCGAGATGTACGGCGAAGGCGGTGCTGAAAAAGTCGTGGCCGATGCGATCGAAGATCAACGCGATCACGTTTTCGTCGTCACGAAAGTGTATCCACACAACGCTTCACGTAAGGAATTACCAAGAGCATGCGAGCGCAGTCTCAAGCGTCTCCGCATCGACGCCATCGATCTTTACTTGTTGCATTGGCGAGAAAGGAGTACGCCACTTGCGGAAGCGATCGAGGCATTTGAGAAACTTCGGGCCGCTGGAAAAATCAAACGCTGGGGCGTCTCGAACTTTGATGTGGATGATATGGAAGAGCTTTGGTCGGTCGAACACGGCACGAACTGCGCCGCCAATCAGGTTCTCTACAACTTGGAAAACCGCGAGATTGAATCCGGTCTCCTGCAATGGAACAGAAACAACAAGATTCCAATCATGTCTTACTCCCCGGTTGGTCACGGCCGCGGTTTGCTGGAGAATGAGACGCTAAAGAAGATCGCCAAACGTCATAGTGCGACCACGTCACAAATCGCGCTCGCGTGGGTATTGCGGCAGCCAGGAGTCATCGCCATTCCCAAAGCGAGCAAGGAAAAGCATGTCCGTGACAACGCGCGATCAATCGAAATTGAGCTCACCAAAGAAGATCTCAACGATCTCGATCGAGAATTTCCGCCACCCAAGTCCAAAAAATCATTGCCGATGCTGTGACCGGCTCCTGCTGAGAAGCAACAGGCGGAATTCGCTTGACATAAAGATCCGTTTCAGCGTAAACCCGGGGGCATTCTTTAGGGAAAGGAGCGCTCTCAATGACCATTTTCTTCCGAACCTCACTCTTCGTTTCTTATATAGCAGCCATAAACCTAGCGTCGGGTATTGGCCTCTCTATCCGGGCCGATGTCGTAACTGATTGGAACAACGCAGC
>JBKPLX010000063.1:0-48754 GCA_046731855.1 Verrucomicrobiota bacterium | reverse complement strand
GCGATCACTTCCAATGCACAAGACCAACTCCATCATCATGTGCGCACCGAGAATGACGATTTTCGAGACCGCAGCGAACCTGGAGCTGTGGCCGCGGATTCTCCCCCACTATCGCTATATCCGTTACCTCGAACATAGTCCCAGTCGAAACGTCGTCGTAATGGCTGCGGCTCGCTCGGGCATTCCCATTTCGTGGACTTCCGAACAAATCATCGATCGCGACCGCGTGGAAGTTCGCTTCCATCACTTGAAAGCATTCACGAATGGGATGCGCGTAGTCTGGACGTTTCAGGAGGTGCCAGACGGAGTGTTGGTCGAAATCAAACACGATCTGGCATTTCGCGTGAAGATTTTAGAGCCAATCGCGGACAAGATTATCGGCGATTTTTTTATTCATCACATTGCAAATAAGACACTGCGCTGCATGAAAACGTACGTCGAGACAAACACAAACAAGGTCACTGCATGAGCCGACGCGCTGTAATCACTGGAATTGGGCCCATTACCTGCATTGGGCATGGACGCGAGAATTTTTGGAACGCAATTCTCGGGGAAAAGACTGGCATCAATACCATCACCAGCTTTGATCCAACCGTTTTTCGCGTGCGCTCAGCCGGTGAGATTGGTGATTGGGATCCAGAGGAGTTTTTTTCTCCCCAACGTCTGAAACGACTGGACCGCTACGCACAATTCGCGGTCGGATCAGCAAAGCTCGCGCTCGATGATGCGCATGTTGAGTATTCCCGCGAAAAACCGCAGGACCGGATCGGTGTTAGTTTCGGCACAGCACTTGGCGGCGTTTGCAAGGCCGAAGAACAGTATCTCAGGTATTTAAAAAAGGGCGCGCGCGGAGTTCAACCTACGCTTGCCGTCCAGGTATTCGGCGGTTCGGCCCACTCGAATATCGCGATCGAATTCGGCTTTCGCGGCGTCGGCACGACAAATTCGAACAGTTGCGCGAGTGGAACCGTATCCGTCGGCGAAGCGCTGCGTTACATCAGGGATGATTTTGCGGATGTGATTGTCGCCGGCGGGGCCGAAGCGCCTTTGACTACCATTACCGTTGGCGCGTTCGACATCATCAAAACCATGAGCCGGTGGCCAGGCGATCCCGCTTTCGCTTGTCGGCCGTTCGATTTGTTGCGAGATGGATTTGTAATGGGCGAGGGTGGCGCTTCGCTCGTCATCGAAGAGCTTGAACATGCGCGCGCCCGCGGCGTGCACATTTACGCTGAGGTACTCGGATACAGTCTAAACAATGATGGTTTCCATATGACTTCGCCTCTGCCAAACGGCGAATCGTCCATTCGCGCGATGCGTGAGGCGCTCGCCGACGCGCAATTGCAGCCCGACCGGATTGATTACATCAACGCGCATGCTAGTTCGACCCAGCTCAACGACAGCGCGGAAACGGCTTCGATCAAACAAGTGTTTGGCCAGCATGCGCGACGAATTCCGGTTAGTGGGACAAAAGGTTATTACGCGCATCCGCTCGGTGCGACCGGCGCGATCGAGGCAGCGCTTTGCGCACTCGCTTTAGATCGGCAATGGGTCCCGCCTACAATTAACTACGCAAATCACGATCCCTCCTGTGATCTCGATGTTGTGCCCAATCACGGGCGTGAAGCCGAACTGAAATACGTAATGAGTAACTCGTTCGGTTTCGGCGGCATTAATGCGTGTGTCGTGTTTGGGAAAGCGCCTCAATAGCAACGCCGGTTGTCCTTCCGGATTTTATCCGAGCAGATCCGGCCGATTTTCGCGGGTACGCTTGAGCGCCTGTTCTTCACGCCACTTTGTGATCTCAGCGTGATTTCCGGAAAGCAGAACTTGGGGAACCTTCCAGCCGCGAAATTCTGCCGGGCGCGTGTACTGTGGAGTTTCCAGTAATCCGTGGTTGAAACTGTCGTCGACCGCGGATTGTTCGTGACCAAGCGCGCCAGGCAATAAACGCACGATTGCATCGACGAGGACCACGGCTGCAATCGCTCCGTTTGTGAGCACGTAATCGCCGACGGAAATTTCCAAGTCCACTAGATGTTCAATCACGCGGTGATCGACTCCTTCGTAATGTCCGCAGACAATGATGAGGTGCGATTCCTGCGAAAGCTGCATCGCCATGTTTTGATCAAAGCGTCGGCCAGCCGGGGACATCAGGATGATTTTCGATTCGCAATTTGCGGCTCGCGATTGTTGGACGTTGGATGTTGAGGGTTGGGCGTTGCTCGCTTTCTGGTTAGAGCCACGGAGATCTTCAACGGCCGCAAAAATCGGCTCCGGTTTCATCACCATTCCCTGGCCACCGCCGAACGGTGCATCGTCCACGATGTGATGTTTGTCCGTGGTCCAGTCCCGCAGGTTATGGATACGAAGATCGATAATCTCATTTTCCTGAGCGCGTTTCATGATGCTTTCGCCAAGAGGCGCGCGACAGATGTCGGGAAACAATGTCAGGATGTCGATCTTCACTTAGGAAGAAAACGTCGAACGACCTGCAGCTAACGTCCAATCATGAATCGAAGACGAAGCCTTACTCGACGATCTCGAGGATCGCTCGCTGGCCATGGCGCGCAGCCGAACTTGCAAGCAACGCGCGAATAGCCTGAATGGTCTGGCCGCCTCGCCCAATAACGCGACCCACGTCTCCTCGTCGAAGTTGCAGCTTAAAGACCGTGGTTCTGCCGCTTGGAATTTCCGTCAGAACCATGTCGTCAGGAAATTCGATGAGTTGGCGAATGACGAACTCGAGGAACTCTCTCATGCGCCGAAAAACTAATCACTAATCCACCTTCGCACAACAGCTATGGCGCGACAGTGCACAGGAATAAAATGAATTTTTGCTTAACCAGATTTCAGTGCTGTGGCATCCACTTTCCACAGCAGGCCACATCGCCGATTACGGCTCGTGAAAAGCGAACCCAGTTGAACAAACGCGCCGACGCTAACTGGCGTCTTCGGTCGGAGGCGCCGGAGGTGATGATTTTTCCTGGACGGGTTGCTGCTCTTTTTGCTCCGCTTTGGGCGCCGGTTCCGCGGTCGCTGTTGCTTTCTTATTCTTTTTGATCAAGCTGCGCACAGTATCGGATGGCTGTGCGCCCTTGCTAATCCAGTATTCGACTCGATCAATCTTCAACGTGCTATTGTGACCAGGTTTCTTAGGATCGTACGCGCCGATGATCTCGATAAATTTCCCGTCGCGGGGGCTGCGCCTGTCCGCCACTACCACTTTGTAGTAGGGGCGATTTTTTGCTCCTTCTCTGCGTAATCTGATTGAAACTGCCATGTTAAGTTCTCATTCGCGCCAATTGCGCCATCATCTTTTTCATTTTGCCTGCGCTTTTCATCATCTTCCGCATCTGATCAAAGCGTCGTAGCAAATCGTTGACCTCCGTGACGGTGCAGCCGCTTCCGCGCGCGATGCGCTGACGACGCCGCGCATTCAAAATGTCCGGGCGCGTCCGCTCTTCGTTCGTCATCGAAAGCACGATGGCTTCCGTGCGCTTAAGCTGCTTCTCGTCAACAGAGAGGCCTTGCATATTACCCATACCCGGCAACATGCCAAGAATATTCTCCAGCGGCCCCATCCGCCGCATCATCTTGAACTGCGCCAGGAAATCATTGAAATCAAACGAAGCGGTCCGCAGTTTCCGCTCCAACCGGGCGGCTTCTTCTTCATCGACCGCTTCCGCCGCTTTTTCGACCAGACTAACGACATCGCCCATTCCAAGAATTCGGCCTGCGAGTCGCCCCGGAACAAAGAGCTCAAACTGATCAAGCTTCTCCCCGGTTCCAGCAAACTTGATTGGCTGCCGCGTCACTTCTCGCATCGATAATGCCGCGCCGCCTCGCGCGTCGCCGTCGAGCTTTGTCAAAATGATTCCTGTAATCGATAGAGCGTCGTTAAAACGAGACGCCACGCTGACTGCCTGCTGGCCAGTGGCGGCGTCAACAACCAGCAACGTTTCCTGTGGGTTTAAGAATTCTTTCAACCTTTTCAGCTCTTGAATCAGCGTTTCGTCGATCTCCTGACGACCCGCTGTATCGAAAATTTCCACGACTTGCGTGCCCGCCGAACTCGCCCTGCTGGATGCGGCAGCAGCAGCCCGCTCCACATCCTTCTCGCCTGGACCAGGCGTGAATACATGGACGTCGATTTGTTTTCCAAGCGTTGCCAGTTGTTCGATCGCCGCAGGTCGTTGCAAATCGCAGGCAATTAAGACTGGCGTACGACCCTGCTTTTTCAGAAGACGTGCCAGCTTGGCAGAGGATGTTGTTTTGCCCGACCCGTTAAGGCCAACGATCAAAATACGACCTGAATCTCCTAAATTAACCGGTGCGGCATCGCCTCCGAGCAAGGCAGTTAATTCGTCGTGGAAAATTTTGACGATCTGCTGCCCGGGCGTAATGCTGCGAAGAACGGCTTCTCCAAGCGCTTTTTCTTTGACGCGTGCAATGAATCTCTTGGCGACTTGAAAATCGACGTCGGCTTCGAGCAAAGCCAGGCGCACGTGCCGTAATGCGGCATCGATGTTCGATTCGCTGATCGTTCCGTGTCCACGCAGTTCTTTGAAGACGTCCTGAAGTTTGTCAGCGAGTTGGGAGAACATGATGCTAAAAAATTAAGTGTCGCGGCACGTACCTGTTGGATGGCGCAAACGTCTTGCGCGCTGGCGAGCGCGCCCTCGCGACGGAGCGCGATTATTTTTTAGGCGTCGCTATGGGCGAGGCCGCCCCTCCGGCTGCACCTTCTTCGATTCCGAAAGTCCAATGCGCTTCGACCTTTTTCCCCTGGGATTTCGCGCTGATAATCACGCTGCACGATTTCTCGTGCAATTTTTGCGTCACTTGATATGAGACCGTGCCCGATTTCTGATCGAAACTCGCGGGAACAACGCCCAGGCCGCTCACGCGCATTTGCACACTGCCGGGCTCGATCTGACCAATTGCGCTGAGGTTAGCTTTGATAAGCGGCAGTGCCGTGCGCACCGTTTCGCCATCTGCCGGTTGAGTCGAGAGATCTTTCGCGCCAACTTCGGCAACCGCTGCAGCGCCTCCAGTTGAGGTTCCGATCATTTTCACCGCATCTTCAAACACCTTGGGTTTGTTCGCTTCAATCGCATAACGACCGATTGAATCCATCGGCGACGTAAAGGTGATGGGTTGGCCGTAAACGGTAAACATCGCCTCGTAACCGGAATTTCGGGCAATCTCCTTAACGTGCTCGTTGTAATTCCCAAACGGCACGGCAAAGCAATTCACTTTGATGCCTAGGCGCTGCTCAAGCAGTTGCTTGGAGCCGACCACTTCGTTCTGCATCCATTGTTCATATTGTGGTCCGGTCAATTTCGTTCGGGCCCTTTTTCCGCCCGGATTAGCTATCATTATAGTATGGCCCTCGCGCAAGTCCTGATGCGTCGCGGAATGTGCCTGAATGTCCACACCGTTGTCGCGCATGTCGGCAAGCTGTTCCCACGTGATTGCTTCCCCACCTCCTAACGAGCCACCGCGCACGCCTTCGGTATAAATGAACATGGTAAACGGATAGCCGTATTTCTTCATGATCGGCCACGCGACCTCGTATTGGGATTTCCAGCCATCATCGAAGGTAACGACTGCGCATCGCGGCGGGATGTTCTTTTCGCCCTTCTTCCAGGCGATCAAATCCTGCATTGGAATGACCGTGATGCCCGCGTCCTTCAATTGCTTCATCTGCGCTTCAAACGCGGCAGGTGTGATCTCGGTACCGGGGTAGCGGATCTTGTCCACCAGGCGGTGATAACAAAAAATGATCACTTGGGCAGTTTGATCGACAACCGGCTTGGTAATCTTTGGAGGGGCCGCCGCGACTGGAGTGGCGGCGGTAGCCGGTGTTGGTGATGAGGCGCTCGCCTGCTGCGAGCCTTGGGAGACGTTTTCCTGCTTCTTGCACATCGAAAGGTTCAGTGCCAGAAGCAAGGGGAGAATCGCAAATCGGATTATCATAAAAGAAGTAAAGGGATTAAGCACGCCAGCACAAAACACAAGTGCTTTTTGCGACTGCGACCAATAGACAGCACGTCATCCAATTACGTTGCATCGTTCGACCCCGAGGAGAAAAATTTTTTGGTAGAAGACCTATTCTTTGCTATAAAATCAGGATGCTACGCCAGGTCACTCGTCTCGTTACAATCGCTTTTTTCGCTTCGTTAGCTGCTTGCAGTACCGTCACGACTACCGGGGTCAAAAACACGAGTAAGACTTTCAATACTGTGGTTGTGGACGCAGGACATGGGGGTAAAGATAGCGGCGCATATCGCCGCTACGGTCCACCGGAAAAGATGATCGCCCTCGATGTTGCCCAGCGCCTCAACCGAAAGCTCCGCGAATCTCAGCTGAAAACCGTGATGACCCGTAACTCGGATGTCTTTATCGAATTGAACGATCGTGTGGCTATCGAGAATAAACAGAAAAATGCAATTTTTGTGAGCATTCACTTCAACGATTCGCGCAAGCGTCGGATTCGCGGATTCGAAACGTACTATCATTCGGGCGCCTCATTCGATCTGGCCAGCCAGATCCAGGGAAAACTGATGACCATCCCGAATTCCGCAAATGGTGGCGTGCACACGGCGAATTTTCGCGTGCTGCGCCTGGCAAGCTGTCCTGCGGTACTGGTAGAATGCGGATACTTGAGCAATCGCTCCGAGGGTAACAAGACGCGCGATTGGGAATATCGCGAACTACTCGCAGATCGAATCGCGGAAGCAATTGTCGAGCAACGCTTCGGCTCCGGCGTTTACCGCCCGTCGACTCAGGTGGCTGCGCAATCGCAGCCACAAACAGAATCGTCCACGGGGGGAACCGGCCTGACGCCAAGCGCTACCCACCGCTAAAATTCTTTTCCGCGCTCTTCACGCCCGATTGCGGCGAGGAATATCAAAACCAAAAAGATCACCAGCGCAAAAAGCGCAAGCGCCTTTGCATAGTCAGGATGCCCGCTTGCGTCACGGAAATGGTCGGCCAATCTGGCTTCGATGACGGCGGTGTTGGCGGCGAACAAATTTCCAAGTTGATATGCAACCCCGGGAAAGGTCCCGCGAACTGCGCCGGGCGAAAGTTCATTCAAATGCACGGGGACGATTCCCCACGCACCCTGCACCATGAATTGCATGGCAAACCCGCCGATGACAAGAAGCGCGAAGCCGGGCGGAAAAACCCAGAGCGGAATAAGGATTATACCGAATATCGCAGTCAAAATAATCGAGCGCCGGCGTCCCCATTTTTGCGACAGATGGCCAACTAGTGTTCCGCCGCAGATTGCACCAATAGCGTAAATGACACCTGTCGCGGCCTTCTGCGTTACACCATAGTGGCGTTGTTCACCCAGAAAAGTTTGATACATGTCCTGGGTCCCATGAGACATGGCGTTGAACGCCGTCATCAATAGGATCACATAAACAAAGAGAACCCAGTGGCGCTTTAGTACAACCAGCAGATCGCCCCAAAAATCAAGCGTCTCGCGCTGTCGCTGCAGCCAAACCGGCGATTCAGGCACGTGCACACGGATGTAGAGCACAAGAAAAGCAGGCAGCGCTCCCGCGACGAAGAGGCCGCGCCAGCCGAAGAAGGGAAACACGATCCAATACACAACGGCCGCCAGCAGATAACCAAACGCATAACCTTGTTGTAAGATTCCCGAGAACAATCCGCGCGCTGCAGTTGGCAAAGTCTCCATTGCCAGCGACGCGCCAAGTCCCCATTCTCCGCCCATGCCGATTCCGTAAAGCGCGCGGAAAATCAGCAGCCAAGTGTAATTGGGAGAAAACGCCGTGAGCAATTCCATGAGAGAGTAAAAGATGATGTCGATCATCAGCGGGATGCGCCGTCCGAACCGGTCGCCAAGCAATCCGAAGATGAACGCGCCCAATGGGCGCATCGCCAGTGTGAGTGTGATCGCGTAGGTCAGCTCGGCGATGCTGGTGCCAAAGTCGCCCGCAATCGGCACGATCACGAACGTAAGAAGGAAGAAATCGAAGGCGTCGAGTGCCCACCCCAGGAAGCAAGCCAGGAACGTGTTTCGTTGATTGCGATCGAGCGACCTGAAGAGCTGTACCGCCTCCATGGCGCACTGAGCTAATCGTCACATCTGGAGAAGTCGAGACAATTGACAATAACGAGGTTCGAATGACGAAAGAAGTCCGGATCGCTCGACATAATTTCGACACTCGTCATTCGGATTTCGTCATTTTGATCGTAGCCTGCGCAGCTGGAGTAATGATTACGAATAAGAGCAGGAACACGAGTAAGATCCAGCCAACACATCTACGCATCATGATACGTCAATTTGTTACTTGATTCGTTGGGGAAACGCTCTTTAGTTCCCGGACAATCATGACTACAAACGGTCTTCATCCCTTGGAAGCGCTCCTGCGCGAACGAATCGTTCTTCTCGATGGCGCCATGGGTACGATGATCCAGCGCTACAAACTGTCGGAGGCGGAGTATCGAGGAAAACGGTTCCGCGATTGGAAGGGCAAGGACCTCAAGGGCAGCCTGGAACTGCTCAATCTAACACGGCCGCAAGTCGTCGAGGAAATTCACGCCGATTATCTCAATGCCGGCGCTGACGTTGTCGAAACGAACACATTCAGCGGAACAACCATAGGCCTGAACGATTTCCTGTTTCAGGACGAGCCCACGCGTGGTCGCAAAGATCAGGAATTCTTTCAGCGCGTGGTGGACGATGCCGATCTTCGCGCGCTCGTTCAGGAAGTTAATTTTGAAGCGGCCAAGATCGCGAGACGCGCCGCGGATCGCGTTGCGAATGAAACCGGGCAGCAACGATTTGTTGGCGGATCAATGGGACCGCTTCCAGTAGCAGGTTCGATCTCACCTGACGTAAACGATCCGGCATTTCGAGCGGTCTCATTCGATCAACTTCGCCAAACTTATTTCGAAGAAGCCAAAGCCCTGCTCGAAGGCGGCGTGGATCTATTTATTGTCGAAACGATTTTCGACACACTCAACGGAAAAGCAGCGCTGTTTGCCATCGCGGATGCTCTGGAAAAAACCGGACGCAACGTGCCGTTGATGATCTCGGGCACTGTGATCGACAAATCCGGCCGAAACTTGAGCGGGCAAACCGTCGAAGCATCGCTCATATCGATCGCGCACGCGGAGCCGCTCATCGTCGGTTTGAATTGTTCACTCGGTCCGGATGAAATGGAACCGTTCGTGGAAGAGCTGGCACGCGTTTCGCCCTACTACATGAGCGCTTATCCAAACGCGGGTCTGCCGGATCCCCTCTCGCCGACCGGTTTTCCAGAAACAGCAGAAACTTTCGCACCCAAGGTCGCGAAGTGGGCAGAGAATGGCTGGCTCAACGTTGTGGGTGGTTGCTGCGGCACAACGCCGGATCATATTCGAGCGCTGGCAAAACTAACGCAGAAATTCTCACCGCGTGCTGTGAAAAGAACAATCAGCAACACATGATTCTGCGACTTTCCGGGCTCGAACCGTTGAACATTACGCCGGAGTTCGGCTTTGTTGTCATCGGCGAGCGCACCAATATCACGGGATCGCCGAAGTTTTCGAAGCTGATTCTCGCGGGCGATTTCGACGGCGCTCTGGCTGTAGCGCGTCAGCAGGTGCAGGGCGGCGCGAACCTTCTCGACGTGAACATGGACGAAGGGATGATCGACTCGGAGGCGGCCATGGTCCGCTTTCTGAATCTGATCGGCAGCGAACCTGAGATCACGCGAATTCCAATTGTGATCGACAGCTCGAAGTGGAGCGTTATCGAAGCAGGGCTCAAATGCTTGCAGGGAAAAGCGGTGGTGAATTCCATCAGCTTGAAAAACGGCGAAGAAGACTTTCTCCGGCAAGCCCGACTCATCAGGCGATATGGCGCTGCAGCGATCATAATGGCGTTCGATGAGCAAGGTCAGGCGGATAATTTTCAGCGCAAAATCGAGATCTGCGCGCGGGCGTATGATCTCTTGACCAAGCAAGCAGGTTTCCCTGCGAGTGACATTATCTTCGATCCAAACATTTTGACGGTCGCTACCGGGCTCGAAGAACATCGGAATTACGCGGTCGATTTCATCAAAGCGACGCAGTGGATCAAAAAGAATCTTCCGGGCGCGCGTGTCAGCGGCGGCGTGAGCAACATTTCATTTTCGTTTCGCGGTAACAACACCGTTCGCGAGGCGATGCATGCCGCGTTTCTCTTTCACGCCATTCGCGCAGGTCTCGACATGGGAATCATCAATGCCGGACAACTGGCGGTATACGAAGAAATTGACCCGCAGTTACGAGAACGCGTCGAAGATGTGTTGTTGAACCGGCGAGATGATGCAACGGAGCGGCTGGTTGAGTTCGCAGAAAACGTCAAAGCGAAGGATAAAACACCAGTCGCCGACAAAGCTTGGCGAAAAGAGCCTGTCGAAGAGCGTCTGAAACACGCGTTGGTTAAAGGCATTGTCGACTACATCGACGTCGATACCGAGGAAGCGCGTCAAACATGCAAACGACCCCTCGATGTAATTGAGGGACCGCTCATGGCCGGAATGAGCGTGGTTGGCGACTTATTCGGCTCCGGCAAAATGTTCCTGCCGCAGGTTGTGAAGAGCGCGCGAGTAATGAAAAAAGCTGTCGCCTATCTGATGCCATTCATGGAAGCGGAGAAATCCGCCGGCGCGAAACCGCAGGGACGCATCGTGATGGCAACGGTGAAAGGCGACGTGCATGATATCGGCAAAAACATTGTCGGGGTAGTGCTGCAATGTAACAACTACGACGTTGTCGACCTTGGTGTAATGGTGCCGGCCGCAAAAATTCTGGAAACAGCCCGAGAAAAACAAGCGGACGTGATTGGCCTGAGCGGCCTGATTACACCATCGCTGGACGAGATGGTGCATGTCGCGCAGGAGATGGAGCGGGAAGGATTTCGTTTACCGCTGTTGATCGGCGGAGCCACCACGAGCCGGGCGCACACCGCGGTGAAGATCGCACCGCATTACCAGGCAAGTACTGTGCACGTTCTGGACGCCTCGCGTGCGGTGGGCGTTGTTAATTCGCTCCTGAACGAAGAACTCAAGTCCGCCTTCGATAAAAAAACGCGCGAAGACTATGAACGCTTGCGCCGGGATCATTCGGCAAGAACACAGCGAAAGAATTTGCTGACGCTCGAAGAAGCACGAGCAAACCGGACGCCGATTGATTGGAGCAACTATGTTCCACCTAAACCGGAATTTTTGGGCGTCCGCGTTTACCAAACTGCGGGATCCGTTCAGGATGACGCCGTACGCTCTTTTTCGCTGCGGACGCTGGCCGAGTATATCGATTGGTCGCCGTTTTTCCACGCCTGGGAATTGCGCGGGCGTTATCCCGCGATTTTTGAAGACCCCAAGGTTGGCAATCAAGCGCGCGAACTGTTCGATGATGCGCAGAACCTTCTTGATCGGATTGTCGCAAAAAATCTGCTCGTCGCGCGCGGTGTTCACGCTTTTTGGCGAGCAAACTCAGTCGGCGATGATGTGGATCTTTATGCTGATGACGATCGCACGAAGGAGCTCGCCACGTTTTACTTCCTCCGTCAGCAAATGCAAAAGCCGGCGGGACAATTTAACCATTGCCTGGCGGATTATGTTGCGCCAGTAAATGGCGGTTCCTTCGACTCCGCTCAGGATAGGCGCCAACCGCCGCTACAGGATTATCTTGGCGGATTCGCGGTTTCCATTCACGGTGCTGACGAAGTCGCAGAGGAATTCAAACAGCAGCATGATGATTACAGCGCCATCATGGCCAAAGCGCTGGCAGATCGATTAGCTGAAGCGTTTGCTGAGTATCTGCACCAAGAAACGCGGATTGCGTGGGGATTCGGGCGCGACGAACAGCTGTCTCATGCCGATCTAATCCGCGAAAAATATCGCGGTATCCGGCCGGCTGCCGGTTATCCCGCCTGTCCCGATCACGCAGAGAAGGGACCATTGTTCGAGTTGCTGGATGCCGAGCACAACGCTGGCATTAAGCTGACCGAATCATTTGCGATGCATCCCGGTGCCAGCGTGAGCGGACTTTATTTTTCGCATCCCGAGGCGAAATATTTCGGAGTCGGACAAATTGGGCGCGATCAAGTCGTGGATTATGCCACCCGGCACGAAGAATCGGTAACCGCGGTGGAAAAGCGATTAGCGCCTAATTTGGATTACAACGTCTGATGCGATCAAACGTCGGGGCGAGAGGATTTGAACCTCCGACCTCGTGGTCCCAAACCACGCGCTCTACCAAGCTAAGCTACGCCCCGTGCTGCGGCGTGATTCTTTATCACGGATAGCGCCTTCCCGCATCCCGAAATTCAGTTACATTGCAGACGAAACTGGGGAATGAAAACATACGGCTTAATCGTTTCAGCGACACTAATTGGCATGGCATTGACGCTGCACGGACAGGACGCCGCTCCGCCGAATGTGGATCTTTATGAGGAGCAAGATCAACTGGAACCTACGCCCTCGCCTGAGCCCCCTAATGGCCCCGAACTACCCGAGATATCGCAGCTTGACCAGAATTTTTCAAAACCGAGATCCCTCGGACCGCAAGCGGATGAATTGCGAGTGCACAAGGAATGGAGACAACTGAAAAATCGGACAGTGAATGACCCGGTGGTACAGTCAGCCAAGGCGTACGCGCAGTCTGCGCGGACTGATTTGGAAAAGAGAAATCGGCTCCGCAATTACTACAACGTGTATTACGAACGGATGTCGGCACTCGCTACGACTCCGGAACTCAAATTGGCGCTGCAGGCGTTGAAGACGTCTCATCAGGGTATGCTGGCTCAGCCACGCGTGAGGCCTACCCCAGACACCTCTACACCTTCGCCAACCCCGTCAGGTACACCTGCGTTTAAGAAGAAGCCCGCAGATAAGCACAAGAAGAAGAAAGAGAAACGGCACAAGCGGTTTAGCTACCTTGCCAGCCCACAGTCATTGCGGTATTCCTAATCACACCCTGTTCTTTGGCGCGTTCGTCTAGTGGTTAGGACACAGCCCTCTCAAGGCTGGTACACGGGTTCGACTCCCGTACGCGCTGCCAATCGAAATGAGGGCTTCAGCCGAATTCGCAACGAATTCGACTGGAACTGTCAATCGCTGACGAAGGCGAAGATCTGCCAGGAAGGACCGGCGATTTGGGCAAAAAAGGAGTGAGGACACACCGGGTAATGCTCCCTTGCTCCCAAAAACCCAGCATGTCCCCACGGAGACTAGTTTTCAACGTACGATTGAGCCCCGATCTGACAACGATGGAAAGGTTACCCGTCTGTAACCTTTTCATGTGCTGCGGCCACGAGCGACGGCATATGATCGTCCGCTTTGATCCTCACTTCGAGCTGTCGACGATCTGCTGCGCGTTTTTGATCGCGGACTCGTCCGGCGCTTTGTCTTTCTTCAGGATGTCGATCGCCTTTTGCGCCGAGGCGGTCGCTTCTTTCTTGTTGCCAAGCTTCGCCTGAATCTGCGCCTTTTTGTAGTGCATGAAGTACGCGTCCGGGTTCTTCTCCAGCGCCTGGTCGATCCACTTCGCCGCCTGGTCCATGTCTTTGTTGTTATCGTAGTAAAAGGCAGCGGCCTGATAGGCGGTGCGCGGGTCGAGTGGAGTCCCTGCGCTAACGGCTGCATCGAGTTCCTTGCTTACCTGCTCGACATCGTCCGTGGTCAACTTCACAGGCACACGCGTTTTATCCCAAAGGAAATTAAGCGTTGCAGAAGCGCCTTTCACATCACCCAGTCCAATGGTGAACGTCTCGATTGTGACCGGATTGGGTTCCGGCTTTGCCGTAAGACGCGCGGCATCGTTCTCCTGCTTATAGTCGGCCGTGCTCTGCACCTTCGCGTCCTTCGAAAGGATGATGGTCCACTCGTTCGCTGTCGGAATCGTGAAGAGTGCGTACTCACCGGCCGGAATCTCCTTGCCACCGAGCGTTACCCCCTTGCTAAACTTAATTTTGGTGACCGCGTTGGCGCCCGTGCGCCAGAGCTTCCCGTAAGGCACCAAGCCGCCGAAGATCTCGCGGTCGTTCTTGTTCGGGCGCGAATAATCCACCTCGACATCGGTCAACCCGACACGCTGTTTTACCACCGAGTGCTGGCTGGCCGCGGGGAACTCTATTTTTTTCTCCTCCGCTGCCCGAAGGCTCCCGAGCAGGAGCGGTCCCGCGACGAAGGGAAGTGCAAAGAAAACGGAAAGAAGAAACGAAGGAACACGTGAGGATTGGATCATAATGTGCGGGATATTTTAAGATGTAATGATTTAAGCGGAGAAGATATCGCTGGGCAGCAGGAGTCAAATCGGTTTGCCTGGCCCAGCCTTAGCCTTTCGTCGACCGCAATAACCCACCATCAACGGGCTACCAAGCCGTTTCGGACAAAATCGGACACTCAAACTGCGTTTAATTGCGCGAATCCTGCAAAGCGTCCGTTCTCTGCAGTGGCGTCCAAGATTCTAATTCGCGCAAGGTTCCACCGAAATCGCGCAGTTTAATAGAATTTGAAATTGGATTCGACTCCCGTACGCGCTGCCAATGGTTTTCAGCTGTGAAAATGGCAGGTCACCTTTAGGTGCGAATTCTAACAGCGCGTGAGCGAAATTTACCGAATGGGCATCGTTTTTGCAAAATTGCGACTCGCAATTTAGTTATAGGTTCCCTACAAGAAAAACACCTTGCGCTCGTGAAATTCGGGGCAACAATGCCGCGGGCATGAAAAGGGCAAAGATCAAAACTGCGGTTCCACTTAGCGCCGGCGAACGTTATGTCGAATTCACCGATTCAAGTAAACAACTCGAGCGCGCTCGAAAAGCACTCGGCCTAAGGGAAAACGAAGCGCTGCTGGTGTTCACCGACGGAGAGAAAGAATTCGCGGTGGCGACTGACGTGCATTAAGGCTTCACCGATCGAAATCGACAGTACATTCAGCAGTTCAAGTCCGCTGAAATCCCTAGTGGAGACTCGACCGTTTGACGACAAAAAGAACAGTGACCAACAGAAACATTGCAACACACTGCGAGGGGAGGAACCAGGAATTAAACGGGGACTTAACCCGGCGTGGTGTTATGAATTAGCACGGTGCTCCACATAACCGCCTCTCCGCACCCTCGTGCAGCTCGCAGTGGCCGCTCTATTATTTCGTTTGCCACGAGGGATGCGGCTGCACGCGCTTCTGTAAAAGGCAACCGCTGATCTCAACCGAAAAGGGCTAGCTGCGTCGTCGATCTTTGAAATGACGCGCAAGAGAGTTTCGGACGCGCGCACATTCGGTTGCGCCGACAGGAAACGGCGAACATCGATGCAATTTGCTCGGCAAAGATGCCTTCTCCCGTCATACGCCTGTGCCACTGCGAGTTATTCAGCCGGTTTCCCCTCAAATTGCGAATGCGCCCCAGCACCTTCTCCTTTCGGTCCGGAAAGTGTTCCTCGAGCCAGTGTTCAAATAGTGGCGCCACCGCCCATGGCAGGCGGACAATTGTGTACGCGGCAAATTGCGCACCCGCTTTTGCGCAGGCGTCGACGATTCTCGGAACCTCGTGATCTGTGAGCCCCGGGATTATCGGTGCAACCATCACACCGGTCGGAATTCCAGCGCTGCGAAGCTTTCGGATCGCATCAAGGCGTGCCTGAGGCGAAGACGTCCGCGGCTCAAGCAATCGCTGCAGATTGGGGTCCAATGAAGTTACCGAAATGTTTACCGCCGCTGCACTGTGCGCCGCGAGATCGCGCAAAAGATCAACATCGCGTGCAACAAGACGGTTCTTTGTAATAATCGCTACTGGATTGCGAAATTTGGCTAGCACCTCGAGGCAACCGCGCGTAATGCACAGCTTTCGTTCGATTGGCTGATACGGATCGGTTACGCCGCTCATCACCAGCGTCTGCGGCTGCCACCGCGGTGATTCCAATTCAGCACGCAACAACTCTGGCGCATTTGTTTTTACCATGATCTTGCTTTCGAAATCGAGTCCTGCGGAAAAACCTAGATATTCATGTGTCGGTCGCGCGTAACAATAAATGCAGCCATGCTCACAACCTCGATAGGGATTCAGGCTTGTCTCAAAACCGACATCTGGACTGTTGTTACGAGTGATGACCGATTTGGTTTCGTCGTGAAAGTATTGCGTCCCCCGCCGCGGTCGTTCTTCGGTTTCAAGATCAACGTCGACAACATCGACATCGCTTAGATCGACATGCATCTTCTCGAAGCGATTCGCTGGGCTCCATGAGGCGCCACGTCCGCGTATGGCCGTGTGGCTTTGCGGCGTCTCTTTAACAACAGGGCGGAACTTCTTCTCCATGCAATAAGTTCACATGAACATATCGCGACGTCCAGCGAATCTTGTCATTAGCACACTCCATCGCTCCAGTGGTCGACTGTCACGTGATTTCGCTTGGAGTAGTGGAGTAATGGAGTAATGAGTTTGCCATCGCGAATGGGGGCCTAATCTGGAGGGGTGGCAGAGCGGTTGATTGCGCCGGTCTTGAAAACCGGAAGGCCGAAAGGTCTCGTGAGTTCGAATCTCACCCCCTCCGCCATCTTGATATGAGTAACTTACGTTAGAGACTCTATCGATTTTACGTTCCAAGACTTCCGGAAAACTGAGGCGCAGGTCTTGGAAATTTTTTCATGAATTTGCGCGCTTGTCGGAGTAGTTCCGGCTGATTCGATTCGTTTTCCAAAGGGAAAGGCCTTCAGGAGGCTCGTCCTGGCGGAAGAGCGGCGTCCCACGCGACTGCTTGTCGTTATTTTGAAGGGGGTCGGTACCTGAACGGGAGTCGCCAAGATTGGCAGAGAGATGATGTTCGCCTCCTAAGTTCTTATAGCCTCGACAGAAAAATTGAAAACCTGAAGCGCGACTCGCAGACCGGCAAGCGGGATGCATCGTTGAAGAGGATTTCTGTTATTCGTCAGTCTCGCCTAAAAACACGCGTCGGTGTTTCGGTGGACAACAAGCCCCCTGCGATGCGTCCGACACTGTGCGATTTCAAAAAAAGCTTGCCGATCAGCTGTTGTTACGGTACAGCCGAGCCACGTTGGCACACTGATATTGAATCGACCGGTGTGGTCTGGAAAATTTTGAGCGGGGCGAGGTTGTCTCGCCGGCAGGAAGCATTGCTCGTAAGGTGTCGGGACCTACTCTAGCAACGCCCGATGCGCGTCATCGTCGCCCGCTCAAAAATTTCCAGTATTCGTCCCGGTTGTTTCAAGTTACTGAGTTTACTGCTTGTCTGCGCAGGAACCTGCTTTGGTTGATTGAAACAAACAATCGGGACGGCGGATGATTGTCTAATCAGATAAAATCTTATACTACACCCGCCGTTTTTTTCTAGGCTCGGATCAAACGAAGCTCGAAATCTTTTTACACTGTCTAAGTCCAAAAAAGCGCCCCTCGTGCCAAAACGCAAAGTATCGTTCAAAAAATATCCAACGCCTGTGCGTCGTGGCATGAGTCCGGCACTCCAAAGGGTGTCTTGCATTCCTCACCTCTTTCTACGGAAACAGCGGAACGAAGTCCTCGAAAAATTACTGAGACTTTACTGATCCGCCGGTCACATGGTTGTTCCCAAAGCCCTTTTCGACGTCGGTCACATTCTGTGGCCCTTTACGAGGAAGAACAGGTCGCTCAAAAGGCACAATCCGGATCGTGACTTCGAATCTCACCCCTCCACGCCTCAAGGCTCCGTTTCTGAACCTGCTCCTGGTTGGTACTTTTCAATTAACGAGTACGGTCCTGATGTGAAGTATGAACAGCGATCAGCGAGCGGTGGTTGGTGGGTTGGGGCGCGAGAAAACGCCAAACAATGGCGGCACACAGAATCCCAAGTACCGCTGCGCACATAACATCGGATAAGTAATGCGCACCGAGGTACATTCGGGAAAACCCGATCAGAATTGGTATCGGTAAACAGGCAAGCCCTACGCGGCGGCGTGCGAAAATTAGAACACCAAAGAAGGCGGTTGATGCTCCAACGTGGCCAGAGGGGAACGCGTGATATTTCGTACTGAATCGCGGACCACCCCAGCGCAGCTCCGATTTCACAGACGGCCTGGCCCTTGGGATTGTGCGCTTAATAATGGTGCCCGCAACGCCTATGATCGCCATAGCCAACAACATCGACAAAAAAATGCGCATCCATTTTTTGCTCTGGCGCCGCCACGCGATCCCTAAAAGGAGCAATCCGAGCACAACGTGCGAGGGCCAGTCGCCAAACAGACTGACGTTGCGCATGAATTTGTGCATCCCGGGGCTCTGGTGCGCCATGAAATCCCTAACGGCATCGTCGAAGTGAAATGCAATTGCGATCGCTATACCTGCGATGACGATCCCGATCAGCCAATAAAAAACGGCGGCGCGCTTCACAATAAAGTTCCCGTCAGTTTTAGCGGGCGTTATTTTGAGCGCGCTCTTGAAATCCGCAATACGCAATTCCGGCTTTCTGTTTTTCGGCTTGGTACTTTTCCATTTGGCCGGTACGTGGAGCTTGCCGTTGATCGATCGTGACGAGCCACGGTTCGCGGAGGCATCACGGGAAATGATTCAGCGCGCAGATTACGTCGTTCCTTACTTCAATAATCAGTTGCGACTCGACAAGCCTCCCCTCGCCTATTGGGCACAGGTGGCAAGCTACCGAATCTTTGGTGAAAGTGATTTCAGCGCGCGTTTTCCGTCTGCGATCGCAGCTGCACTGACGGCATTGGTGATCGTTGCCTGGGGCCACCGCATCGGCGCGGCCGCGGTTGGCTGGTGGGCGGCGATCATTTTTACGCTGTCACTACAGACTTTCGTTCATGCAAAAGCTGCAGTCGCCGACATGTGGCTCGTGTTGTTCATGACGCTGGCGCATTGGGCCGGGTATGCGCTCATTCGTGGGCAACCATCCAACGCTCAACGTCCGACTTTTAACGCCCAACGGAGATGGTGGTGGATATTCTATCTCGCCCTTGCACTGGGTTTTCTGGCGAAAGGACCGATCGCGTGGGTACCGCTGCTCACTATTGGGGCAACAATTATCCGTACGCGAGATTGGCAGTTAGGCCGGAATTTCAAATTCCTGCGTGGGATTCTGCTGATGCTGGCAGTTGTCGCGCTATGGGGAGTCCCCGCGCTCATTCAAACTCACGGCGAATTCTTTGCGATTGGAATCGGGCGGCATGTCATTGGCCGGTCGCTCGCCACGATGGAAGGTCACGGCGCGAGTTCGCTTGGCACGTATCTTTTGCTTCTTCCGTTCTATTTTGTAACGGTCTTCGTCAGTTTTTTCCCCTGGTCGATTAAATTGCCGTGGCTGATCCGGCAATTGTGGAGACAGAAGAAGGCCGGGATAAGCGATTCCGGCGACAGTGTGAACACAATCGACAACTATCTGTTCACAGGCATCGCGATCATTTTTGTGATCTTCACACTGGTTAGCACTAAGTTGCCCCATTATACCCTGCCGGCCTTCCCTTTGCTCGCAATCTTGCTTGCGCGGCAGTGGCAAGGAGCAGCGACTGTTAGAAATCACGGCTCCCCGTTTCGAACCATCGCTATCAGTGCGGCGTGTGTCTTGATTACGATCGCTTTAGTGGTTCCCCCACTTGTCGCGCGGTTTTTTCCAGCCTATCAGCTTTTCCGGGATTCACGCGCGCATTTGCAACCAAACATGCTATTTGCGTCTGTCGAGTTCGAGGAACCAAGCCTGGTCTGGTATTTTCGCTCACGCGTAAAAACCTTTCTCGCCCGACTCAATAAAAAGAACGTAGTCAATTTCATGTCCGAGCCGGGTCCGCGTTTCGTAATCGTACCGACTTCGTTGGTTCAGGGGCTTTTTCCGAATCACCCCGAAGCTTGGAGGTTCTCTCCCACACGTGGCTTCAACATCCCGAAAGGCAAAAAGGTCGAACTCACGCTCGTGCTGAAATCGGAGTGAAGCACATTGACGATTCGGCCATTTACGATTTAACGATTTAACGTGATCACGTTTCTCAATGGTAAACTGGTAAACGCCTTGCCTACGCATGCAATCATCGATGTCTGCGGCGTTGGCTACGAAGTTTTTATCCCGCTTTCCAGCTATGACCAATTGCCGCAGCCGGGCCAGCCGATCCGCATTCTTACGCATCTGTCTATTCGCGAAGACGCACACGTGCTTTACGGATTCATGACGTCCGCCGAACGGGACCTTTTTCGATTACTCGTAAACAACGTAAGCGGGATCGGCCCGAAACTGGCGCTCGCAGTGCTAAGCGGAATGAGCGTCAATAATTTCAAGGCTGCGGTGGTGAACTCCGATGTCGCAGCGATTTCAAAGATTAGTGGGCTCGGGAAAAAAACGGCGGAGCGAATCGTTTTGGAATTGAAAGACAAGCTGGGAGTAGCGGCAGCGTGGGAGGCAGCCAGTGCAGCGCATGCGCCCACGCCAGAACAGGAGCAGGCAAACGAAGCTGTGCTCGCGTTGATCGCGCTTGGCTACAAACAGATCGATGCGCACAAGGCAGTGCGCGATCTCCAGGACAAGGGCGAAGCGAATTCAGCGGAAGAACTGGTCAAACTCGCGCTGAAGAAGATGGCGGCCGGACGATAACCAGGAAAAAGCCGAAGACCTAAGGTGCAACTCCAATGCTTAAATCAGGCGTTCATATTCGGTGTTGGACGTTGGGCGTTCAGCGTCGGACGTTTGTTTCGTGAGCCGGGTGCAAACTCAGGATGACAGGCTAGCCGCCATTCGCGGCGCATTCCCAAAGGAAGGTCTTTTTGCAGAAAAGGCCTGGCTTCTCTCGCCTGACGCCTTTCCGATCGAGAAGAAATTTGTCTCTGAACTAGAGCAATTCGGACATCGGCTCGTCATTTTTCAGCGCGCCTGCAATCAACTGTATCAGCTGAGCGTTAAGGGCAAACAGCCTGCATGGGTGGCGCGCTACCTAGATGCCGGGAAGCCCAAAGAGCTGATTGAATTTTCAAGACGCAAAGAAATTCGTGACGATTTGCCGCGGGTAATTCGTCCCGATCTTATTCTGACTGAAAAGGGTTACATCATCGCCGAGATCGATTCGGTACCAGGCGGAATCGGCCTGACTGGTTGGCTCAACCAGACCTATTCAACATTCGACACTGAGATTATCGGCGGCGCCGACGGAATGCTCGGCGGATTTCGCACGGTGCTGCCCAACGGCGGTGACATCGTCATCTCGCAAGAGGCCGCCACTTATCGGCCAGAGATGCAATGGATCGCCGCGCGATTAAATCAGAAGATGAGCGCGCCCTCGGGGGATTCCGTTGTAGCCGCGGGCGTCGACCGCGGCCTCCATGCTGAGGCATCACCCGCCAACCCTAGCTTCAGCTGGCGCGTGGTAGCCGCTGAGAACTATGAACCGCAGGATGAACGGCCCGTCTACCGGTTCTTCGAATTATTTGATCTGCCAAATATTCCCGGGATCGACAATACGTTGCGCGCGAATGCGGAGGGACGCATTACGATTACACCGCCGATCAAGCCATACCTGGAAGAGAAAATGTGGTTCGCGCTTTTTTGGATGCAACCGCTGCACGAATTCTGGCGACGCGAACTGGGTGAGAAATATTTCGCCAAGCTGCAAGAAGTGATCCCCTACTCGTGGCTGCTCGATCCAACGCCTTTGCCGCAACATGCGGTCATTCCGCGCCTGGAGATTCATGATTGGCGCGAGGCAGCGAAGTTCAGCCAAAAAGATCGCGATCTTCTCTTGAAGGTGAGCGGCTTTTCACCGCTTGGCTGGGGCAGCCGCGGCATCGCGCTCGGCGCAGATCTGCCGCATGCAGACTGGGAAAAGCGAATCAACCACGCTCTTGAGACGTTCGAATCGTCGCCGACGATCATGCAACGCTTCCACAAGGGGCGATTAGTCGAGCATCAGTACTGGGATCCGGATTCTAGCGAGTTAAAGACAATGAAAGGTCGCGTGCGCCTTTGTCCGTACTATTTCGTGGAGAGCGACCGCGTGAAATTACGCGGCGCACTGGCCACCATTGTTCCAGCGGACAAAAAATTCCTGCACGGAATGAGCGACGCGATTCTTGTCCCCTCGAAATTGGGCTTCCCTCGCGCGGCTTGAATTGAGGCGTGTTGTGCATGCCTCTCGTCCCTTTCAAGGTTGTATCGCTTTTCGGCGTGCCGAGATTTTGATCTGGACAATCTGCCAGTGGCCTCTCGAAACTCCAAGCTTATGAAAACTAACAACACAACTGCCAGCTTCCAAGCACTCCAAAACAGCACCAGCGGCGGCGCTAACACGGCTATCGGTGCTAGCGCGCTCCCTAGCAACACCACTGGTGGCGGCAACACGGCGATCGGCAGTGGCGCGCTCTTCAATAACACCACCGGCGACTCCAACACGGCTTTGGGCATTTCAGCCGGCCAAGGCGTTACCACCGCGACTAACGTGATCTGTATCGCTACTGACGGCGCGAACGTGAATAACAGCTGCTTTATCGGCAACATTCATGGGGTGACAACACAAATTGGCGATGCCATACCAGTGGTGATCGATTCCGCCGGCCAACTGGGAACGATGAACCCTTCGCGCCGGTTCAAGAAGGAGATCAGGCCGATGGACAACGCCGGCGAATCGATCCTTGCGCTTCAGCCGGTGACGTTTCACTACAAGAACGACACGTCAAGCACAGCACAGTTTGGGTTAATCGCTGAGGAAGTAGCCGAGGTGAACCCGGGCCTAGTGCTGCGGGACAAGGATGGAAAACCGTTCACCGTGCGAAATGACGGCGGTGAACGCCATGTTGCTTAACGAATTTCTCAAAGAGCATCGCAAAGTGGAGAAATTGGAAGCGACAGTAGCGAGTCTGGCGGCAGCGTGAAAGAGCAAGCTGCGCAACTTCAGAAAGTCAGCTCCGACATCGGAATTAACAAGCCGGCTCTGAACGTGGTAAGCAGCAATCCGTAAAGATTTTGCAGCCCGCGATTTAGAGCGTGCAAACGCGATGCCTTTGCCTCAGAAATGAGTCATATGAACATCACCAAAAACCTCGGAATGCTCCTGCTCGCCATCTACCTAATACTGGTTGGAATTACTCTGCTGTTCCACATCACCATCCCCACCATCATCATGGGGATCCTGGCGCTGGCGGCTGGCATTTTGATCCTTATTGGTAAATAGCAATCCCCGCTCATATCACCATCCGGGTCGTCGCTTTCGCTGCGAGCTCCGATTCGGCTAATGGCTGTGGCGCTGGTACATCAGGAGAACCCGGCATCAAAG
Organism: Verrucomicrobiota bacterium; assembly: GCA_046731855.1. Classification (GTDB taxonomy): domain Bacteria; phylum Verrucomicrobiota; class Verrucomicrobiia; order Chthoniobacterales; family UBA10450; genus Udaeobacter. The sequence goes on along the minus strand of JBKPLX010000063.1, from coordinate 25,496 downwards.
TACAATTCTAACGTTACAATCGAACCGGTTGATGCTGCTGAAATAATGTCAGATGCCGTCGGATGTGTTTCTGATCGACTGGCGTAATCCCCTTTACTGCCAAAGCTTGTGCTGCGTAACGCACCGCCCAATCAAAATCGCCCGTTTCCGCATACGCGGCTGCAAGGGTATCGATTGTATTCTCGTCTCTCCATTCCGCGATGCTGCAAGCAGCCTTAGCATCCTTAATTGCCTGCTGGCCGTTACGAAATGCTGGATTTGGGCAAGTTGCCTGCAACCACGCCCGTTGTTTCAAGGCTCTGGCCAGGGTAACACGCTGAGGGTGGAGCGAAATGACGTAATTCAACTCCTTCAACGCTTCCGCGTACGTCCCATACATCGAGTTGATCGTAGCGCAGTAGAGACGCGTCGACAAATGTCGGATACTGCCGGAGTGCTTCATTGCAATCGTGAATACCAAGTTCGTACTTCCCCTGCATAGCAAAAATCTCCGCGCGCTAATACAACGCAGGCTAAAACTTTGGATCCGCATGTAACGCCGCATCTAGGCTAAGCTTCGCACCCGCCACGTCGCCGTTTTCGAGTTGCTTTTCCGCTTTGTTAGACAGGCTCATGGCAACCCGCTTCCCGGCACCGGCTGAGACGATGATCGGGACGTTAGCGTTCGCAGTTGTCAGGCTGACGATAACCGCAATGAACAGTGTAATTCCTTTTATGGACATAATTTGATCTGGTTAGGCGGGACTTGTAATCGAAAACGCAACCTGAACGCAAAGCGAAGGTCGCGCTCTTTCAATGCGGCACCGGCGTTCTAAACTATCCGAGATGTGAAGAACTCTGGTGACCACTACACCAACATGTTGCCGGTGATTACCCTACGCAAGGTGACGTGGCGACTGATCCCATTCCTCTTTGCGCTTTACGTTATCGCCTGGCTGGATCGGGTGAATGTCGGTTTTGCCGGGTTGCAAATGAATACTGATCTCGGCTTTAGCTCGACAGTGTTTGGTTTTGGCTCGGGTATTTTCTTTCTCGGTTACTGTCTGTTTGAGATCCCCAGCAATATCATCCTGGAACGAGTTGGAGCCCGGCTTTGGATCTCGCGAATCATGGTAACGTGGGGCCTGATCTCAGCCGGCCTGATGTTTGTGCGGACTCCTGCAGCCTTTTATCTGCTGCGATTCCTTCTCGGCGTAGCTGAAGCCGGATTTTTTCCCGGAGTGATTTACTATTTGAGCCTGTGGTATCCTACCGCACATCGTGCGCGAGCGATCGCGGCTTTCATGACTGCGGTCCCCGTGACCGGATTAATAGGAGGTCCGTTGTCGGGAGCCTTGCTGGAGCTAGATGGTCTTCATGGTTTAGCGGGCTGGCAATGGTTGTTCCTGCTGGAAGGGTTGCCTGCGGTGATCCTGGGCACGAGCGTCCTTTTCTATTTGAAGGATCGTCCTGAAACAACGCATTGGCTGACTCGAGTAGAGCGCGACTGGCTCGTCGAAACACTTGCAGCGGAGCGAAGAGGTTGTGCGCTAAAGCCAGACATACGGGTAGCTCTCACTGATGCAACCGTCTGGAAGCTGGGGATCATTTTCCTTTTGGTCGCGGCTGGATTTTATGGTTACTCGTTCTGGGCTCCGCTCATTATAAAGTCGCTTACTGGACTTAGTAACTTCAAGATAGGTTTGGTACTTGGTGCGATTAGTGCCATAACAATCGTGGGGATGCTTTTCAACAGCTATCATTCAGATCGCACCGGGGAGCGAACCATACACATAGCTGTGCCGTTGTTCGTGATGGCGATCGGCCTTGTAGGATGTGCCCTGCTGCGCCAGCCCGTCTTGGCCATTATCGCCCTCGCGCTTGTTCCGCTGGGACACTGCGCGAGTTACGGCCCGTTTTGGTCGATGCCGACTCAGTTCTTTACGGGACCGGCAGCGGCCGCCGGGATAGCTCTGGTGACGATGATTGCAAATGTCGGCAGCTTCGCCGGACCGACGCTGATCGGGATGTTCAAGACACACACCGGAACTCACACGGACGCATTCATCTTGTTAGGGGGACTAGCGGTGGTCGCGACGCTTCTTGCACTGAGAATACGCGCTGCTCCAACGCAAACCACAAACAACCAACCTAAGGCGGCCGCCGGTTGATACGCTTAAGCGCAACCCGCTTTTTCGCGTTTAGTCATCCGGTTTCGAGAGGAGTCGCGAACTATGTTTGTGCGCATTCAACTGGCCCTCGGGATTTTTTTTATGAACACCACAATCGCATCCGCCGCAGAACTACAAGAGGTTGCCAGTTTTCTCGATAAACAGCTGACTGGTGTGGGCGTCTCGACAAGGTCTGGCCGCATCTTCGTCAATTTTCCTTACTGGTCGGATGACCACTCAATCTCGGTCGCAGAGATTCTGAACGGGCAACCCAAAGCGTTCCCCAACGACGAATGGAACAAAGCGGGTCCTGCCGGTTCGCATTTTATCTGCGTGCAAAGTGTAGTGGTCGACGACCTGGACAACTTATGGGTCCTCGATCCGGCGGCGCCGAAAATGCAGGAGATCGTTAAGGGCGGACCAAAACTGGTGAAGATTGATCTCGCCACGAACCAGGTCGTGCAAACAATTCCGTTCGGTGAAGACGTGGCGCCGAAGAAAAGTTATCTTAATGATGTTCGTGTCGACACGCGCACGAACACTGCGTTCATCACCGAATCGGGACGAGGCGCAATCATTGTTGTCGATCTAAAGAGCGGCAAAGCCCGCCGGCTTCTCGATGGCCATCCATCAACTCAACCGGAGAACGAGGTCAAGCTCGTCGTTGACGGCAAAGCGTTAATCGACCAGCAAAAGAAAACGACGCCACAGATCGCATCCGATGGCATCGCGCTTGATGCAAAGAACGGCTATCTTTTTTACCACGCACTCACTGGTCATACCCTTTACCGGATTAAGACGAGTTTCCTCACAGATGAGAAACTCGGGAAACCGGAGCTGGAATCGAAAGTCGAGAATGTCGGACAAACGCCAGCACCCGATGGGATGCTGGAAGGACCGGATGGCAGTGTTTATCTTACCGATCTTGAAGGCAACGCGATCGTGCGTTGGGACTCTGGAAGCAAGCGTGTGGAGCAAGTCATCGCGGACAAACGCCTGCTCTGGCCAGACACATTAAGCTGGGGACCGAACGGCGAGATGTACGTGACCGCATCGCAGATCGAAAACATGCCGCGGTTCAACAACGGCAAATCCATGCGGACCGAACCGTACAAGCTCTGGAAGATTATCGGCATTAACCGCAAATAAGCAGCCCTCATTGTCGTCTTTCGACGAGAATCAACGCAATCATGACGCGCGATCTTGAATTGTTAACCGAACTATTTTTCGGAAAGAGAATCCAAGGCGGAAATGGACGGACGTGATGAAAAGAACGACGACCAATAACGAAGAAGCCAGGGCGATCTCCCGCTTGTCGGGAAAAGTTGCTTTGGTCACAGGTGGCAGTCGCGGCATCGGCGCGGGCATCGTTAAGCGGCTCGCTCGTGAAAAAGCCAATGTCGCATTCACGTTTCTCAAAGAGAAAAAGGCTGCGAACTCAGTGGTAAGGGAAGTGAGCTCTGAAGGCGGCCGGGCTATTGCTATTCAGGCCGATAGCGGCAGCGCGCGCGAACTCACGAACGCGGTCGAGAAAGTGGCAAAAGAATTCGGTCATATCGACATCCTTGTGAGCAGTGCCGGCGCATTTCTATTTAAACCTGTCGACACAGTTTCGGACAAGGAATTCGATCATATGGTCGCCGTGGATTTAAAAGCCGCGTTCATTGCATCGCGCACGGCCCTCAAACATATGAGTGACGGTGGGCGAATTGTTTTTGTTAGCAGCAACATCGCCGACTTCGCTGCGTTAGCTACGACAAGTATATACAGCATGGTCAAAGCCGGTCTTGATGGCTTGGCAAAAGGCATGGCTCGCGATCTTGGTCCTCGGGGAATTACCGTGAACACAGTGCATCCGGGCCCAATCGAAACAGGCGCTCGCGTTCAAGCACTGCTTCCAACTTCGCTCTGTAATCACGCCGTCGATGTAAGCAGCCGGACTTGTGCGCCGTCAACGCTCTCAGTCTGAACAACAGTTTTTCCGCGTCGGCAGCTAGTCCCGCAGAAAATCGTGAACCATGCGGGGATCTCCTGGTGTGCCGCGGCTGATCCACAATTCACGATCGCTGATTCCCGTGTCCGCTGACAGGAAGGCAGTGCCATTAACGGCAGTAAGGAACAGCGGCGTCACAAACGGATCGTTTTGGTTCGGATAGAACTCGCGCACGAGCCTTGTGCCTGCGTGAGTGCCATCGGTGGCGTACAGTTCGGTGCCGATCGCCTGATCGAACGCATCGAAAAAGACGAGGTTCCTGGTTGCGAGTGATACGAGCGGAACCTCGATCAGGGCCTGGTCATTTGGCAGGAGTGAACGCAGGAATTGAGTACCGGAGGCGGTTCCGTCGGTTACCCAAAGCTCAAACGCATTTGGCGTCATCGCTGTAAAGACCGCGCGCGATCCGAGCACAGCGAAGTCTGCGGAAATAAAACTGTTCTCGCTAATACCAGGCGCAAAATCGCTGGCCGGCGTGGTGCCCTGCGCCGTCCCGTCGCTTTCCCAAAACTGCGCGTTCACGTTGAAATACAAACGACCTTGGTACGTCCGAATTGGACCGAACAACGAGCCGGCAAATCCGGGGGTGATGTCCTTCACGAGCACGGTCCCATTACTGGTGCCATCGGTTCGCCACAGTTCGGTGCCCAAGTCGGACGTGCTCGCGATAAAGAAAACAATATTGTTCAGCGCTACGAACTTGCTCGGCGCTGAACCGCCAAAACCGGACCAGATGTCTTTGACGAGTGACGTCCCCGCGGCTGTGCCGTTTGTTTTCCAAAGCTCGCGCCCAATGTTAGTGCTCCTGCGCCGGTGCTTAGTTTGCGGGGCCGCCGCGCTGAAGAAAACAGTGTTGCCCACGGCCGTCAGCTCCAGCGGTTCGGAGCTGGCACTGCCGTGGAACAGATCGATAACCAAGGTAGTATTCGCCGCAGTGCCATCGCTTCTCCACAATTCGCGACCTGTCGTTGGATGCATCGCGGCGAAGAACAGCACGTTATTCATGACGGCGAAATCGGTCGGCGTTGAACTATCGGCGCCCGGCGCGATGTCTTTCACAAGCGCAGTGCCTTGCGGAGTACCGTCCGTTCGCCATAGCTCGAACCCATGCGTCCCGTCGTTCGCGATGAAAAACAGCTGAGCTCCAGCGACAGTCAGATTGCGGATGCCACTTCCCGACGATCCCGGATTGATATCGCGTACCAGAAATGTGCCGCCGTCAGTGCCGTCGCTGGACCACAGTTCCTCACCATGAACACCGTCGTCCACGACGATGTAGGCGCGATTGTTGAAGGTCACCGCCCGGCCGGCGGTAATGTTCGGACTGGATGCAGTCAGGCTGCTGTCTTCTGGCGAATCGATACGCGCAATCAGTGATGCTGCTGAAAGCGCCAGAAGAGTGGTGCTCGTGATAAAATGATTCATAGCGTGTTCCTTTCTGCTGTTGTTTGCATGCGTGTAGCATCGCAGCGACGCGCGCTGAGCGCTGCACAGGAAAAGTTACTCGTTTGTTACCGGCGCCGACTGCTTCTGTCGACCGGTACCACTGGCAAGCGTCACTATTGCGGCGTCTTGACCGATCTGTGCTATTCCTGTTAAGCCCATGCGATGAAGCGGCTCCTTTGGATTGATATTTCAAAGGGGCTGGCGATTCTGTTCGTTGCGTACTTTCATTTTTTCACCACCTATTTCCAGCACGGCGTCCTCCCACCAGCCGACTGGAGCAGCCTTGCAGCAGGCGCGCTGACGATTCTGAGACTGGCTTGGTTCAAAGTTTCAGGACTCGGGTTCCATGCCGTGGGCGTTTTCATAATCCTAAGCGGTTGGACTCTGATGCAATCGACCATGCATCGTGCCGACTCGGGGGCAATGGCATGGGGGGCGTGGTACCGCGCGCGGTTTCTGCGTCTTTATCCAATGTACTGGGTCGCGCATGTGGTTTATCTGCTCTCGCCGTTCGTCGCGCGTCTGGAACCTGTGGATGATCGCATCATCCTGAGCCTTCTCGGTCTGCGGTTCATCAATATTGAGATGAACTTCATGTACCTCAACGCAGCATGGTGGTACTTTTCAATGCTGATCCAGTTTTATGCGATTTTCCCTCTACTCTTTCTGGCAGCGCGACGATTCGGTCCCTGGTGGTTTTTACTGATTGGCTGCGTGGCCGGATTTTTCGCGCGCTACCTCTTGCTTGTCGTCTGGCCGCAAAATGGCTTGTGGGTGTTAGGTGGTTTCGCGATTTGTCGCTTGCCCGAGTTCGCGCTCGGAATGTCACTGGCGATGTGGCACACGCGATCCACCGCGCGCGTGGAATGGCTGTTCCTTCGCGGCGCGGGATTAGTTCTCGGACTAATCCTCTACCCTGCGGCGTTGCAACTCTACAAGGGTCTTTATGAGTACATCTTCGTCGATTTCGCTACCGGCGCATGTTGCATGCTGGAAATCGTCGGCATTGCTGGAATCATTTTGTTATTCAAAGAACCAGCAAAACTTTTCGGTGTCGTGGGGCTTTATTCGTATGGCTTATATCTCATTCACCAACCCTACGTGATCTGGCTTGGACTCCGCATCCGCGAGGTGCCGATCTGGGCATTCCTTCTGATTTGCGTGCCCACTCTGGCTGTGCTGAGTGCGTGGGGAATGTTTTTAGAAAAGGCCACAAACAGGCTCGTGAACAAACTCGCTTCGCTGAGAAAACCAGCGCACGCATAACAAAATCAGGTGCTTCCTGGATGTTAAGACCGAATGGATTGCGTAAAACGAAACGGATTAGTTATGACTCGAATCGCAGGGTTAGAGAAGAAAAACGCTCCGTGGCATCTGCGTTGGTTCTATGGAGTGATGCGCAAGATGTTCAAAAAAGACCTTACACCGGCCAAAATCCAGATGCGCCTGCCAGGTCTCGTGTGGGGCGGGATAGCGATGGAAGCTGCTCTGAGCCGCAAACGACTCGTATCACTGCGCTACATCCAATTAGGCAGAATCCGCGCCGCGGCCCACATTGGGTGCCCGTTTTGAGTAGACGTCAATTCTGCCGTGGGCAGAAAAGCAGGTTTGAGCGATGAGAAACTGCGCGCCGTCAATGGCGACGACAGAACACCCTTTAACGATACGGAACGATTGGTTATTGAGCTGGCCGATGCCTTGACGGACACGCCGTCAAATGTTTCCGACGATCTGTATGCGCGTTTGCGCAATCAATTTTCCGAGGAACAACTAATGCAATTGGGAGGGCACATCGCGTTCGAAAATTATCGGGCTCGTTGGAATCGGCTCTTCAACGTCGAGAGCGACAATCTTTATCAAGGAACAGTATCATGAACCGAGCGAACGCCTGAGGGCAGGCCATCTCCAGCGTCGATGCAAGCCGATGGAGCTAGGCCGCCCTCGGCCTGCAGGTAACCGGGACGCGGTTACTTCGAATCCTTGGGCGCGAGACGCAGTTTCGCTTTGATATCTTCGACGAGCTCCTGCGGTGTCCGCCCCAACTCGGTCGTTAACACATCTTCATCCGGTTCGGGCTGCTCCAAATCAGCAAACTGACTTCCCAGTAACTCCGGGTTCATGAAATGACCACGCCGATGACGCAGCTGCTCAGCAACAAGTCCATAGTCTCCGCGCAGAAATACAAACTTCACGTCATCGCTGACGCGTAAACGATCCCGATACGCGCGTTTCAATGCAGAGCAGGCAATTACCGCATCCTCTTTTGCAGCAAGTGAACGGGTAATCTGCTCGCGCAAACGTTCCAGCCAGGGCCATCTGTCGTAGTCTGTTAGCGGATGACCGCTGCGCATCTTCTCGATGTTGGCGTGCGGGTGAAAATCATCCGCTTCGTAGAACTGCCAGCCAAGTCGCTTGGCGAGCAGTTTGCCAATCGTAGTTTTTCCTGCGCCCGAGACACCGAAAACAATCACGATCACGGCGCATTAGTTTGCCGCTGACTTCCGATTTTCTCTATCAAGAAAGCGACAACCACAAAGAGCGTGTAGAAAATCCAAACGCCCGTGACAGTTTGTTTGTCCGTCAATGGATTGCGAGGCACGTACGTGTCACCTATCTGGACGACTACGAGGGCGACTCCGAAAGCAATTACCGCTCCTTTACGAATTGCCGGCATCGCATTTCGCGTCAGGTAAAGCATGATCCCGGCCGCAAGCAGTGCGATCTCCAATGCAAACTCCGGGTCGCGATAGTTCCACAAACCAAAACCCACTTTCCATGTGTTGTCATAGATCGCGAGATCGCGAGGATGCGCAATCAGATCGAGAATCCAGTGCGAGAAAACGGCGACACCAATAATCAAAGCGGCTGACTTCGTATAGACAAATCCGAGCCAACTACAAATTGGCTTGTATACGATAGCGCCGACACAGCTCCAAAGAATCGCCGTGATCAGACTGTGGGAATACGGATGGAAATACGAATCGAGCATGCTGCCAGCAGTGAAGCCTTTGATGACGCGCAACTTCTCGATCCCAAGCAGCACAAGCGTTGCCCAGATGTAATCGAGAAACTGGACAGCGATGAACAAAACCCAAAGCGGAATCTTGTTCTTGTCGCTCTTAGCTGCGAAAGCAACGCTGTAATGCCCAACAAACATCTTAATATTGTCGATTGAAACCGCTCAAGTTTTGCGAGCGTTTAATCAGACCCCGCGACTCTTTGTTTGTGCAATATCGCCGGGAAATCCTATGATGCAGAATTAGAACGCCAAAGCCTGCTTGAGGCGGGCAGCCACTACAATGGCAGAGCGAATGATACAATTTCATTCGCAGCGCGATGGTTCGACCAAAAGGTCGTACCATCAAAAGTGAGCGAGCGGCATGCGAAGGGCACGATCGCGATGTCTTTAACCTCCGGCGTTCTCTCTCGTGGATCGAGCTGCGCAATAGTCCAGCTCTCACCGTTCTGTTCGGTCCCGCGCAAGACGTACATCAGTCCCTTAACAAACGCGTGGCCTGAAACTTCGGCACCGATGTCGATAACTCGGACGATATTGCCACTGGCGTCCAGCTTAAGGATGCGATGTTTGTACCATTGACTCAGATAAAGATTCTCGCCGTCGTAGCTAAGATATGAACCTGTAAATTCCGGACACGTGATCTTGTCGGCCTCAGAAAACCCCACATCGGGCACGAACCGGCGAATGTAGCGGTCATCGTTTGGACCTTCTCCGATTGTAAAACGAAGCGTTCCGTTTGTCGCAACCGCCGCCCATGGGACGCCGGGCGGTTCTTTTTCTTCGAGCACGTCCCACTTCTGCGGATCGATCACATAGATACGGCGCAGGTCGCGCGACCCCATCCACAATTTGTTGCCGTCCCATGCCAGCGCCTGCGGCGTGGGCGCCGGTGAAGGAAATCGTCCTCGCTCGATGATCGTCGGAAGCTTCACGTTAGGCGTTCAACATCGGCTCGGGTTAAAGGTCGCGCAACAAAACACAAATTAAGGTTGTCACCGGTCAGTTACCTTGTCAGACTCGGGCCGGAGGTTTCCCATGATACCACGAAACATCTTCCGACAAATCATATGGACTACGCAATGTGTCGCGTTTGTGTTCGTTGCGTTTTTCGCAGAGGCCGCTGACTCAGGGATCATCACATTTCAAGAATCAAGTGGCTCTACCACGGAAAATTCGAACGCCTTAATTGGGCACTGGCGAAAAACTACCATTAGCTATACGGGCCCGATAGACGAGCATCTCGTTCTTCATGTCGATGGTACCGTTGAGAACTGGACCGCTACAGCCTACGAACGCAGGGAGCCCTTGACAGGCCATTGGAACGTTGAAGGCAAGACTCTGACGTTATCGTTCGGGGGCAACGACCGCTCCAGCCCGTTTACCTTTTACCAAGGCCAACTTGTTTTTCCAAACATCCCGAATCACCGCGGGTTCTGGGAGAAGATCAATTAGCAGGTTGTTGCAAAGTTGCACCCATCGCCGCCCGATTTCTCGGCGTATGTTGTAAGGTGACCAGCTGATGTAACAGCCTCGTAACCTTTCTCTGGTTGTCTTGCCATCTGTTTGTTTCCCAGGGTCTCGGCCTACGCGCGCAGCATGTTGTGTAAAACAACTATGTTTGAAAAAAGACTTCTTCAGTATTGATCGCCGCGTTGCTCTTAATTTGGATTGATCCAATATCTGCGAGCAGCGGACGACGAAGACCTACCCTGTTCTAACTGCTCCTGCGAATGGCCATCTTTGGTTCAACCAATCACGCGCGCTAATGGCACCAATGATCCCGGCCAATGTGGCTCGCCGGTTTGAAGTAAGAAACTGAGAGGTGTGGGATCGGCTATATCAGATCTTCAGCGCCGCCACCCAAAATTAGGCAAAAGGGCTATTCAATCCTAGCTCGATAGATCAATCTTGAGATCGCACCGCTAAAATATACGCCACGATCGCTTCGCGCTCCGCCGGTTTCAGACTCGCGCGATGCGACATGCTGCTGACAATACCGGGCCATTCGTCGGTCCTGTAATGCCAGACTGAGGGCAGCGTGTGACATTCGATGCAGCGGTGAACGAAAAGCCTGCGACCTTCGCCTAGCATGGCAGGATTCGAATGTGGCTTTGCTCTGACAGAAGCTACCACCATTTGCGATGTGACAGGTGGAGGGGGCGCATAGCGGTCTGATTGGCAGCCCCAAAACAGCCACATAAACAAAGCGACACAAACCGACTGTTTTTTCATCTCAAAAGCCGAAACCAAAGATTGTCCGCAGTTGAAAGTTCGGCTCATCCGGTGTGTTTGTCGGTTGCGCGAGTGCAGTGACCGTCACGAACCAGCTTTGATGGCGATACGAAACGTTTGGACCGATGAAAACGTTCCGGATTTTTTCTGCATCATCCCACTCGGGGAAAACGAATTCATGAAGAAACTCCAAGCCGACCGAAATTCGCGGCGAAATTTCGTAACTCGCCCCGAGTGCCTGCTGAAATTCGCCTTCGCGTTCAGCTAGACCTTCCCCTTCCCAGACAACTTCCAGTGTCGCATTGTATGCGAGAATAAGCGGTCCTAAGTTCTTTTGCGCGATCAATTTCGACTCCCACTCGAATAGTCGGTCGCCGACTTTGTATTCCTGATAGAGCGACAATCCGATCGGATCGATAACGGGATTCGTAAGATTGTAAATCAACTCGATCGCCGAGTCGGAGTAGGTGGAACCGGAATGCCCCGGGGCATTTTCGTAAAACCAATCTGCTAAGTAAATACTCGCCTGAAGGCGGTCAGTGACGCCGATCTCGATTTCGTGACGAAAGACGACTTCATCGGAATGCTCTGGATTGGTTGTACGCGCCCACGTGACCCAGTTTTCTACTTCGAAGCTTCCCGGCGCCGAGGTTGACGCTTCATAAATAAAGCCGAAGTGCCGCACGCCCCCGAAGGAGGACACATGCGGCAAAATTATGACGGCAAACATAATGATGCGCAACGCGAGCTTCATTCGGCTGCACAAGCTATCAGATCCATTTCGCGGACTGCTGCCGATCAATTGCTTTTTTTTAGCGTTTGCTTGCGCGAAGGTTAGGACACGGTCTTTTCATTGACGAGTTCGCCGAAAAAACCACTGAGCAACATTGATATCTCGTAACAAGATCGAGCTTATTAATTCATACTGCGTTTGCAGCCAACAGTTCAGCTCCGAACTCCATCGATGCTGAGATCAACAAGAATCCTCATACTCACGCCCCTGGCGATGATTGCGTTTGCAAGCAATTCATTGCTTTGCCGAGCCGCATTGAAAGAAAGCCGCATCGATCCAGCAACTTTCACGTTCTTTCGTATTTCCTCCGGAGCTGTCGCGCTCTGGCTCATCATGAGCGTTTACGGAAAGCTGAGTGTTGACAAAACGGCTTCGCCATCAGTTGACACGTTTTCCAGCTCCTCATTTGTAGCTCGGTATTTGTCACTTCGACATGGCAACTGGATTTCAGCGGCCGCGCTCTTTGCATATGCCGCCGGTTTTTCATTTGCGTATGAATCTCTTTCGGCTGGAACGGGCGCTTTGCTTTTGTTCGGCGCGGTTCAGGCCACGATGGTTCTCTGGGGACTGCACAAAGGCGAACGGTTAAACACGATCCAAATTGCCGGCTTCATCATTGCGGTTACTGGCTTTGTCGTGCTTGTGTTCCCCGGACTTTCCGCTCCGCCATTAGTTGGTTCGATGCTTATGCTGGGGGCTGGCATAGCCTGGGGCGTCTATTCGGTGCGCGGCAAAGGAGAACGGAATCCAGCAGGCGTCACGACGGGGAATTTTGTCCGCGCCGTACCGTTCGCGGCTGCTCTCAGCATCATTTTCGCCCCATGGACGCATGCCTATCCTGGTGGAGTTATTTACGCTTTAATATCGGGCGCGGTCACATCTGGTTTTGGTTACGTAGTTTGGTATAGCGCGCTACCAGGGCTGGGGGCTGCCAGTGCTGCTACTGTTCAACTCAGCGTCCCAGTGCTGACCGCAACTGGCGGAATACTGTTACTAAGCGAACCAATGACGCCGCGTTATTTGCTCGCCTCTATCGCGGTGTTAGGAGGAATCGCGCTCGTCGTAGCAAGTCCGCATTCCCAGCTAAAGTTGTTCAAGCGCTGAGGCACGAGGAGGCGAGCGAGGGACATTGCGAGCAGAAACGCGCGGGCTCCGCACCGTCTGCGATAAATAGAAAAGGAGAAGAAATCACCATGACCAAAGTCGTTAAAGTTATTGAACTGATGTCACAATCGCCGAAGAGCTGGGAGGATGCCGCGCAGGGCGCAGTGGAGGAAGCCGCCAAAACACTGCGGAACGTTCGCTCGCTTTATATCAAGGAATTCACCGCAGAAGTAGACGACGGCAAAGTCACAAACTATCGCATTAACGCAAAGGTCACTTTTGATCTCGAGCGCGAGTGAGAGCGCTTCGCTGCAGTAAATGGTTAAAAAGTTAAATCGTTGACGCGTTGAATCAGTAAACCGGTTTCTAATGTCGAATAGTTAACTCACGGGGTCATCCCGAGCCTGCAAAGACGGCGAGGGACCTCTCAAAGGATGTTGGATCCCGCTTTTGTCTCGCGTGAGATCAGTGTGCTCGGTGAGATCCCTCGGCGCGCTTCGCCAGCCTCGGGATGACAACGCCCTACTTCTTCGGTCGCAGCAGAGGGAAAAGGATTACGTCCCGAATTGATTCAGCGCCGGTAAGCAACATGGTAAGCCGATCCATTCCAATGCCGATACCGCCCGCGGGAGGCATGCCGTGCTCGAGTGCGAGGAGAAATTCTTCATCAATCTTTTGTTTCTCTTCGCCTGCCTGTTCAACCAGCCGCTGACGCTGCACAAGCGGATCGTTTAGCTCACTGTAGCCTGGCGCGATTTCCGCACCGTTAATGATCAGTTCGAAAACATCGACCAGCGAGTTGTCCGCCGTGTTTTGTTTTGCCAGTGGCACCAGTTCTTTCGGACAGTGTGTAACAAAAAGCGGGTCGATCGTCTTCTCTTCGATCAATTTTTCAAAGACGTGCTGCGTCACTTCGAAATCGACCAGTTGCGGCAGGATTTCTAGTTTAAACTCGTTCGTGGCGCGGTCGCGCCGTTGCTCAGGAGATAACTCAAACCAATCTTTCCCGGCAACTTCCTGCATGACTTCGCGATAACGCGCGTGGCGCCAGGGCCGTTTCAAATTGATCGTGCGGACAATTTTTCCATCTACGTCCTGATGCTCGATTGTCAGTGAGCCGCAGATTTTCTCAGCCAGAAAACAAATCAGTTCCTCAACCAGATTCGCCATTTTCTCCCAATCGGCATACGCCCAGTAGGCTTCGAGCATTGTGAATTCGGGATTGTGCTTCCTGGAGATGCCTTCGTTGCGGAAGTTACGATTGATTTCGAATACCTTATTGAACCCGCCTACGAGTAAGCGTTTTAGATAAAGCTCCAGGGCAATGCGCAGATAGAGATCGAGTCCGAGCGCCTTGTGATGTGTTATGAATGGTTCAGCGGCCGCCCCTCCAGCGATTGTTTGCAAGATCGGCGTCTCGACTTCAACAAAGCCACGTTCCTCCACGAAGCGTCTGGTTTCGCGCATAATAGCGATGCGCTTTTCGAACACCGCGCGGGAACGCTCGTTCGTAATAAGATCCAGATAGCGTTGCCGGTACCGGGCCTCAATGTCCTGTAATCCATGCCATTTCTCAGGGAGCGGTCGCAACGTTTTCGCCAGCAATTGGAACGTGTGCACCTTCAATGTTGGTTCTCCGCTTTTGGTGACAAAACAGGTTCCCTCCACGCCTATGAAATCGCCAAGATCGAGTGACCCAAAAAGCTCGATCAACTCCGCACCGACTTCTTTGGCGTGAATATAGATTTGAATGCGCCCTGTCGCGTCGCGCAGGTCGAGAAAATGACTCTTGCCCATGTCGCGATGCGCCGTGATACGGCCGGCTGTGCGAAGAGTCTCGCCTTCCTTGAACTTTTCGCGCACCTCCGCAATCGATCCGGTTACCTCAAAGCCGCCGCCGAATGGCTCGACGCCTTTCGCACGAAGCGCGTCGATCTTTTTGCGTCGCAGTGCGATTAACTCGTTTTCTTCATCCATCGAGGGCGAATCTAAGCGTTGCGAAGTTTGGGACTAAAGCTCCGCCGTTTTTCAAGTTGAACGCGCTTCAATCATCGTGGGGTGAGTCGGTTGGTAAAGGCCGACCTCGCCGCCGCTCGGCAGTCGAACACTCGTACTGATTCCCCACTCCGCTTCTACCGGGGTCGCGCAGTCCACACCTTTGCTTTTCAGCAGCCTGGTCACATTTCCCAAATCATCGCACATCAGATACAGAAGGGCTCCCAGCATGGGATGTTCCGCACGCATCTGCACAAATTCGCCATCACCGGGATGAACCGCTAGCTCGGCAGGCGGCCAGCCTTCGCCGAGATCCATCGACGGAAATTCCAGCGCGGTTTTGAAGAACGCACGATCGGCTTCTGGATCTTTGCTGTAGAGAAGTAAATGCGCGCCCGCAATCATTACGGCACTATATTGACGTCGCGCGAAATGAACAGCCTCATTAAGCCAGCGTTCAAACGCTGAGCGTTAAAGATGGATCGGCTTGTCCCCCAAGTCGATGACAACGGGTCCGACCAACGCGGTGGGACAACGCGTTCCACCTATTCCGCTTCGACGCTTTTGCCCTTCAGCGAATATATTGGTTTGCCAACGAAAGACCCAAAATGAGATAGTTTGCCTGGCGCGCCTTGGGATATTCCAGCAGGGTGTCGCTATCGAAATGACTGCAAATTTACCGGAAACAACTTCGAAAATGGAGGGACCGTTGGTGAAGCAGTTCTCTGTTTTTCTCCCGAACAAGGTGGGAGCGATGTTGGACGTCGTAAAACTACTCAGCACTCAGAGCACTCATGCCGTGGCGCTGAGCGTATCCGAATCCACCGATTCGGCTATCGCCCGGATTATCGCGAGTGATCCGGCGCGCGTGGAGAAATTGTTCCGCGAGAAAAACGTGCCATTCGGTGTTTGCGAAGTTGTGGTTGTGGAAATTCGAGAAGTCGCCACACAACTGGTGAAACTGCTTGCCGCATTGGTCATGGCAGAGGTGAACGTCCATTTCGCTTATCCCCTGCTCATACGACCGCGTGGCTTTGCCGCGATTGCCCTGCACGTGGACGATACCGACTGCGCGTCCACGGTTCTGATGGGTGAAGGATTCAAGATGCTGAGCCAGGACGATATTTCGCGCTGAAGCGTTCGTGATTCGTTAAAACGTTAAATTGTTACAACGAATTCCAATATATTAACGGTTCAACGCTTTACGAGTTAAGGTGGCGAAGCCTGAGTTGACAGCCTGGCGAGGGCACGCTTACAGAAATGGGGTTTATTGCTCCATGCGGACTCTTCTTTCACGGGCGACGCAGGTCGATCCAAGTTTTAACGTCGGCCTCGGCTTGGTTGTGATCTTGGCGTTGGCGGAAATCTTCGCTGTCACCTCCTACTATATAGGCCGGGTCCGGCCTGGGGGAACGCCAGCACAGGCAGTTGCGACGACCATCGCACGGCCCGCGGCTCCTCCCGTTTCAACACCGGCAATGGCGCCGCCCGCGGCGAAGACGGCTCCTTCACCCGAAGCGGTGGCCCAGACGCCTCCTCCGTCTCTTGTTGATCAGCTTTTGCGAGAAGGCACCGAGCTGCGTGACCGCGGCGATACAACAAATGCGCTCGCCCGGTTTGAGGAAGCGTTGGAGAGTGAACCCAGTAACGTCACGGTGCTCGAAGAAATAGCCAAGACGTATGATTCGATGCAGCTTTATGACAAGTCGAATGAAGTGTGGCGTAAACTACACGACATTGGCCCGTCGGCCGGGCAGGCATATGAGTTGGCTGATCAGCGCCTGAAGCTGGGAGTGTCGACCCCGGCGGCGGCAGACGCTGGCACGGCGAGCGGATCACTCGATGCCGCATCGCACCGGGATCTCGCCGGCAATCCGGAAGGCCCTGTCATGGGCATCACGGAAGTCAAAGCTACTGAGACACCCGATCCGGATGCCGACACCAACCTCGCCCTACGGATCGGCATAAAGAAACAGACCGGCGTAACGATTGATCATACCAAGGTAAAAATCTTGGTGGAGTTTTACGATACCGTCGGTGACAAGGATGTGAAGCTCACCGACGCAGACGTGAATTACGAATGGCTGACGCCCAAGCACGATTGGACAGATGCGACTCCCGAAGTGCTCTCGGTCAGTTATCTCCGACCGAAAACAGGAGTCGTTTCGCCGGAATCATCGCTTTCCGAGGCGGCAGCGACGGTCCGACCTGGGCAAAAAAGTAGAAGCAAAAGTTCCCTCGCAGATAGCGGAAAGCGAAAGTATCTCGGATACAGGGTCCGAATTTATTACGATGATAAATTGCAAGCCGTTCAGGCCGAACCTTCACGGCTTTTACAGCTTTTTCCTGCGGCCGAGAGCAGCTCGGGACAATGAATGACGCTAGAAGCAAAGTTACGAGCGTTACAAGGTTAAAAAGGCTACAAAGACAGGCTGAAGAGAGTGATAATGCGTAACCGTTGTAACTTTTTTAGCTCTTTACACGTTATAACCAACTGCGTCCTTCGGATTTCGCCATTAAACAGTGCATTAAAATGTGGCGTTGGCGTCGCTTGCATTTTCATTGTCGCCGCGAAAGCCGAAGCGCAAATTCAGTTAGACCTGAAATTTAAACGATTGCAGTACATCGCTTACGAACCGGTGGTAGCGACGCTCAGTATTACTAATCTAGCCGGACGCGACATCGACCTTCACAATGCCGACGGACAGTCGTGGCTTGGGTTTGAGATAACCGGAAACGAAGGTCAACCCATTGCGCCGATTGGCACCGAAAGCGACCAGGCGCCCTTAAAAGTAGCAGCCGGGCAGAGGGTCACGCATCAAATCAATCTGACGCCACTTTACCCTGTGCACGATTTCGGCACTTATCATGTGCGAACGAATGTTTATTTTGCCGACCTGGCAAAGTTTTTTTATTCCCCAACGCGAGTTTTTGAAGTAACCGACGCGCGACCAATCTGGCAGCAAACAGTCGGCATCCCTGATGGTGTTTCCGCGCCTGGCAACGTGCGTACGTACTCGCTTCTCACGAACCGCTTTCCGGACCATACTTCTTTGTACGTGCGCGTGCAGGACAAGGACAGTGGAATTGTGTATGCGACTTATTCGTTAGGCCGTGCCATCGCGTTTGAAGAACCACAGGCGGAGATCGATCACGCAAATCAATTACATGTTCTTCATTGCTCCGCTCCGCGCGCCTGGGCGTATTCGCGCATCGGATTAAATGGTGAATTGCTGGCACACTCCTCCTTCATGGAAACCAAAACGCGGCCGAAGCTCGTTCGTTCCGGCAATGGCGAAGTGGCAGTGCGCGGCGGCACGATTGAATCGCCGGCCGCGCAAAGGTCTCGTGGCACAGCACCGAAACTATCAGCTCGCCCGCCTGAACCGCCGAAGGATGATTAGTGATGCCGATGAATCTTTACCGATTCCGTCTGTTTGCCTCCAGTTTGCTGATCGCATTGCTGGAATACGCGACTCTCTCCACGGCTGACGCCAGGCGAGCTTCTAAAGACAGCGGCGCAACTACTACGGTGGTAATCGACGCGGGTCATGGCGGCTATGACCGCGGCGGCATTCCAGGCCAGCGGGTCGCAGAAAAAGAGATGACGCTGGATGTCGCGCAACGGCTGAAGAACGTGCTGGCAGCTAGCGGGTATCGCGTCATAATGACCCGCGATAGTGACGTTTTCGTGCCACTGGGAACGCGCGTTGCGATCGCCAATTCTTATGCCAACGCGATTTTCGTTTCCGTCCATTTCAACTCGGCCAAGCGCAGCGGCGCCAGCGGGATCGAAACTTATTTTTACGATCGGGAGAGCCTCCCGCTAGCGTCGGCTATTCATTATTATGTAGCGGGCGGGGCGCCTTCCTCGAATCGCAACGTGCGACGCCGAGGTTACTACGTTTTGCGAAAAAACAGGAATCCTGCAGTGCTGGTGGAGTGCGGTTTTCTTACCAACCCGACCGAAGCAGCGTTGGCGCAAAGCGCTTCTTACCGTCAAAAACTCGCAGAAGAAATTGCAGCCGGCGTCGGCGGTCGCAACATTGTCGCGAGCGCGCGCTCGACAACGCGAGTGGCAACGGGTGAAAGCATTCCGTTGCAACCGTACATCGATCAAACCAAAGTGGCGAAATCAAAGAGCGGCCGATCCAAGCGTTCGCACAAAAAGAGTGCGCGGCGGAAGAAAAGCTCATCTAAATCAGGCGGGTCAGAGGCAAAAGCGGGCTCAAAAGATCGGGAGGGATAATTGAACCTACCGGTCCTGACTTCGACGCAGATGCGAGCGGCGGAAGAAGCTGCTTTTGCGCGAGGCGTAGAAGTTGAAGCGCTAATGGACAAGGCTGGCTCAGGCGTTGCAAAAGCGGTCACCAGATTCTTCCGTCAGCCTGGCAAGTGCATTGCATTCGCTGGAAAAGGTAACAATGCCGGCGACGCGCTGGTTGCCGCTGAACATTTACGGCGCCTCGGATGGAAAATTGAGGTGCGACTTGCTTTCCAGGAAGGCGATTGCGGCGGACTGATGCGCAAGAAACTTGAAAGCCTGCGTCGCAGACGGCCTGAGATTCTAGGGGCGACACCATCCCGCGGCGGCGGAACTGATCTCGACGTCATCCTGGTCGAACTTTGGGCCGAAGCGGCTGACGAGTTATCCGTCGCCCAGGAAGCGATTGCGACAGAGGCGTACCTGGGCACAGCAGCCCCGCTGATAATTCTCGACGGCTTGCTCGGGCTGGGCGCGAAACCGCCGCTGCGCGATTCGATCCGTGCGGCATGTCGCTCCATCAATCACTTGCGGGCGACTAGAGGCGCTTACGTGTTCGCCGTCGATCTTCCGACCGGCCTCGACGGCGATTCGGGTAAAACCGATCGCGACTGCGTCATCGCGGATTTTACGGTCACGATCGGATTCGCAAAACCAGGATTGCTGGCCGACGACGCACTGAACTTCGTGGGCAGGCTGGAAGTTGTGCACCTGGACGAGCTGCGCTCTCCAGAAAAAAAAGCCAAAGAAGTCGTCGCCGCCCTACCGGCTTTTCATGGATTGCTGTCGAGGCGCAAATTCAGCACGTACAAGAATCAATGTGGACGTATTGGTGTTGTTGCTGGTTCCAGAGGATTCATAGGCGCCGCACTCATGACATCGCAGGCTGCGCTGCGCGCAGGCGCGGGGCTGGTCGAGGTTTTTGTTCCCGAAGAAATTTATGAGATCGTCGCCGGCGCCGCGCCAATGGAATCGATGGTCAAGCCGCTCCGGTCTTATCGCGTTTTGCTCAAGGAAAAAGCCGACGTCTGGGCAGTGGGTCCTGGTCTTGGAAAATCCCACGCTGCCGAAATTCTGGAACTGATCGAAAAAGCGAAGCAGCCAATGGTGATTGACGCTGACGGCCTGAATATTTTGGCGGAAAAAATCTCGGTGCTCAAACATTGCAAAGGCAAACGGTTGCTTACGCCACATCCAGGCGAGATGAAACGACTCTTGCCCGACGAAAAAGAAACGCGCGCCAAGAGGGCGACGAGATTCTGCCAGCGTTTTCCGGTAACCCTTTTATTAAAAGGCAGCCGCACGATCGTGGCTGAACGGGATCGCCCGCTAAGCTATAATACGAGCGGCAATCCGGGAATGGCCACGGGCGGAATGGGCGATATTCTCACCGGCGTGTGCGCAGGATTGGCAGGACAAGGTTTGTCTCTTTATAATGCAGCGCGACTCGGCGCATGGTTGTGCGGTCGTGCCGCGGAAATGGCAATCTTTAATGGGAGTCAGAGCGAGCAATCGCTATTGCCACGCGACATTCTCGATCACCTGGGCAATGCTTTTCATGAGTTGCGTGGTTGAAACACTGAAAGATTACAAATTTCCAGCGAACACCGCTCCAATAGTTTAGCAACCTAACGAGACACTGAGATGGATCTCCAAACCGAAAAAGCCGAGGAATACAGAGCTCCGACCGAGGAGACAACCTGGAGCCGAGTAAAAAAAGCGCTGGGACCACTTGCGGTCGTGGGAGTCGTGATCGCGAAGTTTTTCGCGAAATTGAAGTTTGCTGTTCTGCCGCTTCTGAAATTCCTACCGATCCTGCTGAAATCCGGCGGAACGATGCTGTTGATGATCTGGGTGTACACCCAGATGTGGGGCTGGCAATTTGCGCTCGGATTTGTCCTGCTTTTGTTGGTGCACGAAACCGGCCATTTGCTTGTCGCCAAAAAGTTCGGACTCAAAGTCGGCGCGCCTGTTTTTATTCCGTTCATGGGTGCGTTTATCGCGCTGAAGGATGCACCGCGCAATGCGTGGATGGAAGCATGTGTCGGGATCGGCGGTCCGATGCTGGGAAGCCTTGGCGCTTTGGTGTGCAACTTCCTAGGCGAACTCTTTGCCGCGCCGCTTTTCATCGCGCTCGCCTGGTTTGGGTATTTTCTCAACTTATTTAATCTGACGCCGGTAGGAATGCTGGATGGCGGACGCATCGTGACGGCGCTGTCGCGCTGGCTTTGGTTGCCAGGGTTCGCCATGCTCCTGTGGTTCGGGTGGAAATATCCAAATTTCATCATTTGGTTGATTGTGCTCCTGTCGCTGCCGCGGATCTATTCACTTTTCCGCAAACGAACCGAGGAAGAACAGCGCTACTTCGAAGTCACACCCTCCCAGCGCTGGACGATGTCGATATTATACTTCGGTCTGATTGCGATTCTGCTTTTTGGCATGCACGTGGCCCAGAAGGATTTGAACAAATACGGTGTGCGTTCTCATGGCCACGGACGAGACGCGATTGTGCAGTGATCAGGCGGCTGTAGCCGCGAAGACTTTTTCAGGTTCGAGTCCGATTCTTTGAAGAATTGACCTGAAACGTTTGTCTGAACGGAGTGGCAGAAATTCGGGAGCGATGCCCACGCCGTGCAAGGATGAGGAGCGCTGCTCGCACGCGTGTTCGAGTTCGCGAATTGCATCGTCATGCGCACCAAGCGTTACGTGCACGTGCGCAATTGCATCACCCGGTCGATACCCCCAGCCTGCGATAGCTCCCTCCAGAGCTTCCAGTGCCTTCTCGCGCTGCTTCATGCGCGCGTATGTGATCGCCAGACCGAACCCTGGTCTTCCAGTGAATTCTCGCGCCTTTTGGTAGAGTGCGATTGCATCATCGAAGCGTCCCATCTCGCGATACAGCGCTGCAAGCGATGGCTCACCATAATGGGCAAATGTGGGATCAAGTTGAATCGCTCGTTCTCCGGCGGCGATCGCCTCGTCGTAAAGACCGAAATAGCGGTAGAGCTCGCAGGCAAAGTTACTTACCCAGAGCGAGGCCGGATCGATCTTCGATGTGCGCTGTAAGTAAGCCAGTGCCTTGTCGCGGTCACCGCGCATAGCGTAGAGCGCAGCACTGAAGTAATTCGACGGCGTCGAATTCGGATCAATTTCGACGGCGCGATTGAATTCGGCTTCAGCTCCATCAAGGTCCCAGTCTAGAATGCGCTTGGTCTCGGCAAGATAAACGTGCGCTTCGGCCTCCTCTTCGTCCAGTTCCAAAGCGCGAAGGGCAGCGTCACGAACCCTGGGATACGCTTCAAGCGGCGGTACATAAGCGTCGGCCAACCACAGCCACGCCTTCGCGATTCCAGTCCACGCCCGACTAAAGTTGGGATCTTTTTGGAGCGCCTGCTGAAAAAATTCGAGACTCTTGCGCAACTCGGGTTCGGTGTTTTTGTCGGAATAAACCAGTCCCTCCAAGTACGCGTCGTAGGCATCTGCGCTCCGAGCTGGACGCGATGGCGAGATTGCAAGTTTGAGCTTGAGAGTATCGACAATCGAACGGGTAATCTCATCCTGTAATGCGAAAATTCCGTGCATTTCCCGCTCATAGGTTTCTGACCAAATGGTAAATCCATCGCCTGCATCAATCAGTTCCGCGGTGATGCGCACCCGATTACCATCGCGACGAACACTGCCCTCGAGTACATGTCCCACATTTAACTTCGATGCGATCTCCCCGAGCTCGGCCTCCTTGTCCTTAAACCAGAATGAAGACCGCCGCGCCGCTACGCGCAGACCATCAACTTTCGCCAGCGCGCCCAGTAGCTCCTCCGCAATGCCCTCGCCGAAGTAGGCGTGGTCTTTGGACAGGCTTAAATCGCTGAACGGCAAAACGGCGATCGATTTTTCAGTATCGCCCTGCGGCTCAATGGATTTTATCCTGGCTTCCGGCGCCTCCGAATCGCTCGTTCGGACTATCCCATGTCTCGTGAAGTCGTAGATCCACGCAAGGATCAAAGCAATTGGGAATCCAAGTAAAATCGCCACGATGGCGAGTCGCTCGCCCCAGTTGGGTATTTCAAACGGCGGAAAAACCTGAGTGACAACTTGGATGAGCAGCCACCCCACGATGGCGTACGTAACCGCGACACTGTAAACTCTTCGTCGCTTTAGCTCGGCAAAAAATTTTTTTGGATTCACTGCTCGATCGGCAGATCAAGCCTCATATTTTGTTCGCGATTAGCAATCGACAAGTTCGGAGTTCAATTGAAACAGCTGGGCCGCTGGAAAATCACTTCACTGGTTGTTCAAGCAGTTTCTGAAAACGCGGATCGTTTCGAATCGGGTCCCATTCCCAGCGATGTTTCAGGTCGTTAACGGTGATGCTGTAATCGACGCTGTCCACTGCGCCCGGCGTTTTGAGCAGTCGTTGAAGGAGCGAAACCGCCAGGTCCTTTTCACCGACACGAGCATAAATCAACGCGAGATAGCAATTCACAATCACGCCGTCAACAGCATCTTTAGATTCCGGCTTCAGTTCGACCGCACGGCGGCCCTCCCGGATGGCGTCCTCCTTGCGCCCCATAAAGGCGTAAAACCAGCCCAGGTTAGCATGACGAATGGCGCTGGAAGGCGCCTCTTCGACAGCGTCTTCAAAAACAGGTTGCGCATCTTGAAAATACCTTTGAGCCGCTGGGACATCACCTTGCGCCAGGGCGATGCAGCCCTCAAAGAAACTCCGCGGCGTCGAGCCCTCGCCCGTGTACGAGAGTTCTTTGGCACTTGATGCATCGATCGCGCGCCTCGCCGCCGCGTAATCTCGATCCAGCATCGCGACGTCCCATCGTACCGAGGTGACGCTGCCGTCAGGATCGACACCAGGAGGCACCTGGTTCAACAAGGACTTCAATAAACCAGTGTCTCCCTTCCACCAAAACTCGACGTAGCCTCTTTGAATTTTCGCAATAATGGACGCGGGCGCTATCGCGCGCAGTTGCTCCACCCATCGCGCAGCCTCTGGCCAACGACGCATCGCGGTGTTTGTAAAGATAAGTTCCCGGACTGTATTTGGATTTTGCGGATCCAGCTTCGCAACCCGTTCGTACTCTTCGAGCGCTTGTTTCCATTTACCCTGCCTGCGTTTGATTGCTGCAATCAAGCGCACAATATCTCCGTCGCTCGGCGATAAACGGGTAGCGATATCGAATTGTTCAAGAGCGCGCTCGTAATCCTGGTCCATCCAATAGATGCATTGACCAAGGGCAAGATGCGCTTCTGCAAGGTTAGGTTGGAGACGCAGAGCGATTTGCGCTTCGGTGAGAGCTTTGGTTTTCCACTCCTCAGTCGGTTCGTAATAATGGAAAATTTCGGCACAAACAGACGCAAGCCGCGCGTGGGCAAGCGCAAAGTTCGGATCGAGCGCAATCGCCTGCATGTAAAGTTGCTCCGCGGCTTTGTAATCCTCCAGCAATGTGTCGGGGTTTCGCGAGAGTTGATTGGCCCGTAAATAAAACACATATGCATCCGGATTCTGCGTGGGCTTGGCTGTTACTCGCGCTTGCTCATCCGTGCTCAATGTAGCGCGCAGAGCATCGGCGATTTCACTGGCCAACTCGCCTTGTAATCCCAGCGAATCAGCCAGGGTGCGGTCGTAACGGTTAGCCCAGATCTGCCGGGCGCTCTGCGCATCGACCAATTGCACATTGACCACTACCCGGTCCCCTTCTCGCCGCACACTGCCCTCGAGAACATTTGCCACGCCTAGCGCTTTGCCGATCTGGCGCAGGTTCTGCTCCGCAGCGTCGCGAAACTTCATTACAGACGAACGGCTAGTGACCCTGAGGTCTTTGATCTTTGCCAGACTGGTGAGGATGTCGTCCTGCACGCCATCTGCGAAAAATGCATTGTCTTTATCCGGGCTGAAATTTTGGAACGGCAATACCGCAATAGTTTTCTCCGGCGTTAACGATGTTACGTTCGCTTGTTTGAAATAGAGCCAAACGCCAAAGCCAGCCAGGCCGATCAAGAGAACAGCGCCGGCGATCAACACATGTTTGCGTGGCGGCGTCGTTGACTCACTTGCCGCCTGCGCGGCTTGCTCCGATTGCCATTGTTTGACCTTCTCCGGCAATTGCGCGTTCCCAAATTCATCTGTGTAGAGGTTCACAATGAAGATGGGGACACCGTGCTTTACAGCGCACTCGCCCAGATCATGTAGATATGCACGCCATTGACGAGAGTGCGCCAGATCTTCGGCGACCCGCTTTGAAAGAAGGATGTGCCCTGCATCGCCGCAATCCATCACCCGCTGTGCAATGTTAATTCCAGCGCCTGCAACATTTGCTCGATCATTGACATCCCGAACTTCATTGACAGGCCCACTGTGAATCCCCATCCGAAGCTTCAACTGAGGATATTGCTTTAGCCGTTCACTGATCTCGATCGCGCATCTCACCGGCGCCTCGGGACTACTGAAAAAAACCAGCGCCATTCCATCCCCAACAGGAAGACGAATC
>JBKPLX010000062.1:0-4636 GCA_046731855.1 Verrucomicrobiota bacterium | reverse complement strand
CGCCAGTGCCGGTGACGGCCAAGATTCGCATTGGCTGGGATGCCAATTCGATCAACGCCACGCGCGTAGCACGCCTGCTCGTTGATGCAGGAATCGCGGCGATAACTGTGCACGGTCGCACACGCGCGCAAGGTTATGCCGGCGCCGCGGATTGGGATATCATCGGCGAAGTTGCCGCTGCTGTTCCAATTCCGATTATCGGGAACGGCGACCTATCCAGTGCCGCCGACATCGCGAAACGACGGCGTGAAAACGGAGTCGCGGGCGCGATGATCGGTCGCGCGGCCATGAGCGCCCCATGGATCTTCAATCAGATCAAAGAGTATCTCGCCAGCGGACAGATGGTGGATGCACCCAGCCTATCGGAAAAATGGAACCTGGTTTTGCGCCACTGCCAGCTCGCGGTTCGCGAATGGGGCGCGGAGGAACCCGTAATTCGATCAATGCGCGCGCGCTTGATGGCTTATTCGTGGACGATGCCCAATGCGAAACGGTTGCGTGAGAACTTTGCACATGTGTCAACGCTCGCCGAAGTTAAGGCGATCGCGGAAGAAAATATTTTGAATCAAGAAAGTACGATTACGGAGCAGGAAAAAGTTGAAAATGCGATGCCTGTGTTGCTGCTTTCCTAATATTTTTCGATGACGACGGAATCCAACGCTATCAATTATAAGATCGGCAACGAGCGCCTGATCAGCGTTACCGAGACAGCGGCGCGCAAGCTAGGTTCGCTGCTTGAAGAAAAAGGTAAGCCAGACGGGGCGCTACGTCTCGCCGTCGTCGGTGGCGGATGCTCGGGCTTGCAATACGTCATGGATTTGGTGGATGGCCCGAAGGAGCGCGATATCCTCGTGCCGATCTCAAATGTTCGCCTCGTTGTCGATCCGAAGAGCGCGCTTTTTGTAAGCGGGTCGGTGCTCGATTACAGTGAAGACCTACAAAAAGGCGGCTTCAAAGTGACCAATCCTAACGCTGTCGCCCACTGCTCTTGTGGGGAAAGTTTCGCGGTTTAGTTCGCAACACAGGGGGTGGTAGCAGTGCCGATGGAGGCTTCGCATCGATCAAATAAAAAGTCGCCTGTCGTCCTTGATATGCTTGGACCCACTGTCGAATTCCTGGTTCTGCCATCGGAGAGCGAAGATCGTTATTGCGTATTGAAGGGAATTATCCCGCCGGGTGTCTCTGTCCCACTTCATAGTCATCCCGATGACGGGGGTTTCTTTCTACTTTCCGGTAATGTCCGGGCTCTGGTGTAGCGCCAAGATGGTTCCGAAGAGACAAACATGAATCCGGGAGATTTCCGCTACGTGCCTCAAGGGGTCGGCCACGCTTGGAAAAATCAAACGAGTGAACCCGCAATCGCAATTATTGTAACAACTTCGAGGTTGGGCAGATTTTTTCAGGAAGTGGGAAGACCGGTTGCAGCCGATGCCTTTCCCCCACCTCCTCCATCGCCCGCGGATATCCAGCGTTTCGTCGAAGTGGCGGCTCGCTATCACCATTGGCTCGCAAGCCCGGAAGAAAATGCCGCAGTCGGCATCAGGCTATCGTAGCAATTAAGTCGGAATCCTGGTGAGTATTGGACCGACTACACCTTCATGATCTCGGCTTCTTTGTGCTTGAGATGATCATCGACCGATTTTACGAAGCGATCGGTGAGTTTTTGAACTTCGTCCTCCACATCGCGAAAACCGTCTTCGGTTAATTCACCAGCGGTCTTGAGTTTTTTGGCTTCGTCGAGTGCAGTGCGGCGGTTGGCGCGCACGCGCACACGCGCTTCCTCGGCCATTTTGCCCAGGGAACGGACTAGTTCCTTGCGTCGTTCTTCTGACAGCTCGGGGATCGGCAGTCGAATGATTTTCCCATCAATCGCAGGCGTGATGCCAATTTTGGACTCCTTAAGGGCCCTCTCGATGTCCTGCACCGTGCCGGCATCGAAAGGCTGAACAACGAGCAAACGCGACTCGGGCGTCGTGATCAACGCAAGCTGCTTTAGTTTCATGGTCGATCCGTAAGCGTGGACATCGACGTTTTCTACGAGACCCGGCGACGCCTTGCCGGTGCGCACCGCGGCGAATTCATGCACCATGTAATCGACGCTCTTCTCCATCGACATTTCAGCCTCCAGAAGAATGTCATCTCTGCTCATGTAGCTGAAGTTTTACTTCGATGGAAGCTCATCGCAAACGAGTGTCCCGACTTTTCGCCCAAGCACGGCGTCGCGGATGTTGGTGCGGTTATTCATATCAAAAACGAGGATGGGTATTTTGTTGTCCATGCACAGACTGAACGCAGTCGAATCCATGATCTGCAAACGCTTCGCAAGTGCTTCCGAGAAAGTGAGCTGATCGAAACGTCGTGCATCCGGATATTTGTTTGGGTCGCGATCATAGACACCGTCAACCTTGGTGGCTTTCAGGATTACATCGGCGCGAATCTCGCTCGCCCGCAGCGCCGCCGTTGTATCCGTAGAGAAATACGGATTGCCCGTACCGGCGGCGAAAATGACAATACGACCAAGTTCAAGGTGCCGAATGGCGCGTCCCAGAATGAACGGCTCAGCCACATTTCTCATGTCGATGGCCGACTGGACACGTGTCTCTACACCCATTTGATCAAGAGTACTGCGTAGCGCCAGTGCGTTAATCACCGTCGCAAGCATGCCCATGTAATCCGCTGTAGTGCGGTCCATGCCGCGATGCGATGCCGATACACCTCGCCAGATATTTCCGCCCCCAATAACGATTGACACCTGGACTCCGAGATCGCGCACTTCTTTTATCCGCTCCGCAATCTCGCGCACGACCGTGGGTGAAATGTTGTCGCGTCCACCGCGCTCTTGCACAGCTTCACCACTCAGCTTGAGAACGATGCGTTTGTACGCTGGCTTCTCCGTTTGCATGGCCCTAGGGCAACATCAAACAGAAGATAGCCCCTCTTGAAAAGAACAAACACACATGTCATCCCGAGCCGCGAAGACGACAAGAAACCTCCAAAGCTCACTAATCACACAACGTACCTTGCCGTGATGTTCGCATCTTTTGTGAGGTCCTTCTAAGGAGCCTGCGGGATCAGGATGACAATTCGCGGTATCCGCGCAGAAATTCGGTCGCGCTCATCCGTCGTTTTCCTTCCAACTGAACTTCGCGCAATGAGAGTGCTCCTTTCCCCGCAGCAACGATCAAGGCATTCTCGCTTTTCAGAAGTTCGCCCGGTTTCCCCTGATGTTCGACAACTGCGGCAGAGAAGATTTTCAATTTCTGAGTGCCGTTTGTTAAGACAGTCATGAACGCGCCGGGCCATGGATCGAATGCGCGAATTTTTCTTTCAATCGCATCAGCCGGTTCCGACCAATCAATTTTGCCGTCTTCCCGTTTCAGCTTCGGGGCGTACGTCGCAAACGCGTTATCCTGCGGAGTGCGTGGCGCTTTTCCTTTCGCAAGCAAATCCAAAGACTCGAGTAGTGCTTGAGGCGCAGCCTGCGCAAGCCGGTCGTGTAAGGATCCACCCGTTTCGGCCGGCGCGATGTCGATAGTACCCCGCAAAAAGACGTCGCCTGTATCGAGTCCTTCATCCATGTACATCACGGTGATGCCGGTCTCGCGATCACCTGCGGCGATCGCCGCCTGAATCGGCGCGGCGCCGCGCCACCGCGGCAGGAGCGAGGCGTGCAGATTCAAACAGGTAATCTTTGGAATTTCGAGGACGCCACGTGGCAGGATTTGCCCATAAGCCATCACGACGATCACATCCGGCTTTAGCGCTCGAATTTCTTCAATTGCTTGTCGATCTTTAATCCGAGCCGGTTGCAAAACCGGTATCTTCGTCCCGAAGAGTGCCTTCTTTATCGGCGGTGGCTCGATCAATTGAGAGCGCCCGACTGGTTTGTCGGGTTGGGTCACAACGCCAACGATTTGGTGCTCCGACTTCAACAGAGTTTGCAGCGTCAGCACGCCGATTTCGCCCGTGCCGATGAAAACGATGCGCATGCCGAACTACGGCGTCAGTTGACGAACCGCAGCGGAACGACGTGGGCGCCCCCCTGCCATCGCCTGCGCCAAAAGTTTTTCGCCGGCAGTAATCTCGCGCCGCCCTACAGACGATCCACAGCCCGAGCAGAGATAATCAAAAATCTCACGATCGGGCAAGACAAGCAGCAATCGCTCGCGCACTGGCATCGCGGCTTTGCACTTTTGGCAGTACAGACTTGAAGCCGTGAAATTTTCAAACTGCTGCTGGTTCATACACGCCGTTCACGCTCTTTAGAATATCGAGCAGAACTTTGGCGGGCGGCTGAGTTGCGTCAACCACGGTCACCAGCTCGTTCGAGTAATACGAAAGCACCGGCTTCGATTCCTTTTCGTAAATATCCAGGCGCCGCTGGATGACCTGTTCATTTGCGTCGTCGAGGCGGTTGTCCTTGAGGGCACGCTTCTTGAGCCGATAAAAAAGCGTCTCGCGACTTGGACAGGCGAGATGAAACACTTTTTTCACGTCGATCATTTCCTCCATGATCTTGGCCTGTCCGACATTCCGCGGAATACCGTCCAACACCAGCGTGTCGATATCCGGCTTGAATTTGTGCGCTTCCACAGCCGCATCGATCGCCTCTCTCCAAAGCTCCACTGTGATATCG
>JBKPLX010000061.1:0-11737 GCA_046731855.1 Verrucomicrobiota bacterium | reverse complement strand
AAGAAACCGAAGTTTGGCTCGGACTGACGTCTGCTCGCTGTTTCGTTAGGCCATGAATCATATTACCCGACTTGTTGCGACAACCGTTGCCGCTGTCATTACGGTGGTTGTCGCTCAGGCCGGCCCACGTTTTCATCTCCTGGATGAAGACGGCGCCCTGGCTTTACTCGAGCGCACCCTTAAACATGACAGTGTTTACGCGCACCGAATCTCTTTGGATTGTGTTACCTACGGCACTGAAGAGATAACCGACACTTATTTTCAGTTTGTGCTCCGCGAAATTCACAACGCCAATTGCGGTGGAGACCCCGAAATGAATCCGGTAGTCGATCGCTACCGGGTTCATCGCCGGTCCGGCAAGATCGAGTGGCTGGAACGAATCGAAGACAGTTGGCGGCCGTACAATCCTGCCGAAATCAGATAGCGCCGATTTTTTGCTTGTAACACGATTCGCAACCGTCCCTATTTTTTAAAAAATTGCTTATAAACTTCGTCTTCCTTCTCGCACTTGGAATCGGGATCGTTGCCGGACTGCGTTCGCTGCTGGCGCCCGCGGTGATCGCTTGGGCTGCGCATTTTGACTTGTTGATTTTGCACGCTTCGCCCCTTGCGTTCATGGGATCGAGAGCAGCTGTTGCGATATTCTCTACTTTCGCGATCGGCGAGTTAATCGCAGACAAGCTACCCACGACTCCAAAACGAACCGCCTTAGCACCGTTATTGGCGCGAATCCTCCTGGGCGCCCTTAGCGGCGCGAGCCTTTGCGCGGCAACAGGAAAATCATTACTCGCCGGTGCGCTACTGGGTGGGATAGGCGGCGTGATTGGTGCATTCGTTGGCTACGAAATACGTAGACGCGTCGTGAACAATCTGCACGTCAAGGATACCTTCGTGGCTATCTGCGAAGACCTGGTTGCGATCGCTCTAGCCTACTTTCTAGTTTCGCGCTGAAGAGTCTGTAGTCGACGGTATCCGAGGGCCATGCTTATCTCCAAGTGCTCAGAATTTCTTCGTCTCGCCAGGCTTCATAAAGACGACGCGCGGATCGTTTCCGAAGACCGCGCGCAAATCCGCTTCGGTCGACGAACCGGGCAAAGCTCCATAGTGCATGGGAATAACAACTTGCGGCTTAAAATAACGGATGACCGCGGTCCACGCCATCCGAGGGCTTTGGCCGTCTGCGGCCGCTCCGACAGGCATCAAGATGATATTGGGGTGATAAAATTCCTGGATCAATGCCATGTCGCCAAAGATCCAGGTATCGCCTTGATGGTAAACCGATCGGCCGTCGGCAAATTCCACGACGAAGCCAACCGGCCGGCCGCTAGGTTCGCTACTGTGCATCGCCGGAACAACATGCACCTTCACATCACCCAGGGTGAGATGATCGCCCACATTCACGGGCTCGATCAGTTCGCGCGGCAGTTCCCCTTTTTTGAACGGCTCCGGCATGTAAACGCTAACGATTTTAGCCTTACTCACCTTCGCCAGCTCGACCGCATCGCCTAAATGATCTCCATGCGAATGGGTGACCAGGATAAAATTAAGGTGATAACGAGAAAGGTCTTTGAACTCGGCTGGCGTCGCCGGATTCTTCGTCAGAAACGGATCGATCAAGATATGCGTGCCGCCCGATGAGACTAATTCAAACGCCGCGTGTCCCAGCCATGTTATTTGGATTTCTTTTTTCTTCGACGGCGTGTCAGTTTGCGCGCGAGAAAGAGAAAGCGCCGTTATCAAAAGCAACCCAAACCAGATTATTTTCCTTCGCATCTAAGATTTCGGCGTGGCCATTCGAGAAGCCACCGTTTATTTTTGATTGTAAGACGACACACGAAGCACGCGAATCGTCACTGGCTTGCTGTCACGCTGAATGTTCCGCTTTTCAATGTCGAACTCGATTGTCGAAGCTGTCGTGAGCGTTCCGCCTCCGTTTTCCTGATACTCCACCTTGTAATGATTGCTTTCGACTCCAGCACCCGGTAGCGCATGAATCCGTTGCTGTCGGGCGTCGGAGATTGTAGCCATTCGCCATCCTGCTTTAGCCCGTTCTCATTAAACTCGTTCCCATTTTTCTCCACGGCATCCAGATTGATTTCGGTTACCACCGGGCTTTCCGAATCCGAGAGCCAGCAATTAATCATGCTGAAACTTTCGGGTGAATTTTAAGCGAAGAAGTATGTGCTGCCGCGGGCGTCGCGGCCCTCTCATCTCGAATCGGATGCAGCGATTGAGCGATCTTCGAAAACTCTGCGACCGAAATACCGGTTGCGGAAAATCCGTGATACCTGCCGAGGATTGGATGGCTCTCCGCGGTTTTGGATGTTTCGGCTTTCATGTTGCTGTCCTCTACCCAATTGGCCTTGATCTCATCCTTGCCACCGTCCTTTCCTTTTGGTCGATAAATGAGATACATCGGTCCGAGAGGCGTTTGGATTTCTGTCTCTTCCGTGTCCTCCTCCTCCATGATGTTCCGGTCACCAATTCCTTCGCGTGCCGATTCAATCGAGAATGTCGCTCCGCTCCGCGGATCGTTGCTGTAGACGATCGAATAAAGTGGAAACGGACGTTTCGCCTCATCCGGGCCGGGTTCGTCGTACGTGATGTCGACTCTCTGTAGTCGAAAATCCTTCGGTAGGTATGAAGGAACAAAACAAATGATCTCCAGCTTCTTTAGGTCATCCAACGTAAGTTCCGGCGTAGAATGTACCAACGAGAACGCGGACGCGCACAGAGCAAACCAAGACGTCATTCGTTTAAAGCGATTGCGAATCATCACTATTCCAATACGACCGACCTAACGACCTTGTCGAGAATCGAACGCGCGGCTCTTCGGTTTGTCTTCAACGTCACCGGTTCTGTCTGTTAATCTGTCGCGATGGCGAAGCCTCAGGAAAAGACCGCCTCGACTGCGGTGCGACCGATCGCGCCGCCACCGCTCTCACAGCATTTGCGCGAACTGGCGTCGCGTCCCGGCGCGTGGGCCGTGCTCGCGCGCAATCTGATTCCAGTCGTCGGTATTTACGGCTTCGGCTGGTCGGCTGCGCTCGCAGTGTTCAACTACTGGTTCGACGGGCTCAGCGCGCTAGCGGCGATTGTTGCCGCGTTGATTCCGCGCGCGCTGCGCGAGACCCAACCGAAGTCGGCCAGCGCGATCTCCGTGGCGGCGAACATTGTGCGCGGCCTGCTCACATGGATTTTCCTCGTCGGCATCGTCGGTCTTCCGTACTGGATCGTACTGATTCCGCTCCACGATCTGCTGCTCGGCGATGAGCTGCGCCGCCAGCTCGCGCATTCTCCTGCACTCTGGTTCACCTTTGGCTCGCTTGCGGCCGGCCATTTCTGGAAGGCGTTCCAATCGGGCTATGACGTGATGCCCGACAAGGAATTGAAGCAGCGCGTTCGCTGGGATGTGTATCTCCTGGTATTGAGGGCGATGGCAATGTTCATCATGGCCGCCCACGGTCTCGCGTTCATTCTGGTACCGTTGATGGCGCTGTTGCTCAGCTATTTTGAGATCTGGCCCGAACGCGCGCTCGGCGCGGTCTTCGGCGATCCGTCCCGGCTGTACGAATACGATCCGGACAATCCAGCGTCGAGCCGGCGCCGACACTAATGACAACTGCTGCGTCGCGGCCAGGAGAGTGCCGCGAAACGCTAATTCCGATGGCTACTTCGCAATGCCGACGATTTTGCGAATGTGTTTCTTTTGCTCGATCGCGTCGAGCATGAATGCAGCCACCGCTTTGCGGGACAATGTGAAACCCATCCTGGGGGCAGCGCCCTCGCGACTTCGATAGGTTAAGGAATCTTGCTGAGTGAGACGCGGAGGCCGCGCGATCGTCCAGTCGAGACCGTTGGCTTGGACAATTTTCTCCATGGCAAGGGAATCGCGCATGTGATTTCTAAGAATGAAACTGGCGATGCGATTTGGAATTCCCGGAAAATGAGCAGCTGCCGAAAGAACAACGAGCCGTTTCACTCCTGAACGCTGCATGGCACGGCTTGTCGCAATCGCACTGTCATTGAGGAGAGAGCTCGGTTTGAAAACCTCTCGCGGTCCCAGAGTCGAAATGACTGCGTCATGATTTTGCATGGCTTCAAAAAGTTGGCTTTCGTCCGTAGCATTCCCCTTCAAGACACTAAGTCGCTCGTTTTTTAATGTGATGCTTTCAGGTGAACGCGCGAACGCTGTTACATGATGACCTCTGGTCAGGGCTTGCTGAACGATCTCTCGCCCGGTTCGGCCGGTCGCTCCTATCACAAACAGTTTCATAATCGGTGTCCTTTCTATTGAGAGTCTCGTTGTTCTATTGGTGTTGCATGCGCGAAAGATTCTGTTTGTCGGCAAAATAACGGTGTGACATCCGAATCAGATCGATCGCCGACTCCAAATCCTCTTCTCTGTGCACAATCACTGTGACGTATCCCGCTCCCGGTGCCCAGCGGTGCGGGCGCGCTTTGCCTTCCGCAAGAACCCGTTCCTGATCGTCTTTCGCCAATTGAATGTCGCAATGGCCGTGGCCGTGGATGTGCATGAACATTTTCCTTCCCACAAAAAAAGCGTCTTCGTGGATCCCCGCATTTTGCCGCTCCGTCACATCGGACAAGCTGAGAATTCTGTGCCGTAATTCCTGATGAAGTTCTTCCCGAGATTTCATGATCAGTCTCTTCCTCCCGTTTTTCACAATAGCCTCTGACTACTGTCCCTGCAACTGTGGAAACTATGCTAGTATATTTAGTTTCCATATCACAAAACATTTAGGAAAATTTTGAAACACAACACCTATGAGATCTGGCAAAATGTACTCGCAATTAACGTGGCTCTTGAATAAGCAGGTCGCGCGCCCGTCATGCTTTTCAATTCGCTCACGTTCGTTGTTTTTTTTGTAATCGTCGTCATCGCGTATTGGAGCATTCGTCCCTGGAATGCGCGCAAGAATCTTCTCGTAATCGCTAGCTACATCTTTTACGGCGCGTGGAACCCGCCGTTCGCAGCGCTGCTCTTTTCGACGACGGCAATGGATTTTTGGCTCGGCAGGCAAATGAGCAGGGCAAAAGGACGACGTTCGCGTCGCGCATGGTTGGTTGCCAGCGTTTGCATGAACCTGAGCATGCTGGGATTCTTCAAATACGGGAACTTTCTGCTGGAAAATTTTCAGTGGCTGCTCGCTCGCATCGGCATCATTTATCAGCCACCGCATCTCGACATCCTTCTACCCGTCGGGATCTCTTTCTACACTTTTCATTCTCTTTCCTACACCCTCGACATCTATCGCGGCGTCCTGAAGCCTACCAAATCGCTGCGCGATTTCGTGCTGGCCGTTTCGTTTTTTCCTCAGCTGGTGGCTGGGCCAATTGTGCGAGCTGGCGATTTTCTTCCGCAACTTGCCAGGCCGCAGCCTTTGCGAGCAGGGCAGTTTTTCTGGGGATTATTACTCATGACCCTCGGCTTATTCGAAAAAATCGTGCTCGCCGATACGATGCTTTCCGGTTCGGCCGATCGTATCTTTGGTTATGCTGGGCCACTCATCGCAGTGGATTCCTGGCTGGGTGTCATGGCTTTCGCCGGCCAGATATTCTTTGATTTCGCGGGCTACTCCACCTGCGCTATCGGCGCCGCATTATGTCTTGGTTTCCATCTGAAAGATAATTTCCGGTTTCCGTACGCGGCCATTGGGTTTTCCGATTTCTGGCGGCGCTGGCATATCTCGCTTTCCACATTCTTGCGCGATTACCTTTATATTCCGCTCGGCGGGAATCAGGTGAGTCCCGTGCGCGCCGGGACAAATCTGGTCATCGTCATGTTTCTCGGCGGCCTCTGGCACGGCGCAGCCTGGACTTTTGTAGTATGGGGTTTGCTTCATGGTTCTTATCTCGTTGTGGAACGTGTCCTGCGCGGCTTGTTCGAACACAAACCGTGGGCTAGTACTCTCACGACCCGACTCCTCGGCGGGTTCGCTACCTTTGCTGCCGTCTGCGTCGCGTGGGTTTTTTTCCGGGCACCCGATTTCACCGTTGCCGCGCGAATGTTGGGCGGCATGTTTGGTGGACATCCGCACGGCGATGCCATTCTCACCACGCGCGAGATGCTTCAGATTGCGCTTGTCACTGCTGGGATGATTTTCGTGCACTGGTCCCTCCGCGATAGCAATATCGAAACAGCCGTGATGCGTGCGCCGCCCTGGACTGTGACAGCGGTATGGGCCTTCATGGCCTGCGCCATCATCCTGACTCAAGGAAACAGTAATGCCTTCATTTACTTCCAATTTTAAACGTAAGCTTCGTCTGCCGCGCTTGTTCTTTAGGAAGCCGCTGGAAATTGAAAGTATCCATGGCGGTCCTCCTCTCGAATATGTGCGGCCGATCCCACAGTTGCCCTGGCGCGGCATTACGGTAGCAGTTGTGCTGATCGTCGTCGGCGCAGCGTCTGCATGGGAACTTTATTGCCGCTCTATCGGCTATGGTCCCACGCTCAACGATAACGAGGATCTCTGGACGTCGGCCCGCCAGCAGGTGAAGCCCGAGTCCATCGTTATTATTGGCGATTCACGCGGCTGGTTCGATCTGGACCTCGATGAACTTCAAAAAGGATTAGGCAAACGTCCCGTTCAGCTGGCAATGGGGGGCGGTTGCGCTTATCCGGTGCTGGCCGATCTGGCGAATGACAAAAATTTTCATGGCACAGTCATTTGCAGTGTTGTTCCGCGTTTATTTGTTGCGCCGCCGGGCACGCCGCCGATGGATCGCGCTGAAAAAGCCGTTCGGCGGTCTCATACTCAAACACTCGCGCAACGTGCCAGCCAATATCTCGCCATGCCGTTGGAAGAACATGTCGCGTTCTTAAAACAGGAAGAATTGACTCTCGATGATCTGCTAAAACGTTTGCCCATCCCTAATCGTCCCTATGCTCTCGTACCGCCGCGGCTTCCGCCGTACTTTGGTACTTTGGATCGCGAACGTCGCGCGTGCATGATCGACGAATGCGCCCGACCTGGAAAACTGCAGAGCGCGATCCAGCAAATCTGGCTGCCGCTCTTTACTCCACCACCGCCGCCGACTTACATTCCGAAGGAAGAGTTTGCGAAACAGATGCGCCAGGCGATTGACCGACGCTTTCACGATGTTGCTGTAACGGTGCAAAAACTCCGAAGTCGCGGCTGCAAAATTGTTTTTGTTCGCCTGCCCAATAGCGGCGGATTAAAGGCGCTTGAAGATCGCGAGACACCGCGTGCGGCTGTCTGGAATCGAATCATCAAGGACACAGCTGCACCCGGAATTTACTATGAAGATTTTCCTGACCTCGCATCCTTCAATTGCCCCGAATGGTCACACTTATCCGCAGGCGACTCCGTCGAATTCAGCAAACGTCTGATCCCGCATCTTCGCGCCGCGCTCCGGATGTGACTCAATAAGTCTTTGCGCATATGTCACGTTGTCCCTGGGCTACGACTGAACCAAACATCACCTATCACGATAAGGAATGGGGCGTTCCCGTGCACGACGACCGATTGCTCTTTGAGTTCCTCGTCCTCGAAGGCGCGCAGGCGGGGCTGAGCTGGACCACTATTTTAAAGAAACGCGAAAACTATCGGAAAGCGTTCAATGGATTTCGCCCGGAAAACATTGCTCGTTTCGGTGCACGCGATGTGAAGCGATTGCTTGGCGATGCCGGCATTGTGCGGAATCGGTTGAAAATCGCGGCCGCAATCGAGAACGCAAAACTGTTCCTCGCCGTGCGCAAGGAATTTGGGACTTTCGACGCTTATCTGTGGAGCTTCGTCGGCGGGAAACCAATCCAGAATCGCTGGCGACGCATGGCCGACGTTCCCGCGCGCACAGCTGAATCCGACGCGATGAGTCGCGATTTGCAGCGACGCGGATTCAAATTCGTTGGCTCAACCATCTGCTATGCGTTGATGCAAGCGACGGGGATGGTCAACGATCATCTCGTGACATGTCCGCGACATGCCGAGGTCCGCGGTCATCGCCGCCGCAAATGAACAGGGGCACAGGCATCTTGCCTGTGGGGCAACCGGGCGTCTCGCCTGGTTGAAATCAGTTCTCGGCAGGCAGGATGCTTGCTGGCCCCAAAGCCAGGATGGCTGTACTCCCATTCAAACGCCGTCGGGTCTGTTCAGCGGCGGTTGCGTTGGTCCGGGCGGTGCGGAATGTTGATTATCGCCCGAAGCGCCTTTCGCGTTCGCCTCGGCGGCTCGTTTGGCCGCCCACCTGGCTTTCATCGCCGCCGCGAGTTGAGCGCGACGTTCCGGTGAAAGATTCAGTTTTTTCTTCGGCTTCTTAACCGCGCCCGATTTCCTCGCGTGGATTGGCTTAGGAGACTTCTTAGCCGCTTTCTTTCTGGCTTTCGCCGCCCTTGCTGATTCCGCCGCCTGCAGCCTTTGTTTTAGCTTGGCCAGCTTCTTTGGACCTTCTTGCAGACGCTTTTCGAGTCGCCGGATTTTTTTCTTCAAATTCTTCGTCTTCATAATTCTGTGTGTCGGCTCGCGTAGAGACGCGGGATAAGGAGTTTTTCACAGTTAATGACGAAACCTACCCGATGTCACGTTCTTCTTTGGCCAAAAACGACTGGCTACGGAACACAGACCGCTGGTCACGCTGATCAAAGTCCCGCCGTCCGTTGTCTCGCAATTTTGTAGTCCGTGCGTCTTGTCTTATCTTCATTTCCTTTTGTGCCGATTAGTCCTCTGTCCATCGAAGCTCACGAAGAAATCTGGCCTCTCAGGCAGCCGTTTCGTATTTCGCGGGGCAGTCGCACTGAAGCGCAGATCGTCGTTGTGACGGTTAGCGACGGCAAACATATCGGTCACGGCGAAGGCGTTCCGCTCGCGCGCTATAACCAGAGCATTGCCTCGGTATTGGCACAGATCGAATCGATACAAGGCGATAAGAATTTAAATCGCCAAAGTCTGCAAGACCTCCTGCCCGCAGGCGCCGCGCGCAATGCGTTGGACTGTGCATTACGGGATCTTGAGGCGAAAATTTCCGGGAAGCGCGTCTGGGAGTTGGCTAATATTCCGATTGTTTCTGAAGTTGAGACATCGTTTACGATCAGTCTGGATACACCGGAGAAAATGGGGGCCGCGGCGAGTGCGAATGCGGGACTGCCGATCCTGAAGCTCAAACTTGGAGGCGACCGCCCGGATCTTGCGCGAGTCAAGGCTGTGCGTGAAGCGGCGCCAGCGGTCCGACTACTTATCGACGCCAACGAGTCATGGTCGCCTGAGCATTACAAGAAGATTGTCCCGGCTCTGAACCGATTAGACGTCGAACTCATCGAGCAACCTTTCCCTGCGAAAGCCGATGAAGCCCTCGAAAGTCTCGATCATCCGATTCCAGTCTGCGCCGATGAGAGTTGCCATACCACTGTCGATCTTCCTCGCCTGACGAACCGTTACGAAGTCATTAACGTAAAGCTCGATAAAACCGGTGGGCTAACCGAAGCGCTGCGCTTGTGCGAGCGCGCCCGCGACGGCGGCTTCAAATTATTGATCGGTTGCATGGTTTGCACTTCGCTCGGAATCGCGCCCGCTCGCCTTCTAGCATCGAACGCCGACTGGATCGATCTCGACGGCCCGCTACTCCTCGCCCGGGATCGTGATTGTCCGATGCCATACGGACACGGAAAGATTGGAATTCCGCCGCGCGACCTCTGGGGCTAGCAAGGAACGAAACCCGCTAAACCAACCCCAGCGATTCAACAGTCGACTCGTCAATTGCCGCCGTGACCGCGAGCCCGTGATCGGCCTGATAATCCGCGATTGCCGCACGCGTGTCCGGCCCAAGGATCCCATCGATCGGACCGTCGTAATAGCCCTCGTTATACAGCTGGGTCTGGACGTTTGCGATGATCTCATCTGGCGGCAAATCGTTGTAGCCATAGATCGGACCATCGTAAGGATAGTAAGAGTCAGGATAGTATCCCCACGCTGGGTACCAATATCCTGCATCAAAGTAGAATGGGAATGGTTGGGAATAGACGGTGACAAAAACGATCCGGTCGCCGCAGTGGTTATGCCACCAACCGCTGTCGTGCCACTGGCGCTGGTAATTGCGAAATGCCCAGTAGTGGCGTCCGGAAAATTCGGAACCTCTCCAATTATTGGTGACAGCTGCACGCCTCCCGCTCCAAAAAGCGGTACTTCGGGACCCGTTAACGAACGAACCGCGCGTTTGTCGCCGGAAGTTACCGTCTGACCATTTATTGTTGAACTCTCGGCGCGTCTGTCTTCGGTCGGCAAGGTCGTTCATAGTAAATCGATTGAGCACCGAATCGCTTGGGCGCGGTCGTCCGTTAAACCTGGAGTCTCGCCAATCATTGGCGGTTGTTAGACGCGTCGGTCGGTGAGTCGCAATGCCGCCGGCTGTGTGCCGATTTGCGAATGCGCTGCTCGGGCGCGGTCGTACGCCAAATCGGGACTCTCGCCAGTCATTCGTTACAGGCGGGCGCGTTCTTCTCCAAGCAGCCGTGTTGGTCATTGTGGACCGATTCGCGAATGAACTGTTTATTCGTGGTCGCGTCGGTGTCGTTCTGAAAGTCGGCTGGCGGGATCGCGCGGTTGAAAATGCCGGTTGGCGAGATCGCGCAGGCGAAAACGTACGTCGTGGTACCGCCTGCCGGACAGTGCTCATGCCTCGGTATCCGGAATATTGCGGCGCCTTTCTGTGGTTGTTTGGTACCTGAGCGCCCGCCATCAGCGCGAGCGTTACGATTCCGGTACAAATCAAAAGAGCGCTTCTCATAGTATCCCCCTGTTTAACTTCGTTAATGAAAACACCGGCCGTTCGCTGAAGTTGCGCTGGCTTCGCGACTGGCTAGGTCTGCCTTTCGTAGGCGTGGGTTACGGTGTAAGAAATGTCTTGCCTGTGTAAGGATCTCTCACCTCGGTTCCGGGCGGAAAACTCCGGACGTCGATGTAACCACTGTCCGGCGAGAACGGACTGGTGACCAAGCCTTGTTTTCCGGGCACAGGAATTCCGTAAGGCAAGTCACTGTTTCGGTTCTTCCTGGCAGCCGTTGCTTTCGCTATGCGGATATTGTCTCGACTTGGAGGCGCAGGGACCGGAGTCGGGCTCGGTAACGTCTGGTTATTCGAAGCATCTGAAGCTTCGCTTGGTGGAGCCTCATTACTTTGCTTACGACTGCTCCGGCGCGGTTGCGTCGATCGCGGCTTTGGTGCGGGGCGCGCAAACGAGTTGCGTATCGATCTAAAAAAGTCGTCGAAAGGTCCCGCTTGCCCTATGTCAGGGGCACCAAACAGGGTGAAGATCGACAGGCACATGACAATTTTGTGGAGCGGCGGTTTCATGGACTAACGGATACTGCCTGCATCTTTTGAAAAATGCCAGTCTTCCTAACTTCCCAATGGTTCTAACTTCTTAATTCTTACGTCTACCTTTCCTTAGCGCTCAAATAAAATTTAGTCCTCGCGGGTTCGCGGCGCGTGAAATGTCAAATGTTTGGACATGACATATTTCAAAGGCCTGTCCGGAAAGCTAGCTGCGCCAGCTTGTAACCATCGATTCTGGAATACTTCGCAATCCCAGCGAAGTGGCCTCGCGTCCCCCTTTCACGGGGCTACTCCTCAACGTGCACAAGATTCGGGTCAATTCTCACAAGAAGCGGTGAGCGCGATGCAGGAAGATGGCTTTAACTCAATCCAGAAAGGTAAAATAAAATGAAAACAGGAAATAAAGTAATAACATGGAATCCGCT
>JBKPLX010000060.1:0-13771 GCA_046731855.1 Verrucomicrobiota bacterium | reverse complement strand
GTCTTAGTCAGACCTTCAATCGGTCCGTTCCATGCAATTTCGCTTAACTTCCGCCCAAGGACGTCATCCGCTCTCTGGAACAGGTCGGCTGCCGTGGGGAATTGTTCCGCAAGATCGCGTCCCATTCCGACGATTTGAGCGCCCTGGCCAGCGAAAAGCAGCGCGATTTTTTTCATGAGATTTCACCATCGGTGCCCGTTTCGGGCGATTCAAACGTGAAATTGCGCGCATGCAGCCCGATCCCGGCGCGCCGGCGCTACGAAGACGCTGAAATTGCTTGCGCGCGCTGGCTCACTCGCCAGCGTAAATGTTATCGGTTTTACTTTGTAACGTTGTAACCTTTTAACTTCTGCCATGCCCTTCACCACGCGTGAGATTGAATCGCCTGATCCCGTGACGCGAGTTGTCGCGGCGGACGCAGAAGTGCATCGTGCTGATAGCGACATTGGTGAAAAGATGGTCCTCAATATGGGGCCATCGCACCCCGCCACGCATGGCGTTTTGCGACTCGTGCTCGAACTCGACGGCGAGATCATCACCAAAGCCACGCCAGACATCGGCTTCCTGCATCGTGGCGATGAAAAGATCGCCGAGAACATGCAATACAACCAGTTCGTGCCTTACACCGATCGGCTGGATTATCTCGCGCCACTGTCGAATAACGTTGCTTACGCGCTTGCTGTTGAAAAATTGATGGGCTGGGATATCCCGCCGCGCGGGAAAGCCATTCGCACGATCTGTTGCGAAACGTCACGGATCTCCTCGCATTTGCTCGGGTTAGGAGCGATGGCACTCGATCTCGGCGCGATGACGGTCTTTTTGTACACTTTCACTGAGCGCGAGAAACTTTATAATCTCTTCGAGCTGTTGACCGGAGCCCGCTTTACGACCTCTTATACGCGGGTGGGCGGCCAAATCCGGGACCTCCCCGAACATTTCATTCCGCAGCTCAAGAAATTCCTGGATGAATTCATTCCTAGCCTCGACGAGTG
This sequence comes from Verrucomicrobiota bacterium, assembly GCA_046731855.1. Classification (GTDB taxonomy): domain Bacteria; phylum Verrucomicrobiota; class Verrucomicrobiia; order Chthoniobacterales; family UBA10450; genus Udaeobacter. The sequence goes on along the minus strand of JBKPLX010000060.1, from coordinate 12,779 downwards.
CGATAAACTGCTCACGCGTAATCGCATTTTTGTCGATCGAACAAAAGACATTGGCGTGATCTCGAAGGAGCGTGCAATCGCATATGCCCTGTCGGGACCAAATTTGCGGGGCAGCGGAATTGAGTACGACTTGCGTCGCAAACATCCCTATCTCGACTACGAGCTGTACGATTTCGACGTAGTGATCGGTAGCGCCGGAGACTGCTATGACCGCTACCTGGTGCGAATTGGGGAAATGCGACAGAGCGTGCGGATCCTGCGTCAGGTAATAGATAAATTGCCGAGCGGCCCTATCAACGTAGCCGATTGGAAAAACATGGTGCCACCCAAATCGCGCGTCATGACCAAGATGGAAGAATTGATCCATCATTTTATTGTCGTCACCGAGGGGCTCGATGCTCCGCCAGGCGAGGTCTATTTCGCGGCGGAAAACCCAAAGGGCGAGCTAGGCTTTTACGTCAACAGCAGAGGCGGGGGCGTACCTTATCGCTTGAAGATCCGAGCGCCGTCATTCGTAAACTTAAGTATCCTGCCTGAGCTTTTGCCGGGTTGCATGGTCAGCGATGTACCAGCCGTGCTGGGGAGTCTGGACTTCGTCATGGGGGAGTGCGACAGATGAACATGCTGCGATCAATATCTCGATTTTTGCTCGTACTCGTGCTCGTTCTCGGAGTTTCGTGCACTCCAGGAAAGCGCATCTCTAAAGATAATGTGGACCAGGTGGAAGAGGGCATGTCAAAGAAACAGGTGGAATCAATCCTGGGACACCCGACCTCCATTACCAATGAAGATCTCGTTATCATGAAAAAAACGACCTACGTTTACCGGCAGGGCAAAGACTCGGTGACGATTGTTTTCAAGGACGACAAAGTGCAGTCGAAGGAGAGCACATTGTCTAACTAACTCTCACGCTATTGTGGACTCGACGAACACGCGTGTTCCCGCCGAGTTGGAGCGGACGATGGACGCGGCAATCGCGCGCTACCCGAACGAGCACCGGCGCAGCGCGGCGATGCCACTGCTTCACTTGTGGCAGGAACACTTTGGTTTCATCAGCGATGACGCCGTAATTTGGATCGCGGCGAAGCTCGGGCTTGAGCCGATCAACATCTTCGAGTTGGTCACCTTTTACCCGATGTTTCGCCAGAAACCTGCCGGCAAGACACACATTCGCGTCTGTCGCACGCTCAGCTGTGCAATGGCAGGCGGCTTTCAGTTAATGGAAAATCTGTGCGCGGCGACCGGAATTAATCGCGAAGGACATGGAGAAGGAATGCATGATCCGATATCCCTTAGTCCCGATGGCAATTACAGCGTCGAGTTCGTTGAATGCCTTGCCAGTTGCGGCACGGCGCCTGTCTGCATGGTAAACGAGCAGCTGCACGAAAACGTAAGGCCCGACTCTGTGACGGAGGTTATCCAAAATCCGACTCGAAAAATTGTCCATCGAACCGCTCCACATCCATTGGAACATCGATTGATTTTTAAAAACCTTGGACGCGACGATTGGACCACAGACATCGACTGTTATCTGCGCGCGGGCGGGTACGAGCAATTGAAGCAAGCGCTAACGATCCCGCGCATCGAGATTATCAATAAAGTCAAGAACTCGGGATTGCGCGGTCGCGGCGGCGCGGGTTTCTCATGCGGTTTGAAATGGAGCTTCATCAAGCTGGATGAAAAACGACCGGTGTACTTGATCTGTAATGCCGACGAGTCTGAGCCGGGCACCTTCAAGGACCGCTACATCATCCACGAGGATCCACATCAGCTATTGGAGGGAATTCTGATCTCTTGTTTCGCGTTGAACGCGCGCACTGCCTACATCTACATCAGAGGTGAATTCCCGGAAGGCGCAAAAATCCTTGAACGCGCCATCGAAGAAGCGCGTAAACATAATTTTCTTGGGAAAAACATTCTTGGCTCCGGATTTGACGCCGAGGTGTACATTCATCGCGGGGCAGGCGCTTACATCTGCGGCGAAGAGACCGGCTTGATCGAATCGCTGGAAGGCAAACGCGGCTATCCACGAATCAAGCCACCCTATTTCCCAGCCGTTCTGGGCCTCTACATGTCCCCAACGATCGTCAACAATGTGGAAACCCTCTGCCACGTGAAACACATCATAGCCATGGGCGGCGCGGAGTATGCCCGCCTGGGCCGACCAAACAACACTGGCACAAGGATCGTGTGTGTAAGCGGTGACGTACAGCGGCCCGGTTATTTCGAAATTGAGGTCGGCGCGGTAACGATGGGTCAGCTTATTTATGAAATGGCCGGCGGATTAAAACCTGGCCGCAAACTAAAGGCGGTAATACCAGGGGGAAGTTCTGCGAAGGTCTTGCGGGCCGATGAACGATTCAAACTCAAACAGCACCAGGCGGACGGATCAACTATCGACCGGGATATCTCGATTGATGAGATCCCGGTGGATTTCGATTCGCTCGCCGCAGCTGGTTCGATGGCCGGTTCTGGCGGGGTCATTGTGCTGGATGATTCCCGCGACGTGGTTTGGGTGCTCAATAACATCAACGAATTCTATGCGCACGAGAGCTGTGGCCAGTGCACACCCTGCCGCGAGGGCTCGCTTTGGATGAAGAAAATCACCGACCGCATGTTGCGCGGCGGCGGTGTCACGGAAGATCCAAACACGCTAAAGACCATTGGCGATAATATCGCCGGGCGCACCATTTGCGCCTTTGGCGAGGCATGCGCGTGGCCGACGCAAAGTTTTGTCCAGAAATTTCCGGAAGAATTCGCCGCTCGCGCTCAAAAACCGATGCCGCCGCCGCTGCCACCGGAATACACGTCCGAAGAGTTAATTGAAGAGGAAACGATTCCTACAGTTCCCATGGCGCACGATCCCGGGTGGGAAAAAGCTGGCGCCGCCGGTACGATTTGAGTCAAACCCTTGTGACAAGATAATGCCCGATCCAGTTCCATCGCCACAGCTCCTGAACGTCCAGATTGACGGGGTGTGGCATCAGTTTCCAAAGGGCACCCGTGTAATTGAAGCCTGCGAACAGGCTGGCAGTTATGTGCCGCGCTATTGTTATCACAAAAGACTCAGCTCGCCGGGCAATTGCCGGATTTGCCTGATCGAGATGGGATTTCCAAGACTCGGACCGGACCGCAAACCAGAGCTTGGCCCTGACAACAAACCGATCATCAACTGGATGCCTCGGCCTCAAATTTCCTGTGCGCAAGATATCGCTGAAGGAATGGGCGTCAGGACCAATTCAGCTCTGGTGAAGGAATGCCAGCGTGGCGTAATGGAATTCCTTCTCATCAATCATCCGCTTGATTGCCCTATCTGCGATCAGGCTGGCGAATGTCAGTTGCAGGAGTTCAGCGTCGATTTCGGCACGAGCAAATCGCGTTTTCTCGAACACAAAGTCAAGAAACCGAAAAACGTCGTGCTCGGGCCGCGTGTCAGGCTCGATGATGAACGCTGCATTCTCTGCTCGCGCTGTATTCGTTTTTGTCAGGAGATCGCGAACGACGATGTGCTCGGCTTCGCCGATCGCGGCAGTTACACGGTGCTGACCGCGCATCCCGGCAAGAGCCTGGAAAATAATTATTCGCTAAACACGGTCGATATTTGCCCGGTCGGCGCTCTGACTTCCACCGATTTTCGCTTCAAGATGCGCGTCTGGTTTTTGAAGGAGACCAAAAGCATCTGCACCAGTTGCGCGACAGGCTGCAACACCATTGTCGGAACGCGAGAGGACGTGATCTACCGGCAGACCCCGCGCGAGAACGACCATGTCAATTCATGCTGGATGTGTGATTACGGACGACTCAACTTCAAATATCTCGAAGCCGAGAACCGCTTGCTCGAACCGCAAATCCGTTTCGAGGGACAACTCGCCTACGTCGACTGGTCTACCGCAATCGCGCAGGCGGCGCTTCAGCTAAAGCAGTTCTCCGGTTCGGAAATTGGCATCATTGCCTCTGCGCGCATGACGAATGAGGAGCTTTGGCTAACAGCGCAACTGGCGAAGTCGTTAGGCACGCAATGGATTGACGTCGTACCACGACGCGAGCCCGGCGATAACATCCTGCTTAACAAAGACCGCAACCCGAATACAAACGGCGCGCGACTCATTCTGGGATCGGCAACTGAGCCAGGCGCGAATCTGCTTGCGATCTCAGAAGCTGTGAAATCAGGAAAAATCAAGGCGCTGCTGATTTTGAAGGAAAACACAATGCATTTGGGCATACAAGTTGAGCAACTGGCGCAGCTGCCTGTGTTGATCATGATGAATATTTTGTCGAATGAAGCGACCGAAAAAGCGACGGTCCTTCTGCCCGCCTGCGGATTTGCCGAAAAACGCGGCTCGATGATCAATGGCAAAGGGCGATTGCAACGATTGAATCGCGCCGTGCGCCCGCCGGGGAACGCGCGCGACGATTGGGAGGTTTTGCGGGATTTGCTCCAGGCAGTCGGCGGTGGCGATTCTATTCTCTCCATCGATGATGTTTTTCGCCGAATCAGCGAGACAGTTCCGCAATTTGCCGGATTGAGCTTGAACAAGATCGGCGACCTCGGCGTGCACATTTTGAAAATGGAAGAATTGCCGCCAGTGCATCCAAGAGACGAAGAAGCAATCGAGCAAGCGGTCGCGATTCAGGCGAGACGCCGCGCTGTCCGGCGACAGGTCGATGAAGTGCGTAAGGCCGCTACTGCAACGCACTAGAAAGCAAGATCGCGATGGATTCCTTTTTCGTCATCACCTCGCTACTGAAAATTGTCGGCATTCTCTTAGTGATTCTGACGATGGTTTCCTATGCGGTTTACGCCGAGCGCCGCGTCAGCGCGGCAATTCAAGACCGCCTGGGGCCAAATCGCGTCGGACCGGCCGGTCTCCTTCAGCCGCTTGCCGACATGTTCAAGTTGCTGTTGAAAGAAGACTTCACGCCGCGCGCAGCGGACACACTTTATTACTGGCTCGCGCCGTGTCTGGCAGTCATGCCGGCGATCATCACCATCGCCGTTGTCCCATTTGGCAGCACGCTGTTCGGCGTCCCGATGGTGATCGCCGATGTAAACGTCGGCATTTTGTTCGTGTTCGCTATCGCATCGCTTGGCGTTTACGGAATCGTTATTGGCGGCTGGGCGTCCAATTCCAAATACCCGTTTCTAGGAGGAATTCGTTCCAGTGCGCAAATGCTCTCCTACGAGCTCTCGCTGGGCTTGGCAGCCATTCCCGTTTTCCTGGTGGTCGGCAATCTGCGTCTGACCAGTGTCGTGCGTTACCAGATCGAACAAGGCTGGTTCATCGCACCGTTCATCGGCGATTGGGTAAATCCCTGGAAGTGGTTGCTCACGGTCCCGATGATCATTTCCTTCCTTGTGTTCATGATCGCAATGTTTGCAGAGACAAACCGGCTGCCATTTGACCTTCCCGAGGCCGAGCAGGAACTCGCAGGCGGTTACAACACTGAATACAGCTCGATGAAGTTCGCCCTGTATTTTCTTGGCGAATACGCAGCAATGATCACCGGATCGGCGGTGATCGTGACCTTGTTCTTCGGCGGCTGGCATTTCCCGGGAATTCCCGATGGCTCTCACGGGTGGATCTTCGGTCTGATAAACATCGCGGTCTTCTTCGCAAAGGTCGCCGTCGTCATTTTCATTTTCATGTGGGTGCGATGGACCCTGCCCCGATTTCGTTATGACCAACTGATGCGCCTCGGCTGGCTTTTCTTCTTCGAGATCGCTTTGGTAAATATCTTCTTTGTCGCGGCAATTTTGCCTTTCATTCGATCTTAATCTTCGTCTATGACCATCACTGTTCCACGACCAAAGCTGAACTGGCGCGAGCGATGGTATTTGCCTGCCATCGTCGCTGGTCTGGCCATCACGTTTAAGCATTTCAAAAATCTGCTTCTAGGGCGCACGAAGGTTACGATGCAGTACCCAGAACAAAAATGGGACGGCAACTTGCCGGACTACTATCGCGGCGCGCCGGCGCTTGTCCGCGATGAAGATGGACGTGTGCGTTGCGTCGCGTGCCAGCTTTGCGAGTTCATTTGTCCACCGCGCGCGATCAAAATTATTCCGGGCGAAATTCCCTCAACCGATCGGTTCGCCAAAGTCGAGAAATACCCTGAAGCATTCGATATCGACATGATCCGCTGCATTTTTTGCGGAATGTGCGAAGAGGTTTGCCCCGAGCAGGCGATTTTTCTACGCAAGGATTACGCCATTACCGGCTACACGCGCGCAGAGATGGTGCATCACAAGGAGAAACTGCTCGAGATCGGCGGAGTAATGCACGGTGTCGTGTTGAAATGGAACAAGAAGAAATGAGCAGAACTAGAGTAATAGAGTATTGGAGTAATGGGGTGCCGACAGGGGATAGGAATTCATCTCTCCATTGCTCCATTACTGCTCCACTCCAGTAACTCATGTCTCCGTTTCTGTTTTGGATCTTTGCTTTGCTGACATTGATCTTCGGCGCAGCCGTCGTCCTCAACCGCAATCCCGTGGCCAGTGCCCTGAGCTTGGTCATGTCATTTCTGGGTCTCGCGGCGCTCTTCATGTCGCTAAACGCGTATTTTATCGGAATCATTCAAGTCCTCGTTTATGCAGGGGCCGTGATGGTGCTTTTCCTTTTCATCATCATGCTCCTCGATCTTCGCGCCGAAGAAGGTCGCCAGATCAACTGGCTGGCCTCAGCAGGAGGACTCGCTGTTGCTCTAATCTTGTTGGGTCAGATTTTTTCTGTGGTCCGTCACTTTACTATTGCTCACAAGGCTTTCCCGCCGCTTCCAGGATCGACAATCGACGATGTTCGAAATATCGGCGCGACACTCTTTGGGAATTACAACCTGCCATTTCAAATTGTCGGCGTCCTAGTGTTGGTGGCGACAGTTGGCGTCGTGCTTTTGAGCAAACGCGAATCTCGGTAATTATGATCACGCTCGGCGATTATCTGATCGTAAGCGGCATTCTTTTCGCAATCGGCTTTGCAGGCGTGATGCTGCGCCGCAATCTAATCATCATCCTCATGTCACTGGAGCTGATGCTGAATGCGGCAAACTTGTCGCTCGTCGCTTTTTCCCGGTTCCGCCTCGATTCAAACGGCTTGCCTAACTACAACGCGCAGGTCTTCGTTTTCTTTATCATCACTGTGGCAGCGGCTGAAGTTGCCGTGGGTCTTGCCATCCTTGTCGCGCTCTATCGGGCACGACAGACCACAGACGTCAAAGACATCAGCAGCCTGAAATTTTAGTGATCCGATGAATTCATTTTTGCCGTGGATCATTCTTCTAGCGCCGCTGGTTAGCGCGGCTGTTATCACACTATTCACGCTGCGTTGGAAAGCGGTCAGCAGTCTTATTTCGATTGCGGCCGTAGTCGGGAGCTTCGCGTGCAGCTGTTTGATCTTCACGCAGTCCAGCATCACTGCGGCTGAGTTCACCTGGATCAACATTGGCGGCGCCTTCAAAGTGCCGTTCGGCTTTACGCTGGACCAGCTAAGCAAGACGATGCTCGTCGTCGTTTCCGGTGTCGGAGCAACGATTCATATTTATTCGCTGGGTTACATGCGGGATGATGAAGGTAAGTCCCGTTATTTCGCGGCGCTTTCGCTCTTCATGTTTGCGATGCTCGGCATCGTTCTCGCGAATAATTTCGTCATGCTCTTCATTTTTTGGGAATTAGTGGGCTTTACGTCTTACGTTTTGATTGGCCACTGGTTCTTTCGCGATGCTGCCGCGGATGCCGGCAACAAAGCATTTATCACCACTCGCATCGGCGATTTCGGATTCATGATTGGGATCCTGATGGTTTGGATGGCGACCGGTTCTGTTGTGTTCTCAGAGATCACGCCACAAATGCCGACTCTGGCAAGTCATCCGGCGTTTGTCACAATCGCCGCGCTATTGATCTTCTGCGGCGCGATTGGAAAGTCCGCGCAGTTTCCGTTGCACGTCTGGTTACCGGACGCGATGGAAGGTCCGACGCCAATTTCCGCGCTCATCCACGCAGCGACAATGGTCGCGGCAGGCGTTTACATGTTGGTTCGGGTCGCTTTCGTCATTCAAGCGTCGCAGACTGCGCTTTTGGTCGTTGCCTGGATCGGCACCATCACCGCGGCGATGGCCGCGTTAATTGCAACGCAGCAAAACGACATCAAACGCATTCTGGCTTACTCAACACTGTCGCAACTTGGCTACATGATAATGGCTGTCGGTCTCGCCTCGAACGACGCTGCCATGTTTCACCTTTTTACCCATGCGTTTTTTAAAGCCCTTCTCTTCCTCGGTGCCGGCTCGATCATCGTGATGCTTCATCACGAGCAGGACATCTGGCAAATGGGGGGACTTTCCAAGAAACTCCCGATCACATTCGTTACCTTCCTTGTCGGAGCGCTGGCGCTGATCGGCTGCCCACCATTCAGTGGATTCTTCAGTAAGGATGCAATCCTTGCGCTCGCCTACGAACGCAACCTGCCCATTTTCGTCATTGGACTGTTCACAGCGTTTCTAACGGCCTTTTACGTTGTGCGTTTGCTGGTCATCGTTTTCTTCGGCGATTCACGCAGCAAAGTCGCACGCAAGAGCAAGGAATCACCGCTGGTGATGACTGGGCCGTTGATTGTGCTCGCAGTTCTCGCCGCCTTGGCCGGATTTGGATTTTTCGCGCGAAACTTTCTCGCGCTTCCGGTAGAAAAGGACGCCTCTTTCTTTATTCCTGCCATTGCATTCGGCGCTCTAATCGTCGGATGCGGGCTGGCGATTGCCATCTACCGCAACCGAACGAGCGAACCAATCGATGTCGAGGTTCTGCGCCACAAGTTTTATTTCGATGAATTCTACGCCTGGCTGATCAACTGGACACAAGAACTGTTCGCACGCGTTGCGGCTTTCTTTGATCGATGGATCATCGATACTGCCGCCGTCGATGGCGGCAGTCGTGGAACATTGGGGATCGGCGCGCTGCTGCGACTGATTCAGGTGGGTAATCTGCAGGCTTACGTGTTTCTGTTCGGCCTGGGTGTTGTTGCCGTTATCTACTTCGCCGTCTTCCGCTAATGGTTTTATTTATTATTTTCTGCCCAATCGTCGCCGCCATTATAATCATGGCTGGCGCGCCGGCGCGTAAGAGTGCGTTAGCCGCATCGGTCTTAGCATTTGCGGCGACATTGTTTCTCCTGGTCTCTTTCGACCAGGGCCAACACGATTTCCAGCATGTTACTTCCTTTACCATTTCTCCCGAGTGGCATTTGAATTTCACGACAGGCATCGACGGGTTGAGTCTTGTCATGGTATTACTTGCCACGATCGTCACAGTGGCTGCTGTTTGGTTTACAGGCACGATCGAGAGATATGAGAATGCGTTCTACGCCTGTCTCTTATTTATTTCCGGCGGTGCTATCGGCGCGTTTGCCTCAATCGATTTATTTTTCTTTTACGCATTTCATGAGCTCGCGCTCATCCCAACATTCTTATTGATCGGGATCTGGGGCAGCGGAAACCGTGTCGCGGCAGCGTGGAAGATCACGATCTACCTGGCAATTGGCAGCTTCATTTTGCTGCTTGGCTTGATCCTTCTTTATCAAAGCTTTCCCGACTCTGCACGCACCTTCGACATTCGCGCCCTAACGGCCGCCGCCGGTCTGGGTCAGATCGCGGCGGACGCACAACGCCATGTTTACCTGCTGCTACTGGTGGGTTTTGGAATTCTTATCTCGCTCTTTCCATTCCACACTTGGGCGCCGGAAGCGTACGCTTCGGCTCCAGCGCCAGCAGCGATGTTGCATGCAGGTGTGTTAAAGAAATTTGGCTTGTACGGTCTGTTGCGTTTGGCTATTCCGTTGTTACCTGACGGCGCGCGTTACTGGTCAGATCTCCTCGTGGTGCTGCTGCTTGGGAACATCATCTACGTTGGTCTGGTCACGATCGCTCAGAAACGGCTCGACTGGATGCTCGGTTACTCGAGCGTGATGCACATGGGGTATATTTTTCTCGGCATTGCGAGCGCGACGGTACTCTCCACGACTGGCGCTGTTGTTCTGATGTTTGCTCATGGCCTTTCGATTGCGCTGCTCTTCGCGCTTGCTGGAGAATTGCGGAAGCGCACGGGCACGTTGGCTTTTGATGAACTGGGTGGCCTTGCCAAAGTAATGCCCTTTGCCAGCCTCGCTTTTGGCTTCGGCGTATTTGCCGGAATCGGCCTTCCTGGTCTGGCGAACTTTGCCGGGGAAATCATGATCTTTTTTGGCGCGTTCAAGAATGGCTGGGAAATGGGTCACTTTCACATTTTCCAAGTTGCGACAGTGCTTGCGCTCTGGGGAGTGGTCATCTCCACGGTTTACATGCTGCGGGCCTATCGCAAGACGTTCATGGGCACTCTGAGCGACCGATGGAAAGACATTGTCGATCTTCGCCCGCCGCTGCGAACTCCTGTCATATTGATGATTGGAGGACTTCTTTGCTACGGATTCTTCCCGCAATCTCTTGTGCAAACGGTGACGCCCGTCCTTCGCACTTATCTCACGACTGACCGCCACCTCACACACATGGAGTCCTGTAGCTACGACAGAGATCCTCACCCAAGCGCCTCGACCCATCCACGCGGCTACAACATTCGGCAGATCGCTGTCAGATGACTATGATCACGGCGCCAGAACTTGAGGTCGCAGTGCTGGTACTTGGGATAGCGATCCTGTTATTAGAAGCTTTTGTCACGAAAATTGACAAACGGATCCTGGCATTCGTGGCAATCGCCGGTCTCGGGCTGGTCCTCGCGGCAAGCTTCTTCGTGGCCCCCAGTGCATCGACCAGTCAAGCAACCGGCTTCGGGAGTTTTTACACCGCAGATCGCCTGGCGATCTTCTTCAAGCAATTCTCATTGCTTACGACAATCCTCGTGCTGGTCCTGATGACCGACTACGCCCCGGTACTGCGCAATTCTTTTCCTGGCACTGCGCTGCAAGCAGGTCTTGGCGAATTTTTCGCGTTGCCCATTTTCACGTGCGTCGGACTGATGTACCTCGTGTCAGCAATCGATTTCGTCTTCATTTTTGTTTCGCTGGAGCTGGTAACGATCTCGTTTTACGTACTTGTCAGCTTCACTCGGCGGAACCCGATGACTCTCGAAGCGGGAACGAAATATCTCGTTCTAAGCGCCCTTTCGACGGCATTTCTCGTGTATGGAATCGCGTGGATTTTCGGAGTGACCGGTCAGACGAATCTCCAGCGAATCGCGGACATGCTGGCAAATCCAGCAACAGACCGCAACGCAGCGCTTTTAGGCATGGTGTTTATTCTGGTAGCGCTCGGTTTCAAAATCGCCGCGGTGCCTTTCCAGATCTGGGTGCCGGATGTTTACCAAGGCGCACCTACACCGGTAACTGCGTATCTTTCCGTGGGTTCGAAGGCCGCTGGATTCGTCGTGCTGCTTCGAGTGTTGCAACCATTCCTGGCGCTGCCTCAAACACAGCGACTGATTGTTGTGATCGCGCTGCTGACGTTGATCTATGGAAATCTCGCGGCTCTGCCGCAAGCAAATCTGAAACGATTGCTTGCGTACTCAAGTATCGCGCACGCCGGCTATCTCCTGATTGGCGTAGCATGTTCCGACGCGTCAGCCATAGGCTTCTATCTCGTTGCGTACCTGCTCATGACGCTTCTTAGCTTCGCAGTTTTGATAATTGTGGCCCAGCAAACCGGCGAGCAAATTGACGATTTTGATGGATTGGCGAAGCGTTCGCCCTTTCTCGCTTTCGCGATGCTGGTAGGAATGATCTCGCTTGCCGGGGTGCCGTTCACGGCAGGATTCCTAGGAAAGTTTTTTATCTTCTATGCAGCAATTTTGCAGCATCAGACGGCCCTGGTCGCCGTTGGAGTCATCACTGTCGGCTGCGGATTTTATTATTATCTTAAAGTGGTTCGCGCGATGTACTGGCAGTCCGCCGTCAAGACGGACAAGATCCCTGTGAACGGACTGTCACGTCTGACGATCAGCGCTTTGATTATTGCCACGATTTGGCTGGGCGTTTATCCGCAGCCGATTCTGGATGCGTTAAAACGATGACCGGTTGAAGCAGCCCGTTTTTAACGCTTCAACGAGTCGTGAAGCAAAGCTCAGTCGCTCAGTTCGACGTTCCAGTACGCCAGATCGACAAAGTGCTTCCAGAGATCGTGCTGCGGGGCGGAAAATGTGACGTGCACGAACGGCCGCCACTTCGGTCGCTTCGGTTTGCGAATCAGGCTCATGTGCGCTTCACGCGGGAGCCGATTGCCCTTGCGCGTATTGCAACTGATGCACGAGCACACCACGTTCTCCCACGTGGTTGTTCCTCCGCGATCACGCGGCACGACGTGATCCAGATTGAGTTCGCTGCGGTCGAACGCCTGGCCGCAGTACTGGCAGGTGTTCTTATCGCGCTCGAACACGTTGTGCCGGGTAAACTTGACTTCCTTCTTTGGAAGCCGATCGAACACCAGAAGCACAATCACCCGCGGGATACGAATCTTGAACGAAATCGTCGTGACGACTTCGTGATCCGGCGCATTGGCCGACAAATCGCGCCAGCTTTCGAAATCGTGCGTCATGAAATTGTTCGCCGCATCGGAGGACACAATGTGGGCGTGACCGGCATATACCAGCGCGAACGCGCGACGCGCCGAGCAGATGTTAACCGCCTGCCACAGGCGGTTAAGCACCAAAACCTGATTGTTTAGCACGGTTTGCAAATCTCTATGGAAGCCGGGTTTTGCGGACTTCCACGTAAATTCGCGCGACGGTAGCATTCGGGTTTTTC
>JBKPLX010000059.1:0-8562 GCA_046731855.1 Verrucomicrobiota bacterium | reverse complement strand
GGCTATACGTCGGGCATGAATAATCTTACAGGTGCCATGACGCGTACTCTCAAGCATTTCTTCGGGGATCGAACGACCTTCTCGATGACGAGCACGACTTCCAACACAACGATGGTCTATCATCGCTTTTCCGATGCGGCTAGTGATGTCGTCAGTGTCCGTGTCTATCAGGGAATCCACTTCCGCTCCGACGACGAAGTGGCGCGGCGACAAGGGTCGGCCGCGGCCGACTGGGCCTTTAGCCATTTTCTCCGTCCGATGGAGTAACTCCGTCCTCTTCTGGGATTGCTGACGCACATCGCGACGTTCAGCCTCACGCAAAAGAGCGAGATTTGGTTTTTGAATGTAATCGTCGGCGCGGTCTTGGTAGCACTTGCCGTGCTTTTCAATCTGTTTGCCTCCTCGGTTTGGAACGTCACAACTCTTTACGTTCAGCTTTGCTATGCGGAATCCGGGAAGGGAGATCCAGCAATCAGATCGACGACGTTGGGACTCTTAAAATCGGGGATAAATCGTTCACAGATAGAGGCGTTCACGCTGCCGTAAGTGGTGCCGGGCTTGTGCGCAAAGCCCCCAAAGTATTCCTGGAGGAACCGCCTTCGCGGGACATGCTCCACGACAGAAATACAGCAACTAAACAGACAGTGCGGCAGAGCGCAGGTTTCATTTCAGAATTGGCGACAATACGATCGAATTCGCTCCTGCCTACAAAGGCTCGTGCGTAGCGTTAGCTCAACCGGCGAAATTCGCGCGGATTTGTTCGATGCGTTTTTGTAGTTTCAAGAAGTGCGACCCAGGCCAATAAATCTGCTCGCAATCGGTGCAACGCCGGAATTGCTCGTAGTAGATTTTGGTAAGCGGCTCGAGCCGCTCAACTATTTCTGCCTTGGAAACATTTCGCAGCGGCCCGTTGCAGCGAACGCATCGCGTAAATGGCGCAATGGAATCGAGAAGATTAAAGCGGCGGATTACTTCGACGGTTTGTTCGTCAGCGTTTTGTGAGCGCGGGAAGTAACCGGTCTTTACTACGGCGTGCATAAGCAAACGACGGTCGCGTGTCAGGAGCGCCCGATTTTCGCGTTCCATTATTTCAAGCAATTGCCGATCTTCCGCCAGTGGATCGTAGGCGACATCAAAGCCAAGTACACGCAAGTTGCGCGCAAGTCGTCCAAGATGTCCGTCTGCGACAAACGTCGTATCTATGGCAACTTGTAATCGTTCCTCCGTAAATAACGTGGATGGCGTTCCGACCGGATAAAGCTCGATATCTGCGCCGCTGGCGATCCCATAATAGAAATCGACCGGGTTCCCATTCACGAGGATCAAGTCGACTTCCGGATGCGGCACCCCGCATGACTCGATCACATCCTTAACTGCCGTCTTTTCGCTCAAGCTGCGTTCGACCCTTCGATCATGGGCTCCTGATCGGAGGAAAAAATCCAGGTCTCCGTGCAAATTGAGCCGCACAGTAAAGGGTTTCACATCAATCGGTGATCCGTGCGTTGGCATATGCGTATTCGAAGGTGGTTGCGCGCGGCCGCCCCATAAACTTGCCCGGCCCGAGAGGCTCGTCTTCTCCGTAATAGCAGTCGATCTGCCAGCGACGGAGACCGCCGCCGGTATCCATGATCTTCCAGCGATTACTGTGAAAAACCTTCTGCAAATCCGGGGACTCGGTCTCGATGATCGCGCCACGGCGGAGGGTGCTATGAGCAAACTTCATCGCAGCGGAAAAGCGTGGAACCAAAACGCCGCCTCCGCCAGTAGGGGCCGAAGCGAACGCATAGGAATCTCCGCCATTGTAACGAATATAATTGCGTCCGTTGACCGGTGTAACGATCCGGCCGAAGCCTTCCTTCTTCACCGAGCGCAGAAAGTCACGCGCGTATTTTTGCCCGCGCAAACCCGGTTTTGTGACCGGCGTCGCATCAAATCCGCGTTCGAAAGTAAAGCCGGATTCTTTCGGCGTGTAATAGAGAGTGCAGACGACGAAGTATTCGCCGTTATGTCCCTGGGGACGCCGCGCCAATCTTTCATTCTCATGCGCAAGCCGCTGGACAACTTCAGGCCAGGGAATGTCTGCTCGGAGATCCAAGCGACTTGCGGCCACAATGGTGAACGCCGCAAGCGCGACGATCAGGTGCCGAAAAGCGATTCGATCGGACCGCCGATCAAAACTTCGATGGGAAGTCGTTTCCATTCGTATTCGTAGGGTGGCTGCGTCCAGGCGAATTCCCCTGGGTACAATTTTCGGAGTATACGAATGATTTCAACGCCTGTTTGAAAGGGGTGAAACGCGTTTCGATCGATGACGTGCAACTGCGCACCGCTACAAAGTTCACCGGCGAACTTCTGAAAAGTCGGCTGGAAATAATTCTCGCGAAAGAACACGCCGGGTAATCTTAGTGCATTGAGCTCGCGGCAGAGCGCTTCGGCTTGAATAAACGGTGCGCCGAAAATCTCGAATGGACGCGTTGTGCCGCGGCCTTCCGAAATATTTGTTCCCTCTAGAAGACACATGCCTGGATAAACAGTCGCAGTATCTAGAGTCGGCATGTTGGGGGAAGGCATCACCCAAGGCAGGCCGGATTGATCAAACCACATCTGGCGCTCCCAGTTTTTCATCGGCAGGATCGACATTCGACATTCCGGAAAAGCCTCGTCTCGAAATTGCTGAGCAAGTTCGCCAATTGTTTTTCCGTGACGCACTGGAATCGGGTGAAGACCGACGAACGATTGGTAATTCGGATCAAGCAGTGGCCCCTCGGTAGTAACGCCATTGATCGGATTTGGCCGGTCCAGAACGACGACTTGTACACTCGCTTTTTCACAGGCCCGCATGCATAGATACATCGTCCAAATAAAAGTGTAATAGCGCGCTCCTACGTCCTGCAGATCAACGACCAAGACATCGAGATCTTCTATCATTTCGGCAGTCGGCTCGCGATGTTCGCCATAAAGACTGTAAACGGGAATCCGGAGACGCGGGTGTTCGTAACTTTTCCATTCCACCATATTATCCTGCGTCTGGCCGAGGAACCCATGTTGCGGCCCAAAAAACGCTGAGAGATGAAAAAGATCACCATTGTGTCGCTCAAGAATTCGCGAAGCATGCTCGAGCTTCGCCGAGACTGATGCCGGGTGAAGCAACGCGCCGATTCGCGCGCCGCGAAATTGTTTCGGCCAAAGTTCGGGTAGTTGATCGAGTGGAAGTAGAACGGGCATGGAGTGTAATTCGAGCGAAGATTTGTAGCGGCGTTTGCGTCAAACGCCGATCTTAAAAGTAGGCGCTTGGCACAAGCGCCTCTACAACTTTCTGCGCAAGAGGATCATTGTCAGCGCCGCTATTGCGGTCACAGCTGTGCACAGTTTCGCGAATAATTCACCATGGCGCGAATAAAACGTTAGCTCGTGCTCGGTCGGAAGCTTTACCTCACCTGTCAGCACGCCTTCGGTAAATGTGCTGCCTGTGTCGTCCTGCAATTTCTGGGTGACGCGTCCAAATGCGTTCACAAAACAGGTTACTCCAGTGTTCGCAGCACGGACCATTGGACGACGCGTTTCCACACAGCGAAAAATGGCGTTCGCCAGATGCTGGTGCGAACCGGCGGAACGCAAAAACCATCCATCGTTGGTTATGTCTACCAGTAAGTTCGCACCGGGACTCGTTTCGGTCGGAAGCACAAAGCGTCTGGTCAACTCGCCGATTGTGTCTTCGAAACAGATCAACGGCGCTACTTTCACCTCGCTATTTGTCAGCTCGAACACTGTGTAATCCTTGCCCGCTTTGAAATCGCCAGGCACCTGATCGCCAACAATTCGCGCGAGGAGGGGCACCCGGTGCCGCCCCGGAACGTATTCGCCAAACGGGACGAGGTGCAGTTTTCGATAAACCTGAACATGCTCACCCTCATCGGAAACAAGCAGCGCAGCGTTGTACACTTCACCGTTCTCTTCGTCGATCGTGCCCAAAAGAATGTCGCTCTCTGCCGACCCGGCAAGGTCCATCACGAATTGGTAGCTTTCCCGGTCTGCAAGAACCGGCCCGGGCATGGAGCTTTCCGGCCAGATTAATAAGTCCGGTGGAGGACTAGAGCGCAGCGCAATCTCGCTCAGGCGCCGGAACTGATCGAAAATCTTGCGCGTAAACTGCGGATCGAATTTTTGATTCTGGGGAACATTCGATTGCACGGCAGCAACTCGGAGCGGCTTTGTAGGTGGGGACACCTGGGTGGCGCGCAGGCCAAAAGTGAGGACGCCTACAATTGCCGCCAGCGTAAGCGTCAGATCAAAGTGAGGTCGCTTCACCTGTGTGTGTGCCTCAAAGATCAAGCGCCGCACGGTTGTAACCGCCATGACGTTGGCAAACGCCACCATGAATGATAATCCAGCAACGCCACTGAATTCTGCGATCTGAATTAGTGGCCAGTTGCCATGCAACGCGACGCCGAGGCCGTTCCAACCGAAACCAGAGAACACCCAGGCGCGCAACCATTCCTGTGTCACCCACGCAGCAGCGAGAAGGAACGCAAGCAGCAGATTATTTGTCGATCTTGTCCACGGCGATCGCGGCGAGGCCGCAGTGCCACGAGTCTCCGCCAACATCCGTTCCCACTTAGTTGAGCCTGGCTCCCTTCTTAGTTCTCGGGGCTGGAGCAGACCGCAAAACCATGCCCAAAACGCGAAGTAGATCGCCATGTAGAATTGGAGAACAAACCAGCCGAGAACAGTTACGGTCGTGAGCCAGGAGAAAGCTGTCCAAAAAAATGTCAGTCCGGCAAGGTAACCCAGCAGAAGATTGCGAAGCCAGCGATGACGCCAATTGGTTTCTGAAAACCAGATCGCAGCTATGAGCGGAGTAAGCGCAAACCAGCAGAGCCAGGTGAAATTAAACGGCGCAAAACAGCCCGTGTAGAGGAGCCCGCTAAAGATTGCAGCAAGCCACGGCCACGCCGTCACTACCTTTTTCATTCAAGCAAGACAAAAGCGACGCGAAGACGCGTACGCACTCCAAAAGCTGCCGCGAAATAAGAGATGACTCTGCTACGAATTTCGCACGAAGTGCTTTGGAGTGCGATGCGTCTTCGCATCGCTTTCAAATTATCGTAAACGTGTCTCTGCATCTTTTTGTAGCCAATCCCATAGCCGGTCGAGCTTCTCCTTCACTTGGGTTTTGATTTGATTGAGTTTCGCCAAATCGAATTTTCCCTTTTCCGGCCGGCAGTGCGCGAATAGATAATACTTGATCTTCGGCTCCGTGCCCGACGGACGCACCGCAATGCGTCCCGCGCCTGCGGGATCTTGTAACTCGAACATCAACATTTTTTCCTTTGGAATTTGGTCGCCCTCCGAATCTCTTATCCCGTCGCTCTCGAAGTTTTTAATGTTGGTGACTTTTGAGCCCAACAGTTCTTCGAACGGGTCGGTGGCGTAAGACTTAATCAGGCGCGCGATTTTTGTCGCGCCTTCTGCGCCCTCGAAGAAGAGCGAACCGTTTTTCTCGGCGAAATAGCCGAACTCGGAATAAATATCATCGAGTAATTGATCGACGGTTTTGCCGTGGGCCTTTGCGTAAGCGGCCACTTCGCAAAACATGATCACTGCTCCGTTGCCGTCCTTGTCGCGTACAAAGTCCGCTCCACTATAGCCATAGCTTTCTTCGCCTCCGAAAACGTAAAATGAAGAATGTTCCAGACGCAGCTTTCGTGTTTCGTCCTCGGAAAGATCGACATAATGTCGTCGCAACTGTTCCGGAATTACGCGTTCATAATTCCCAAGCTTCGCACCGATGTATTTGAAGCCGGTCAAGGTTTCGACGCAGCGTACACCGTAATGCTCAGCAATTGCTTTTTGCAGATCAGTTGTGACAAACGTCTTGATAATGACTCCGCGGGAGGCGTTTTGTTTGTCAAGAATGCCCTTGTCGAAGAATGTTTTGGTTCGGTACCAGGCAATCAACGACCCGATCTGATTCCCGGTAAGCAATCTCATTTTTCCATCTGTTGCACGAACCGCAGCGCCCATTCGGTCACAATCTGGATCAGTCGCGACCACAACGTCCGCGTCTTCCTTTTCCGCCAAATTGATTGCCATTGTTAACGCTTCGGCATTTTCCGGATTTGGCGATTTCACTGTCGGGAATCGTCCATCGAAATGGTCTTGTTCCGGCACCACATCGAAATTGAAACCAAGCCGGTTAAGCATCGGTTTGACGATCACACTGCCAGTTCCATGCAGAGGCGTATAGATAGTCTTGAGCGATTTCGCGTCGTGAATAACCGTGGGATCCAAAACGAGCGTTTCGAGCCGGTGCATGTAAGCTTCGTCGATCTCCTTGCCAATGGTCGTTACCTTGCCCAGTCGATCCTTTGGTGGCGACTTGTACTCTTCGGAGGCGACCGCGTTCACTTTTGCAATGATCCCACTGGCATGCGGCTCGATTACTTGCGCGCCATCGCTGAAGTAAACTTTGTAGCCGTTATCGTAGGGCGGATTGTGACTCGCTGTGATCATCCCACCCGCGTTCGCCTTGAGATAGCGCACCGCGAATGACAGTTCCGGGACCGATCGTGGCCCTTCAAACACAAATGCGTCGCAACCGTTCTCGGATGCAACTTTCGCAGCAAGCTCAGCGAACTCCTTCGAGAAAAATCGCGAGTCATGCGCGATCACAATTTTCGGTCTCGAAGAGATCTTTTCGCGTCGGTTCCAATCATGCAGGTAAGCTACGAGTCCCTGCGTTGCGCGACTGATATTGAAATAATTCATCGCGTTTGTCCCCACGCACGGAAATTCTGGTCGCTCGCCTTCGCGCGCGTTCCCGCGCTCTGCAGTCGTCACGATCTTTCCGATCGTGCGCCCCCGCAGGCCACCTGTTCCAAATGCGAGCGTCTGATAGAAGCGATCGTTAAGTTCCGACCACTGAGCGGCATCAACCAGTTCGCTCACAGCGCGCAAATAAAGATCAGACGGCGCGCCGCCTAGCAACGTGCGAATATTTTTCGCCGTTGACTCCATCAATTGTCCATCAGCAACTGCGCGCGAGATTTTCGAATCGAGTTGTTCAGAATAACGAGGCATCGCAGCGAACTGTTCCGCCATCTGCGGTTGTAGGGCAAGCGCTTCGCCTGTGGCGAGCCGGCGAGCGCTTCGCCTAGCTCGGTATAAATTTGGCACGAGAAAGAATGATGTCTCCGGATTCTTTCATTGCGCCTCGGTTATTGCGCGTGCTTTTCAAGTCACGCGCATCAAGATAGAGTGCTGCCGTAACGAGCGCTTCGTCAACGCGCCCAGAGAGTGAATCCAACGAAGTTTGTGACCGAGCTGAAGCGGCGCAATGTTTACCGCGCCGCGGTCGCTTACGCAGTCGTTGCATGGTTCCTCACACAGCTCACGACGCAGGTCTTCCCGTTTTTTGAAATACCGAATTCGGCAGTGCGTTTTGTTGTCATCGCGCTCGCGGTCGGATTTCCAATCGCGATGCTACTCGCCTGGCTCTACGAATTGACCCCCGAAGGAATAGTGCGGACGGAAGATCTCGATCCGGTCCAGGCAAGATCGGTTCAACGCGCCTCCGGACGGATTCTCGACTTCATCATTATCGGTGTGCTGCTTCTAGTTATTGCAATGATGATCGTTGGGCGACGCCCGTTTTACAGGCAGACCGGCGAGTCGATCTCTCAAAAAAGCATCGCAATTCTGCCGTTTGAAAATCTGAGCGAAGAAAAAGCAAACGCCTATTTCGCCGAGGGCGTCCAGAATGAGATTAGGACGAGATTAGCGACCGTGCGAGATCTCAAGGTTATCTCACGCACTTCGACGGCGAAGTATCAGAGCAAGCCGGACAACTTAAAGACGGTGGCGCAAGAGCTGGGTGTTTCCACCATCCTCGAGGGAGCGGTGCAGAAAGCTGGCGACAAAGTTCGGGTGAACGTGCGGCTGCTCGATGCCCGCGCTGATACGCATCTTTGGGGAAAAAGTTACGATCGCGACCTTAAAGATGTCTTAGGAGTTGAGAGCGAGGTTTCACAGGAAATTGCGGAGGCGTTGCAAGCGAACCTTTCGCCAAGCGAATCCCATGTTCTGACCGCGGTCCGAACGCGCGATGCGGAAGCTTACGATCTTTTTTTGAGAGGCGAGTATGAGTTTCACCAGGCCCAAAGCAGTCTGGTCGAGCTGGACGCGTACGATCGTGCCGACGCGTTTTACCAGCAGGCGCTGGCACGGGATCCAAACTTTGCCGAGGCTGCTGCAGAGCTCGCGTGCAGTCGGCTATCGCGGCACTGGAATGTTTCTCCTTTGGCGCCAGCGGAATTACAGGAGGTGAAGTCGATCATCGACCGTGCTTTGGCGTTAGCTCCGAATTCGCCGGAAGCGCACTTTTCGCTGGGGTTATTCTTTTATTGGGGTCATCGCCAATATGAGATGGCGCTGACGGAGTTTAACCGCACGCTGGAATTGCAACCCAACAATGCTTTGGCGCGACAATATTGCGCGTCGGTCTACCACCGCCGCGGTGAATGGGAACGCTCGCTGGCGGATTTTCAACGAGCGGAGGAACTC
>JBKPLX010000058.1:0-38941 GCA_046731855.1 Verrucomicrobiota bacterium | reverse complement strand
TGTGTTCGGCTATCGCGGATTGGTGCGTGAAATCCTGGCGCAAGTTAGAGCAGAACAGTTTCCGCGTAAGAAGGTTCACGTCGTGGCGACGGGTGGATACGCGCGCCTGATCGCGCGGGGATTGCCCGAGATCCGCGTGATTCATCCGAACCTTACTTTGGAAGGATTACGGATTGTGGGGAACCTTAATGACTGATTTGCTGCGGGACAGCGTAGTCGCGCCTTATTTTCACGTATCGATTTTTCCGAAAGGAGCCGAAAAATCGATTGCCCAGAGCAACTTTCCACTTGTCAGACGTGCCGAATAGGGTTTCAATCGCTACTTCATGAGAGTGTGGGGGATGGCGGCAGTCGCCGCGATGGTGCTTAGGTTATTCGCCGGAGATTCGTTTGGAGCGGAAAATGTCGCTCCGACCAAGGCGGAGCTGGAGGAAATGTACAACGCTGCGTTCCGCGCGTTCGATTCGAACAAATTTCCGGAGGCGCTCAAACAACTTGATGCCATCGATGCCCGCCAACCTGATCTTGCCGCGTCGAAGAACTTGCGCGGCGTGATCCTAATGCGCCAGGGCAATTACGATCAGGCGGAAGCAGCGCTCCAGGACGCTTCCCGAATCGATCCCAAGTTTTGGAACGCGCGCTTCAATATGGCAGAGATCCCTTTTCTTAAAAAAGATTGGGCCGAAGCGCGGAATCGGTTCGAGCAACTTCTTTCAAGCGGTGAATCCGATCTCGCAAAAGAGGCTTCGCAGCTGATCCAATACAAAATTCTGCTCACGTATCTTCTGGAGGGCAAAAACAACATGGTCGATTCCATTCAGGCCAAGTTGGAGCTTTCACCCGATACGCCGGCAGTTAACTACGTTAAGGCGGCCGTCGCTCTCCAACAAAAGAATCAGAAGGAAGCGAAGGATTGGATCAGCGCGGCGGAAAAGAATTTTTCGCCGCAACTAAATAAACTTTTCGTCGAGTCACTTTACGAAGTTGGATGGCTGGAAAAGCCAGTCGGCGAAGCGCGGCCTTCGTTGCCGCTCATGACGGCTGCTGAGCGCTCGGAAAAGACGAAGGCCACCGCTCGTGCAAAGTTTGAGCAGTCACTGCAAGCGCTGCGGCAGCGCGATTTGGTGGCAGCTTTGAAATTGGTCGATGAAGCGGACCAGGCCGACCCGAACCAGGCGGCGACGATCAACTTACGCGGCGAGATACTGATGCAGCAGGAACAGTTCGACCAGGCCGAAACCGCATTTAAGAAGGCAGCCAAGCTGGATCCAAAACTTCGCGAAGCTCAATACAATCTCGCCCAAATTCCCTTCAAGAAGAAGGAATATGCAAAAGCGCGGGACCGTTTCGAGACGCTGTACAAGCGCACGCCTGGAGGCGATAAAAATCAAGCGGCAGAGCTCATCAAATTCAAGATTTACATGACGCTTTTGCTCGAAGGAAAAGAGAGCCGCGCACATGCAATGATGGACGAGTTTCAATTTACCGGGGACACACCCGCGTTGTATTACGCTCAGGCGGCTTGGGAATTTCAACATAACAACCCGGAGAAGGCCGCCGATTGGACTGCTTCGGCCAATAAGATCTATTCGTCAGCACTAAATGGCGTTTTTGCTGACGCTTTTTACGACGTTGGCTGGGTGCAGAGGCCTTCAGCAGAGACCATGCCGACGCCCGCGTTCGACACAGCCCAGGCTGAGGGGAGCCCAGCAGTCGAGCCGAGTCCTATTCCAGACAAGGTCTTTGCTGCAAATGGCCAAAGTGATACCTCGAAAAGTGACGGGCTGGCTTTGGGCGCAACTATGACCGCCCCCGGTGCCGCACTGGATATCGCCGGTACCGGATCAACAACTGGGCAGACTCCCACCTCCTCCTCGAACGACTCGGCGTCGGGAACGGGCGCTCAGCCGGAGCAGCAACGGACCTCGGCATCGCCAGCAGGTGGCAGCGATTCGACGGCCGCCGCCGCGTCTGCTGAATCACCGCAGACAGCGCCTGCTTCCAACGAACAAAATATTCAACCGGCTGTCGCTCAGACGAGCGCTTCAGTGAGTCCCGCCGTAGAAGTTGTGCCTGCCAAAACAGCGTCGGCTGGCATTCTGCCAAGAACCAGAATGTGGGTTGTGGGAGGACTACTTTTAGCGGGGCTAGTCATGCTCGCTTGGGTGGTTATGCCTACGTTTCGCCGTCGTTATTCCTTCAACGTGCCAAGTTACCCGCGGGCAACCTCTGCCGCTGCGCCTGCCCTGTTCAAGCCGAGGGCGTCGGTAACGCCCCAAAAGAAAACTTTACAGAGCAACGGCTTTGTCGGAGGGCCCCGTCAGATTTCGCTGCAATTAAAGGCATCGAAACCGTCATTGCGGCATAGCGCTATTCCGTTGGGCAACTTGAGTAATTTTGGTCTGAGCAAAGGCCTGAAGACGAATTCGTCACGAGACTCGGCCCATCAGGTGGAAGCGGTAGACCGCGAGGTGCCGTTTGTTGGACAAGAGGCTGAACCATTAGTGGGGCCAGTTCTCGAACAAGTGGCAGAGAACGGCGAGAGCTTGTGCACGGATACTCCGCAGGGGACCGAGATGGCCGGAGTTTCGGCGATCAATGAATTAACCGATGTCACTGCTGCAATGGCGCCGCAAGCGGATGCTGAGATTCCCGAAAGCATTGAGGAAACTGCGTGGTCCAAACATGAAACGAGCGATGCGTTCGACGGTGCAGAAGAAACCTCGTCATTTGAGGAGGAACCCATTGAGCGACCGAAAGATGGAGAAATCGCATTGCCTGCTGTGACAGCGTTGACCGAAGCGCCCGTTGAATCGGTCAGCGTCGAAGAACCAGTGCCCGACGAAACCATTTCGACTGAAATTCCCACGCCAGTGGTTGCCAGAGCTGCCACTTTCGCCTCTGATCCACCAAGGGTCCCTTCCCCAGAACCTGTATTTCCGCAAACAACAACACCCGCAATCATGCCTGAAACAACTCAAACCCCAACCGCGCCCGTAAACAAAGCCCCGGCCCCGCCGATGGCTAAACCGCAACAACCATCTGCCGCGATGCAAACATCGGTGCAGCTCACTTTCTCGTTCGAGATCGCAGCCATGCAGTTGACACCTAGTTTTAAAATGGGCGCCCTCAAGGTGCGTCCCATATCGAAGCTGGTCACGATGCGGTTGCCTTCGTCTCAGCAGCCTCAGTCGGCTTTGAATTTGCAGGTCAGCTTCGAAGTGGCAAAGATCCAGCCCGCTGCAGGAGCGCTCGGCAGGCTCCGAATGGTTCCGTCTCAACAGCAGAGGCCCACACCTGGTGGTTTACCCTCATTTGCAGTCGCGGGATTGCAGGTGGTCCCCAATTCTGAGACTGCGCCAGTCCAACTCACGCCTTCGCAACAGGGACGGGCATCTGTCCTCGTCACGGTGCCATTCCAGATTACCACGCTGGAGTTTGCGCCCTCGCTCGAAATAGCATCCGTTATCCTCAACTCGAATTCCAAGCAGGTCGCTGTTCAGTTGCCAGGCGCCGGCCCGGCCCCAACTGACGGAGCGCCAATGTTTGAAATAGCAAATCTGGAGCTCGGCGAAGGCGGCGAGATCGGCATGCTGCATCTAAATCCTGTCAGCGCACCAAAGCGAGCCTAGCCAGACGAGCTTTCGTAGTCGATCAGCGCCAGTTTAGCGACCACAGTTGTTTCGGGAGAAACACTCCGTTTTTTCGAATCAACTTTCCGTCGAAATAAATTTCGCCGCCTCCGTATTCAGGACGCTGGATGCTTACCATGTCCCAGTGGACCTGACTTCGGTTTCCGTTGTCGGCTTCCTCGTAGGCCTGGCCAGGTGTGAAATGAAACGAGCCGGCAATTTTTTCATCGAACAAAATGTCCCGCATGGGATGTAAAATCCGCGGATTAAATCCGAGCGAAAATTCGCCGATGTAACGGGCACCCGGATCTGAATCGAGAATCTTGTTCAGTTTTTTGGTCTCGTTGCTCGTCGCGTCAACGACTCTCCCATTTTTGAATTCGAGACGGATGCCGTCAAAGGCGATCCCTTGATAAATGCTTGGCGCACTAAACGTCACATGACCCTCGACCGAATCTCGCACCGGGCAGCTGAACACTTCGCCATCGGGAATATTGTGATCGCCACCACAAATCACGGCTGGAATCCCCTTCATGCTAAAACGGAGATCGGTCCCAGGACCCTTGATTTCGACTTGGTCCGTCTTTTCCATCAAACGCTGGAGCGTTTTCATGCCGCGCAGAAGTTTCCGATAATCCAGTGTGCAGACTTCGAAATAGAAATCTTCAAACGCCTCGGTACTCATCCCAGCAAGCTGTGCCATGGATGGTGTGGGCCAGCGCAGGACCACCCACTTGGTTTTCTTGACTCGCTGATCCTGCACCGGCCGCATTTTCCTGGCGATTAATTTCATCGTGTCCGGCGGCACATCAGATAGTTCCGTAACGTTGTTGCTGCCGCGCACTGCGATATACGCACCCATTTTTTTCATTCGCGCCAGTTCGTGGCTTGACATGAGGTTTAGCTGTCTGTCGGAGGCCTCCAGCGCAAGCGCGCGGCTTACTCGGGCGTGATAGGTCTGTGCAAATGGCACTCCGCCGGCTTTCCGCGCCGCGCGTATTAGCGCGATCGTCATTGCGTCCGGAATATCGAATGCCTCGATGAGGACGGTTTCATTCCGCTTGAGACGGATGGAATATTCCACCAGAAGTTTCGCGAGTTTATCAAACCTGGCGTCGTGCATAGGCTCTTATCATTCCACCAGCCTCGCCCGACGCAACCCGCTGATGCTATGCAGTCCGGATAAACTTCGCTGCAAATGCGCCATCCAAACCGTCTCGAAAGGGAAGCGAGCGTTTCTCTTCAATAAGGCGCAGGGCCGGTGAACTATTGAGAATTCGGCGCACGACCTGTTCATTCTCTTCCGGCTCAAGGCTGCAGGTGCTGTAAACAAGCACACCCTTCGGTGCTAATAATGGGATCAGCGCGTGAACCATTTCGAGCTGCCGCTTTTGCATGTGGGCGAAATCGCCTGGTCGTAATCGCCACCTGACATCCACGCGTCGCCGCATTACTCCGGTATTACTGCAAGGCGCATCAAACAGGATGCGATGGAATGGTGCAATGGAAGCGATCTCTGCAGGGACGTGAGAGCGTGTCCAATCGTGATGAAAAACATGAACGATCCCAACGCCGAGGCGCGCCATGTTCTCTTTCAAGGTCTGCAATCGCTCTGAGTCGCGATCGCACGCGATGACTGTTCCCCGGTTTTCCATTAGTTGAGCGATGTAACCGGTTTTCCCCCCGGGAGCGGCGCATGCGTCGAGGATCTTTTCTCCAGCCCGGGGACTCAGAATCTGACAGGCAATTGCGGTGCTTGGATCCTGAATGTAGCAGTGGCCTTGCCTGAAAGCGCCTGTCGGCAACCGATCAAATTCAACGAACTCTGGATTGGGCGCCACCCGTCGCGAGTCCGGATAAAGTCGGAGGAATTCTTCGCGGTCGATTCTTATTTGATTGATTCGTCCATAGAGGCGTGCGGGAAGATTGTTCCATTTGCAGAGTTCGTCTGTGTGTTGGGCGCCGAAATTCCGCTGCCAGCGCTCGACAACAAATTGCGGATGCGAGGCTCGAACAAACAGAGGCTCTGCATCGGCACGTGCAAGCAACTCGCTCTGCCGCCGGATCGCGGCGCGAAGCATGCCGTTAACGATCGGTCGTTGGCTTTGTGGGACGAGCTCGACAGTCTCATGGACCGCTGCGTGTGGAGCTGTCTTGAGGAGGAAAAGCTGATACAATCCCAGGCGCAGAACATCACGAAGATCGACATCCACTCTTGAAGCGCGTAGGGAGCCGATCCAAAAATCCAGCAACGTTAAATTACGCAGGATGCCGTAAACGAGTCCCAACGCGAACGCGCGATCCGAATCAGTCAACTCGGCTTTTGCGAGAAGGTCCGAGACAATCGAGTCGGCAAACCGCCTTTCTTTTCGCCATGTCCGCAGCGCCTTGAGCGCGATTCGGCGAGCAGAAAGCCGCGCCATATTCTGGAAGGACAGCTATTGCGGTTTTACGCTGGTGCGTCCAATCGAATAATAATGAAAGCCCAGGCGGCCCATCGTTTCAGGGTCTAACAAATTTCGCCCGTCAAAGACGATCGGCGTTCTCATTTTTTCTTTGACTACTGCGGCGTCCACGTTGGCGAATTCGTTCCACTCCGTGGCGATGATCAGCGCTTCGGCATCGGTCACTGCTTCAAGGGCCGATGATGCAAATTCCGCGTCGGCAATCGCTTTGATAGCGCGGGCTTTCTGCATTCCCTTTGGGTCGTAGGCAATGACATGTGCTCCTTCTCGAAGCAGGTCTGCCACCAGTTCTATTGCCACAGACGAACGAAGATCGTCTGTATCGGGTTTGAATGTGAGACCCCACACTGCTATTCGTTTTTCCCGCAACACCCACAGTGTTTCCCGAATCTCTTTTAGAAAACGCTCCTTCTGGGCACTGTTAATGCGCTGCACTTCCTTAAGTAAATTAAACGGAACACCAATCCGCTCGCTGATTGTGATGAAGGCAGCGATATCCTTGGGAAAACAGGAACCGCCGTATCCAATTCCAGCATTAAGAAAATCGCGGCCGATTCGGTGATCCATCCCGATTCCATCGGCGACTTTTTCAACATCGGCGCCGCTGGCCTCGCAAATCGCCGAGACTGCATTGATATACGAAATCTTCAGCGCCAGGAATGAATTAGCGCAATGCTTGATAAGCTCGGCGCTATTGATGTCGGTCACCAGGATAGGCGCCATAAATGGCTCATAAATCTTCTTCATGAGGTCAATGGCGCGTTCACTTTGAGCTCCGATCACAATGCGATCAGGCTTCATCAGGTCGGCTACTGCGCAACCTTCGCGCAGAAACTCAGGATTACTGACCACGTCGAAGTCCGCGCCATGGCGGTTATACCTTTTGATTGATTCAGCCACTTTTTCGCCGGTTTTTACAGGGACGGTGCTCTTGTCGACAATCACCCGGTAATCGGTCAAGACCCCTGCGATTTCACGAGCGACTTTCTCCAGAAAGCTAAGATCGACATCGCCATCCGGCTGTTGTGGCGTAGGAACGGCGATGAAAACAATCTGCGAATTCTTCACGCCCTCCTCTATGCTGCCGGTGAAACGCAACCGGTGAGCTGACACATTGCGATGAATTATTTCTTCAAGCCCGGGTTCATAAATTGGTACCTCACCGGCTTGCAGTTGCTTGATTTTTTGCGCGTCGTTATCGACGCATATGACGTTATGCCCGACATCGGCGAAACAGGCGCCGGTCACAAGGCCAACATAACCGGAACCGATGATTGCAAGATCCATGATTGACGGAATGGTGCTGGCGAATTAGCCGCAGCACAAGTGGCCGAATAGGTCCGGGTCGTCTGGTATTATTCGTGCGCTGTCGCTCATTCTCCTTGAGACGAGGGATCGAAGTTCAAATCGAATCCAAATTTCGGAAAGGCTTTGAGCGTTACGGTAAAAAGTAGACCGTATTCCTTCACTCCAGAGTTATCCCGTATGACTCCTCCGAACGAGGCCACCCAAGAGGTGAGATCGCGGTAAACCGCGTAGCGCTGTTCTTCAAGGAGGCCAGTGGTGGCTTCATATTGTTCCTGAACTCCAACGCCCCAATTATCATTGAGGCGATAATACCCACCAACGACGAACAAACTACTGTCCTGGAAAAAGGGATTACCGTTCAAATACCGATGCGCAACGCTTAATTGCAGGTTGGCTACCGGTTGAACGCTCGCGATCGTATCTACTTCCGTAAATCCTTTGGCGAAAGCCGGCACTTGAGAGTTAACTGAGAGGGACATCCAGGGCAGTGGTATAAAGCGGACGTTGTTGACGAGGTTTGAGTAATCTGTGGGCTGGTAAGGGTTGTCGAATTGAACATCAACGAAGCTGTCGACTTCAAGCCAGGTCATTGTTCTGTCGTCGCGTCGCGTTTCCAGGCGGTTCCGAACGCCGACCCGCCACACCGTCCAATCATCGATCGAGTCGATGGTGGTGAACTGCGGAAAGTCAAGCGCCCGCGGCTGAGTCGAAGGTAGAAACCGGTCGAACCCCAAAACTGCCGTTGGATTAGGCCCGTCCTCTTTCACGTAGGAAAAGTCCGTGAACGGTTGAATAACGTGCATGAGTCCGTCCAGCCCGAACGCGCGGCTTTGCACATTCTCCCACGTGCGTGAGATCTTGAATGAAGCTTCGGCACCTGTGTCGAAGACCGAGCGAAATGTGTCTCCATCAAACTTGACTGGATTAGCCAGCGTTGG
Organism: Verrucomicrobiota bacterium; assembly: GCA_046731855.1. Classification (GTDB taxonomy): domain Bacteria; phylum Verrucomicrobiota; class Verrucomicrobiia; order Chthoniobacterales; family UBA10450; genus Udaeobacter. The sequence goes on along the minus strand of JBKPLX010000058.1, from coordinate 30,598 downwards.
CGGCGGCAGAATGAAGTTAGGTTCAAGCGGGTTTGATGGTGGTACGAAGACGGTCGATCCCAGGTCCCATGTCTTGCCATAATAGGTTCCGCGATAGCCAACTCGTGGCACGATTGAGAGCCACCCAAAGTATGTGTTTGGATAAGTTAGTTGATGGAATGTATCGAAACGATAGGTGCCATAATTCTCGAAACCTGCACCCTCAGGGAACTGTAGCCGCAAATTAGCAAAGCCAGTTTCGCCCTCGTAAAAGATGGGTCCGCCAAAAAGGCCGTGGCGTTTAATGTCCAATACAACTTCAGGCGAACGTTCTGTTGTCGTGAAAAATTGATTTGCCTGAAAACGCTCGATGGCGGTCAGAGTATAAAAGGAATCTGTCTTCGCCACCGCGAGAACGTTATCCGGAACAGGATCGATGCGAAACTCACCCTGGAAGAAGTCCTGCATCACGTATTGGTCACTCAGCTTGGTCAGATTGGCGATGCCATAAATGTCATCCGTAAAATTCGTCTGATCTTCCAGGGTAAGCCGGTATCGCCCGGTAGGAACGTCCTGTCGTATCAGAGCGGTTTGATTCAGGTTGGGGTTTTGATCCTGAATGTAAAAAGTTTTTATCTTCGCCGTACTGCTTTGGTCTTTCCCATAATTAATAATTGGCTCAAAGCCGAGGCCCAGCCCACGGCGACCATAGTAATTAAGCCGGAGGCGCGCCTCGATGTTGTCCGTGATCGGGAACGTCACCTGAGTGAGAAGCGATGGTCCCCAAATACTGTAGTACGCTGGTGAAATACTAAAACTAAACGCTTGGTCGAGTGATTGATACAAGTAAGGCCACCAAAAGATCGGCACGTTTCCCACGTATGCGGTCACATTCAGAAAAATCACACGATCTTTCTCATAAACACGAATTCTTCGAGCGTGAAGATGGAAATCGGGCTTCGGCGAATCGTGCGTGGTAAAAGTTCCATCCTGTATCAGGTAACCATTATCGGAAATTGAAGTTACGTTTTGGCCAGCCAGAAAATATGGCTGATCCTCTGTCCGCCCTTTTGCTGCCCGGATTTTCTTTGTCTCGGTATTGTAAATGCCGCTTTCGGCGATATACAGGCTCGTATCCCGATAGATTCGCACGTGGCCCCTCAGCTCCACGTCGTGTGTTGTGGGATTGTACTGCGCATAATCGGCATAAATATCTGTGTTGCCAATATGAATCGCGACATTATCGCGCGCTGTGGCCAGGCCGTTTTCGTACGTCGTTTCCCCTGTGGAAGTGATTTCAATCGGGGCATTCTCCGGGGTCTTGATCTCTCCCTGGATCAAAGCGGCACTCGCCAAAAGAGTGGCGATCAACAAGACCAGCGTTCGCATGGCGCACGCCGAACGTACCGCGCCAGAGCTTCCCTGCAAAGCTAAAAGCGCTCCACGCAATAGGGCGGCAATAAGCATCAGCCGTTTTGAAGCGAGATCATCGCGCGTTCTGTCTTGATTAACCAATCAATTGACGGTTTTCTTCATCCCAACGTGAGCAAGTCTGTCGATCAGATCTTTGTTAATGGAAAGCAATGGCTCCTGTCGTGGCTAATTCCTGCTCCCGGATGGGTTGTCCAGATCGCATCGAGTTTGATTAATATTTTCGCGCTCCTCGCTGTATTCCTGACGCTGTTCGCGCTCATGTCGGTGCTGGAGCGGAAGATTCTTGGCCGAATACAAAATCGCTACGGCCCCAATCGCGTTGGACCATTCGGGCTTTTGCAGCCGGTGGCCGACGGTATCAAGATGTTGATCAAGGAAGACATTGTCCCGGCGCGCGCGGACAAACTTGTGCACTTCCTGGCTCCAATTCTCATTGCTGCTGCGGCGATTCTGGCCCTTGGGGTAATCCCCTATGGCCGTAACATGACGCCGTTTACAATCGACGGTGGCATCCTTTTCTTTTTTGCGGTTGGATCAACAACGGAGCTTGCGGTCTTCATGGCGGGTTGGGGAAGCAATAACAAATTTTCGATGCTCGGCGCGATGCGCGCGATAGCGCAGATGATTAGCTACGAGCTGCCGCTGATCATTACTGTGCTTCCGGTGGTGATGGTCGTCGGCTCGCTGACTCCTGATCGGATTGTTGCCGCGCAAGCCGAGTACACGCTTGGCGTTGTGCCGCGCTGGTTCGTCTTCACGCCGTGGGGCGCAACTGCGTTCATTTTGTTCTTTGTCTCCGGCTTGGTGGAATCAAATCGCACTCCATTCGATGTGCCCGAAGGTGAATCGGAAATCGTCGCGGGCCACATGACCGAATATTCCGGTTTCAAGTACGCAACATTCTTCATGGCGGAATACATCGGGATGTTCGCCATCACTGGGCTCGCCGCGACGTTGTTTCTCGGTGGCTGGCATTCGCCTGTGCGGGCTCTGGAATTTATACCCTCTTACGTCTGGTTTTTCGCGAAGCTGAGCGCGCTGCTCTTCGTTTACATCTGGCTCCGCGGAACATTGCCGCGCACGCGGATTGATCAAATTATGAATTTCGCCTGGAAATTCATATTGCCGATGTCTTTTGCTTGCGTCATCGCAGCGGCTGTCTGGCATTATTCAGGTCGCGGCTTGCGTGGCTGGCTGTGGTCGCTGTTCGTGATAGTCGTTGTGTACACTGCCCTATCGATCTTGCTCGACACGCGAAGGAAATTCGCTCCCCGCGTTTACCGTTTCGCCGAATGAACAGCGCAGCGGTCGTTATCATCGCTATCCTGACGCTCGCTGCTGCGTTGGCCGCCGCCACCCTGCAAAAGCTCATGCACGCGACGCTGAGTTTTGCTGCGGCGCTTGTGGGCGTGGCTGCGCTCTTCTTTGTGCTGGGCGCGGAATTTGTCGGTCTGGTTCTGATATTCGTCTACATCGGCGCGGTCGCGGTACTAATTGTTTTTACAATTCTTCTAACCCGGCGTGATGTGGGAAAAGATCGCGGTGCTAACTGGAGCGGGGCATTCCTTGCAGTTGCTGTGTTTGGCGGTTTGACATGGGCGATCCTTAAGACGCAGTCGGTTGCGATTGTCGCCCCACACATTCGAGCACTGACTGTCAAACGAATCGGTGAAGCGTTGATGACCACTTATGTCTGGCCATTGCAATGCGTGGGACTTCTTCTTACCGCTGCGTTGATTGGCGCACTGGTTCTCGTGATGGAGGAGAAGCGGTGACACCGACGCTCCAAGTCTTCCTCATTGTTTCCGCCGCCCTGTTTTCGGCAGGCCTGCTTGCGGCCCTGAGTCGTCGTCACGCCATCTTTATTCTGATTGGGATCGAGATGATGCTTGCTGCAGCAAACCTCAATTTCATCGCGTTTTGGCGTTTCAGCCCACAATCGCAGCCACCGATAGGGGTTATGATCGCGATTTTTTCAATCGCCATTGCTGCGGCTGAAGCGGCAGTCGGTCTCGCGCTGGTAATCGCTGTCTATCGGCACTATCGCACAACAAACGTCGACCACCTGGACCAGCTCAAAGGATGAGCCGCTGGATCGTCGATCATCTCTGGTTGATCCCTGCCGTGCCGTTTGCGGCTTCGTTGGCAATCTTGAGCTTGCCAAATGCTCGGCGCAAAGGCGCAGCCGCACTGGCTGTGGCCGGACAAATCGCGACGCTTGTAATGTCGTTCTTTGCGTTCCTGCCGACACAAGTGCCCAGATTTCGCGCCGTTCACAATTTCACATGGTTCACCTTCGGCGATCACGCATTGCGTCTTGGATGGGTTTTGGATCCGCTCGCAGCTGCGATGCTGATGATGGTCACGGTGGTCGGGCTTTGCATTTTCGTCTTCAGCATCGGTTATATGGCAGGCGACAGAAATTTTGTCCGCTTTTTCGCTTATCTTTCGTTTTTCTCCGGCGCAATGCTCGGACTCGTTATTTCTAACAGTTTGCTTCTTCTGTTTATCTGCTGGGAATTGGTCGGTTTGGCGTCCTATTTGCTCATTGGGTTCTGGATCGAGCGACCGAGCGCCGCCGCCGCGGCAAAAAAAGCGTTCATTACCACCCGCATCGGCGACATGGGCTTTTTCCTTGGTTTGCTCTGGCTCTACGGCCGCAGCGGTACACTTCTTTTTTACGATGGTGGGAACGGGTGTCTGGAAAATGTTGGTCTCGCCATGCTCGGCGCGAGTGCCGTATCTGTTGCGCTTCTAATTTTCTGTGGTGCGGTGGGCAAGTCGGGACAATTCCCGCTACATGTCTGGTTGCCGGATGCGATGGAAGGCCCAACTCCGGTCAGCGCATTGATCCATGCCGCAACAATGGTTGCTGCCGGCGTTTTTCTGGTCGCACGCGTATACCCGATCTTCTCGTTAGGCGCAATCGACGGGGTGACGTCGTCACTTACGGTCGTCGTGTGGATTGGCGTGACTACGGCATTGATGGCCGCGCTGATCGCAATGGCGCAGGCTGACATCAAACGCATCCTTGCTTACTCGACTGTGTCTCAACTGGGTTTGATGATGGTTTCGCTCGGCGTGGGCGGCGTCGCCGCCGGGATGATGCACCTGCTGGCGCACGGTTTTTTTAAGGCGCTGTTGTTTCTCGGCGCGGGCTCGGTCATTCACGGCTGCCACGGCGAACAGGACATTCGGAAAATGGGCGGCCTGCGCCTGCTTATGCCAGTCACCTTTTCAACCTATGCAATCGGCATGATGGCTCTCAGCGGCGTGCCGCTTTTCTTTTCCGGTGGCTGGACGAAGGAGGAAATCCTGCACGTGACCGCGCATTGGCCGGTTTCCCGCTTGCCCTATTATTTTCTGCTGACCGGCGTCGTCCTCACCGCGCTCTACATGACGCGGCAAATCATCTACGTTTTCTTCGGTGATCGGCGTGCCGCCTCTCAGCACGCCCATGAAAGCCCGCGAGTTATGACGATGCCTGTAATCGTCCTCGCGGGTTGCGCAATTTTGTTCAGCATAATCCTGACGCCGGCATGGCCCTGGCTGCATGACTATCTATCGGACGAACCTGCACGCTTCGAGTTTGCCCGCCTGATTCAGCCGACGCTTTTTCTTTCGCTGGTTCTTGTTGGCGCGGGCTTTGCTCTGGGCATCTGGATGTATCGCAAAGCTGGCGTACAAAATCGACAGCGTCCCGCCGACACTGATCCGCTCGAATTTGCGCAGCCACAATTGTTCCGGTTTCTCGAAAACAAGATGTGGATCGACGAACTTTATGCTCATACGGTCGTCGCGTTCAGTTGGATGAGCGCGCGTCTGTCCGATTGGATGGACTGTCATTTTTGGGATCGCTTGGTGCGCGGTTTCGGTGCGATCGGTCAACTCTTCGGAACTTTCACGGCAAGTGTTGATGAGCACGGAATCAACGCTGGAGTAGACGAGACGACCGCCGGCACGCGCGGTCTGGGTCGCCTAATGTCCTCTGCGCACTCGGGACAAATCCGAACATATCTCAGCGTCATCGCGATCGGTTTGCTGGCGCTGTTGCTTTTTTACGCATGGTTGGCTTAATCAGCGCGCTCATTCTGATTCCGTTGGTGGGCGCGCTTGTGCTCTTTACCGCCCCAGAGAGAAATGCACGTCCAGTCGCGTTGCTCGTTAACGCACTGGCTGCGTTTGATGCATTGGTGTTGTGGCGGCACTTCGATATTGGGGCTGCCGGCGTTCAATTGGTCGAACGGCACGCATGGATTTCCGCAATTGGCGCCGAATACCTGGTCGGGATCGACGGTTTGAGTCTGCTGCTGGTATTACTTACCTCGCTCATTATTCCCTTTGCTCTTCTTGCGCAGAGAATGGATCGCGGTTTTTGCGCGCTGATGTTGATCATGCAATCGGCGCTATACGGCACATTCACGGCGCAGAACTTTGTTCTCTGGTTCTTGTTTTACGAGATGAGCCTGATCCCAGCGTTCCTGCTGATCAAGATTTGGGGCGGTAAAAATCGCGACCGCGCTGCGACGAAGTTTTTTCTCTACACGTTTCTGGGAAGCGTGGCGATGCTGCTCGGATTCCTCGGAATTTATCTGGCCAGGGGCTCCTTCGATTTTGCAACGCTCGCTAGCCTCGGCAAAAACGGATTGCTTACGGGCAAACTCGCCTGGATCGCTTTTGCCGGAATCTTCCTTGGGCTGGCGGTCAAAGTGCCGTTGTTCCCATTCCACACTTGGCTGCCTGACGCGTATGAGAGCGCGCCTACGGGCGTGTCGATGGTGTTGACCGGCGTGCTTTCGAAAATGGGTGTTTACGGTTTCGCACGCCTGTTGCTTCCGCTTTTCCCAAACGAAATCAGAATCATCGGCCCCTGGCTTCTGGCGCTCGCGATCTGCTCGATTGTTTTCGCTCCGCTGGCAGCGTGGGCTCAGTCCGATCTTAAACGAATGGTCGCGTATTTGTCAGTCAACCATCTCGGTTACTGCATGCTTGGTTTGTTCGCCGTGGCTGCCTCGTCTGTTGGGGCTGCGATCGACACGCAAGCGGCGTTGAGCGGTGTGTTCATGCAGATCTTCAATCACGGGATCACTGCGGCCGCATTGTTTTACCTCGTCGGCTTGCTCGAGCAGCGTCGCGGGCTGCGTGGTGTCGATGACTTTGGAGGATTGATGCAGCGGACACCGCTTCTATGCGGTTGGATGAGCGTCGCCATGTTTTCGTCGCTCGGTCTGCCGGGTCTTAACGGTTTCATTGGTGAGTTTCTGATCTTTAAAGGTTCATTTGCCATTTCGGCCTCCTTCACGGCCATTGCGGTGATTGGCCTGCTTGTCACAGCGATCGTTTTCGTGCGCGCGATGCAAACGCTCTTCAGTGGGCCGCTGGCAGAGAGTTGCAGCGCTTTTTCCGATCTCTTGCCGAGGGAAAAGGTTGCCATCATTCCTGTGACACTACTCATGTTCGCCATCGGTCTCGCACCGCAATTCATGTTCAACATTTTCAACGCGACCGTCGTTCAAATGGCGCGGCTATTTAGTTGAGGTTTATTGCGAATGAGCAAAGAGGTCATTCCCGCTGAACAGATTGCGTTACAGATCCGGCATTTTCGCGGCGAAAAGGTGCTGCTCGATTTTGATCTAGCTGCTCTTTATGGCGTAGCGGTCAAAGTATTGAATCAATCAGTGAAACGAAATCGTGAGCGATTCCCGAACGACTTCATGTTCCAACTCAGTAATGAAGAGGCGCGGCTTTTGAGGTCGCAACTTTCGGCATTAGAGAATCGACAAACCGTTGAAAACGAGGGAGCTAAACGGAACTGGTCACAATTTGTGACCAGTACTCGCAAATATCGCGGGACCAAATATCGGCCCTACGCATTCACCGAACAAGGTATCGCCATGTTGTCGAGTGTCCTGAACAGCAAACGCGCGGTGAAAGTCAACATCGCGATCATGCGTGCGTTTGTGAAACTGCGCTGGGCGCTGGAGACAAATCGCGAACTTGCCAGGAAATTTTCCGAACTGGAACGGCGTGTCGACAAGCATGACGACGAAATCGCTGCGATCCTGGAAGCGATTCGACAGTTAATGACCCCGCCAGAAAAGCCGCGACGCGAAATTGGGTTCCATGTCCGGGAAAATGCGGCGCACTACCGAACGCAGAAGAAAGCTGGGCATGTCTGATCGAGTAATGTCCCAGTTTCAGATCGGTTGGCGGCTATTCAAAGCGCGCGCTGGGGTGGTGGTCATTTCTTTTCCAGTGTCGCTTCTGGCAATTGGCGGATTTTATCGCTCTCTTCAGCCGGCTACCGCATGATCGCCTGGACGATTTACCTCACGTTCGCGGGCGCAGTGGTGCTGCTCGTTTTTCCTGGCTTTGTGGCGCGCTGGATTGCGCTCTTAACAGCCATCGCCGGTTTGATCTTGGGTATCGTTGCATTGGTTTACACACCTGTTCCCGATCTTGCTCATTTCATAACGATCGTCAGCGTGCCATGGGTGCCACCCCTGGGAATGAATTACCATCTCGCTGTTGATGGCGTCAGTCTCACGATGGTTCTTGTCACGGGCATCTCCGCCGTAAGCACCGTGTTGTTTTCATGGGATGTCGATCATCGGCAGCGCGAATTCTTCTTCTGGTTGCTGCTCGTAATCGGAGGTTGTTACGGCGTTTTCCTCAGCGCCGATTTGTTTTTGCTCTTTGCATTCTACGAACTGGTGATCGTGCCGAAATACTTTCTCATCGCCATCTTCGGATCGACCAATAAGGAGTACGGCGCGATGAAGCTGACTCTCTACTCGTTCTTCGGAGGGATGTTCGTTTTTGTCGGGATTCTCGCCGCTTATGCGACAGCCGGCTCTCTGGACCTGAGTCAACTGGCGCAATTCCACTTTAGTCCGCAGCTGCAATCATGGGCATTTCCCGTGTTGTTCCTCGGGTTCGCCGTTCTTGCAGGCATCTGGCCATTGCATACCTGGGCGCCGACGGGCCATGTCGCCGCTCCCACCGCAGGATCGATGTTGCTTGCCGGTATCGTGATGAAACTGGGCGCTTACGCAGGCCTGCGCGTAGCCATGAATCTGTTCCCGGAGGGATTCCATTCATGGAGCAAATGGATCGCCGTCCTGGCCGTCATCGGGATTGTATACGCGGCAGCAGTAGCATTGCGTCAGCATGATCTGAAATTCGTCATCGGCTATTCGAGCGTGAGCCACATGGGTTTTGTGCTGCTAGGTCTGGCTACGGCAAACGCGCTCGGTGTTTCCGGCGCCGTCCTGCAAATGTTTTCGCACGGGGTGATTGCAGCACTGCTGTTCGCGGTCGCCGGACGGATGCTTTATCGACGCACTCATACCCGCGAGCTCGATGCGCTTTCCGAAATGAATTTGAGCCATGCGCTGCCGTTCGCCGCGTTTACTTTCGTAATCGCATCCGCCGCGTCGATGGGCATCCCTGGTTTCAGCGGGTTTGCAGCGGAAATCACGATCCTGATTGGCGCGTGGAAAACCTATCCGATCGCCGTTTGGATCACCGGCGCAGGCATGGTCCTCGTAGCAGCTTTCACCTTGCGCGCGCTCATGAAGTCTTTCTTTGGTGAGGCGCGCATGCAAACAGGTCGCGTTTCTACAGACGCGGACTGGAATGAGCAATCGATCACGCTCGCCGAAAAGTGCGGCGCTTGTTTGCTGATGTTCGCGACGCTTGCGGTCGGACTTTATCCCAAATTTCTGCTCGATCGAATCATCCCAGCAGTGGAAGCGATGAGATTTCTAAAATGAGATCTGTGGCTTCAACGATGTCGTATCTGGAGCTGCTCAAGCTAGCATTGCCAGAAGCGGTTGTCACAAGTACCGCCCTCGTCGTGCTCGCGATTGGGCTAACAAGCAGGCGAGCCACTGTGGTGGCAGGCGTGTCACCTTCAAAATCGCCAACGAGCGCGAGCGTCACGGCTGCCTCTACAGGCTGGTGCTCGTTATTTGCTGCCTTCGGAATTGCCATCGCGATAGCCGCGGTACTGGTGCTCCCACGCAATGCGAGCCTTTTCGGCGGGATGCTTGTGGTCGCGCCGCTCACATCGCTTTTCAAAATCATTTGCCTCGCACTTGCCTTTTTCACGGTCTGTCTGGTTCGGTCAGAAAAGTCGCTGCGTCATCCGGGCGAATATCTGGCCATAATTCTTTTGGCAACGGTCGGTCTTATGCTGCTCGTTGGCAGTGAAGAGTTGCTCATGATTTTCATCGGACTCGAACTGCTGGGCCTCTCCCTTTACGTGATGGCTGCATTCGACAAGACCGATGTGCGATCCGCGGAAGCAGGTCTTAAATATTTTCTGTTCGGCAGCACAGCAAGCGCGTTTACGCTTTTTGGAATCAGTTTGATCTACGGCATGTCGGGAAGCACTGGTCTCGCTGCGATCTCGGACAAATTGGCGGCCATGCCGGTGCAACCGTTGCTTGCGACAGGCATCATCATGACGCTCATCGGCTTCGCGTTCAAAATTGCTGCCGCGCCGTTTCACTTGTGGGCCCCTGACGCGTATCAGGGAGCACCCATTCCGAGCGCAGCGTTTATTGCTTCGGGTTCAAAGGTTGCGTCTTTCGTGGTGCTTGGGAAAATCGTGCTGGTGGGCTTCGGCCCAGTGCAGGGGAGTTCCGCGTGGCACGCGATGACCGCGGGCTGGTCGCCGGTGCTCGCTGTGCTCGCCGCTTTGTCGATTCTAATCGGCAATGTAGTCGCACTGGCGCAGACGAATGTTCGGCGTCTTCTTGCCTACTCGGCTGTCGCGCATGCCGGCTATACGCTGCTTGGACTGGTCGCTGGAAGCCGGGATGGATTTTCGGCGACACTTTTCTACGCGGCCGTTTACGCGATCACGCTCGTCGGTGCGTTCGGAGTCGTCGCAGTGGTGCGCGGCGAAACTGGTGGCGACGATCTTAAAAATTTTTCCGGACTGGCCACGCGTGCGCCATTGCTCGCCGGTTGCATGGCTGTCTTTATGCTTTCATTGGCCGGCATCCCTCCGTTGGCCGGTTTTTTTGGAAAGTTTTATCTGTTCAGCGCTGCGCTGCGCGCTGGTGGAAATTATGGTCTGCTCTGGCTGATTGCATTGGCGCTCTTTGGCAGCTTCGTCTCGCTGTATTATTACCTGATCGTGTTAAAAGCGATTTTCGTGGATGAGCCCTCGCTTGAGACCTTTTCATCGCCTGATCGCTCGTCGTCCGATTTGCTGCAACGAATCACGGTGGCTGTGCTCGCTGCAGCAATTCTCCTCCTCGGGCTAATGCCAGACACCCTGGCGGTACGAATTCTTGCTGCGTTGTCATGAAAGTGTAGACAAAAAAAGCGTGATTAGCACTTGACTATCGCGGTATAAGTTTTGCATCAAAATGAAGAAGCACAGACTGGAAGAGTTGATGACGTAAAGATGGGCAGCATCAGCCAGTTCATTGATCGGCATTTCCGTCATTTCAACGCGGCAGTGCTCAAAGATGCCGCCGACGCCTATACCGCCCATCTTGGGGGAGGCGGGAAAATGATGGTTACGCTTGCCGGAGCAATGAGCACTGCCGAACTGGGCATTTCTCTCGCAGAAATGATTCGGCAGGACAAAGTCCACGCTATTACCTGCACCGGCGCCAACCTCGAGGAGGACCTCTTCAACCTCGTCGCACGCAGCCATTATGAACGGATTCCTCAGTATCGCGAATTGACTGCGCAGCAGGAGGAAGAACTCTTGCGGCGTCATTTGAATCGCGTGACCGACACGTGTATTCCGGAAGAGGAAGCGATGCGGCGGATCGAGCATGTCGTCCTGGACGAGTGGGTGAGCGCATCGCAAAAGAAGGAGCGAAGATTTCCGCACGAATTTTTCTATAAGATTTTGCGAGAGTGCCGGCTGAAGAAATTTTACGAGATTGACCCGGCCGACAGTTGGATGATCGCCGCTGCGCACAAGGATCTCCCAATTTTTGTGCCTGGCTGGGAGGATTCGACATTGGGAAATATTTATGCGGCACGCTGTATGACAGGCGCGATCACCAATGTGCACACCGTTCGCTCCGGTATCGAATATATGATCGCTCTGGCGGAGTGGTATCGCCGGGTGTCGCAGGACTCGTCGATTGGCTTCTTCCAGATCGGCGGTGGGATTGCAGGCGATTTCCCCATTTGCGTCGTGCCCATGCTCAATCAGGACGTCGTCACCACGCTGGTGCCCGAGTGGGGGTATTTCTGTCAGATCAGCGATTCAACGACCAGCTTCGGCTCATACTCCGGTGCGGTGCCGAACGAAAAGATCACCTGGGGAAAACTGAATATCGAGACACCGAAGTTTATCATCGAATCCGATGCCACGATTGTCGCACCATTGATTTTTGCCAAAGTCTTGGGTTGGTAATCGCTGTCGGCCCGCTACAAGCAACGGCCAGCAAATCATCCAGCCAAGCAAACATCCCTAACGCCATTATCTCTAGTGGCGACAAAGTGCTGCGAACGTTTCAAGACTGAGAAAGGCGGCATGAAATGTAATCGGTACCCAGATAATTCCCAACACTCCCATTGATGCGAATACATCCAATGCAAAGCACGCTGCTATCAAAGGAGGACCCTGCGCTAGTGCTCCGACAACGTGCCACTTTTTAGTATTCGGCCGACCGGCGCCAAGGATCAGGAGTACAGCGATGATCGTCATTAGGAGATACGCCTGGATGAGGCCTACCCACACCATTGGATTCTGATGCATGAAGCCGAACGGCCCGATTCCACTCATCCGACCGATGGTCGTGGCGGCCGTGCTCCCTAATGCGACGAGTGTCAAGATTGTACCATGAATCCGCAGAAGGCGTCGCCGAAATGTAGCAATACCTCTAGTAGATGGCGGAGTCAGATTTGTACCTCCGACAAACACCAGTCGGCGCTGTCTCGTTGTTTTACTGCCAATGGCCTGCAATCCAGACCCAGCCGCCGGGGCGACGCACCCAATGGCCCGCGACCCAAACTGCAGCCGGTCTTGGACGCACTATCCAACTGCCCGGCACCCAGACGTAGTCGGCTCCCGTCCATCGCCAATAGCCTGCCGTCCAAACGTATCCCGGCCCCGGTGCTACTGTCTGGGTTTCAACGCGAACTTGTGGCGGCGGTCTGGTCACCACTACCTCGCGAGCTGGACCAGTCGTTGTCACTTCCTGCGTGGTCGTAGTCGTTGTCACCGTCGTTGGTTCTTCCGCGCAGCCAACCAATGCCAACGGCACCAACATCAATAGGTAAGGGCTTCTCTTCATCTTATACCTCCCACTAGAGATTCGTTTTGTGTCAAACAGGTGGTCTCGAAAATCAAAGCTTCCGTCTGCGTTCCATGGCGGAGGACCGATTTTGATTCGATGATATGTGATGCTTTACGTAGTCGCTACCCCGATCGGCAATTTAGGCGACGTTACCTTGCGCGCGCTGGAAATACTGAAATCAGTTGATCTGGTCGCTGCCGAGGACACGCGGCATTCCGGAATGTTACTGAAGCACTTTGGAATCAAGAAGCCTTTCATCAGTTATCACGAGCACAATGAAGCGATGCGCACGGCAGAACTCGTGGAACGCCTCGCGAAAGGCGAAAACATTGCGCTGATCACGGATGCCGGAACACCAGGATTGTCCGATCCGGGCGCGCGTCTCGTGCGTGAATGCATTAAACGGAAGCTTTTGTTTACGATTGTTCCCGGGTCATCATCGATCCTGACCGCTCTCGTCGGCTCCGGATTTTCGACTGAGAAATTTTGGTTCCGTGGATTTCTTCCAATCAAAAGGGGCCAACGCGAGCGCGAGTTGCGAGTCGCCGCCGAGTCCAGTGAGACAGTAATCTTCTTCGAGTCGCCTTATCGATTGACCAAAACACTCGCTGCGTGCATCGATGTCATGCCAGAGCGGCAACTTTGCGTTGCACGAGAGCTGACGAAAAAATTCGAGGAATTTCGGCGCGGCACCGCCGGTGAACTCCTTGCGCATTACGAGGCCCACCGGCCGAAAGGCGAGATCGTGCTCGTCATTTCCGGGTCATAGTGGTCTCCGTGCCGAGAAGTTCAGTGACAAAAGTCGCCATTCGCGACGGGAAACAGACCGGCAGCGCCGCTCTCGCGAATAAACGAGGTGCATCCGCCGTCAAACTCCGACTCAAGTCAGCGTACAGATTTTGGAAACAATGCGGCCCAAGATTGCCTCTATCGAAAGTTCTGCATGCTCATGCAGCGTCTCTGTATTTCCTACCTTACTGGCGCTTCCGACTAACGGGACTTTCACCACAGTGAAGGCTTTCACGAACAAAGGGGCCGCGGGCACCGATTATCATGTAATGACCCGCTCGCTTTGGTTGCTCAGACCTTTGCTCGTGGGACTCATCATTACCCTGCTGCAACTTGCGATGGCGATGGGCCTGCTTGCGCCGGAAGGGTCTTTTTCGGAGCGCTATGGCACGTTGGTTCAGCACGACAGTTATTGGTTTATGAACATCGTAGATCGCGGATATCAGACCATCGTTCCCCCGATCGATCACAAGGTGATGGAAGTATCAAACGTCGCATTTTTTCCCGCTTATCCTGCGTTTGCGGCTGCGTTTCGCCATTGGCTTAACATCAGCACCGGCACAGCTCTGTTGATCACTGCTCAGCTGGCTGCTTGGGGGTTCTGGAGTTATTTCCTTCTTTTTTGCAGGCGCTGGAATATTTCGCCCGCGCTGCAAATTTGCGGCGTATTATTAGTCGCCGCCCATCCAGCAGCATTCTTTCTAATTACTGGCTATTCAGAATCGTTGTTTTTGATGGCGCTGCTTGGCTTCATTTATTGGAGTATTGCGGAGGGGCGATCCGCGAAATTTTGGGCAGCCGCACACGGCATCGTCATGTCGGCAACGCGGATTGTCGGAATTGTGTGTGCGGCATTTCCGCTGGTGCGCTCGGTTTTTAAAACTGGATGGCGCGGTTTACTTGGGCCGAGGCCGTGGTTTCGCAAGGAGAAGCCTGCGATTGCCATGACGCTGGTTGCGAGTTTCGGTGCCCTGGGATTTTTCACTTATTCGCAACTGCGCTGGGGCCATTGGGATATTTATATGCTTACGCAGACAGCCGGCTGGGGAATCGTTCCCGATTATTTGGCGGTGTTTAGGCCCTCTAGTTATCGTTGGTTTGTTCCGGCACTGAACGATCCCACCGAGGCGAGCCAATTTTCGATGACGTTGGGCGCCGTGCTGTTTGTCGGTATTGCTTTCTGCGAGCTGCTTCCAGCAATTCGAAGGCAGGCCGATCTGCCTATTCGCGCCGGGATCTATTTTTGCGCCCTTGTCATCTATTATCTCTCCGTTAGCGGAGTAGCCTGCGTCGACATGGAAAGCATGCTCCGCTACGAATTTTGCGCGCACGCATTGATCGTGCTCGCGCTTTTGAATTTTCTGGGTCAATTTCGCACACCGCCAGTGCTTGTTAGGGCGTTCGGTATCGCGGCAGTTGCACTGCTCAGCGCGGCTGGGCTGTGCGTACAGGGCTGGTACGTCTGGAATTTCACCCGTGGCAACTGGGTTGCGTAGAAGGAGATGAAAACAAAAGTGGTCATTATCGGCGCTGGTCCCGCGGGGTTAACGGCCGGCTATCTTCTCTCAAAGGAGGAAGTCGATGTCGTTGTCCTGGAAGCCGATCCTGTTTACGTCGGCGGAATTTCCCGGACGGTGACCTACAACGGTTTTCACTTTGACATCGGTGGGCATCGTTTCTTTTCCAAGTCGAAAGCAGTCGAAGATCTGTGGACCGAGATTCTGCCCAACGACATGCTCGTGCGCCCGCGTTCCTCGCGCATTTTTTACGACGGCAAATTTTTCTCTTACCCGCTGAAACCGATTGAAGCGCTGCTCAAACTTGGGGTCTTCAGGTCAGCTCTCTGCGTTCTTTCGTGGATAAAGGCGCGCTTGTTTCCGGTCCGCAATCCGCGGAATTTCGAAGAGTGGGTAAGCAATCAATTCGGCAAACGGCTCTTCAACACATTCTTCAAGAGTTACACTGAAAAAGTCTGGGGAATGAGCTGCAACGAGATTTCCGCCGACTGGGCGGCGCAGCGGATCAAAGGCCTTTCGCTCGGCAGCGCCATCAAGAATGCCCTGATGCCGCAGCGTTACAACGGAGACCGCACAAACGTAATTAAAACGCTCATTAATTCCTTCCGCTATCCACGCAAAGGTCCCGGTATGATGTGGGAAGCATGCGCCGAAAAGATGAAGGCAGTGGGTGGCAAACTGGAGATGGGATGCAGGGTAACGCGTTGTTCTTACGATGAAACGTCCGGCAGTTGGAGGGTCGAGTTCAAGAATCAACAGGGTCAGTCGCAGATGATTGAAGCCGAACACATCATTTCATCCGCCCCAATGCGAGAGCTGGTTTGCGGATTGTCGCCGAGCGTGACTGAGCGGACAAAGCGCGCTGCCAAGAGTCTCAAGTATCGCGATTTCCTCACCGTAATGTTGATCCTGAAAGATCGGCAAATGTTTGATGACAACTGGATCTACATTCACGACCCAAGCGTCAAAGTCGGCCGCGTTCAAAACTTCCGCTCCTGGTCGCCAGAGATGGTGCCCGATGCGGATAAAGTTTGCTACGGTCTCGAATATTTCTGCTTCGAACACGACCCACTCTGGGACGCGAGCGAGAGCGATTTGATTGAGCGGGCGAAGCGCGAGCTAGTTCAGATCGGATTGGCGAAGGAAGCGGACTTCGTCGATGGCTGCGTCGTCCGGCAGAAAAAAGCTTATCCCGTTTACGACGACGATTACGCACGACACGTTGCTACGATCCGCCAGGAACTAGATAGCCGTTATCCAAACCTGCATCTCGTTGGTCGTAACGGGATGCACAAATACAACAATCAAGACCACGCCATGATGACCGCGATGTTGTGCGTGGAAAACATTCTCGCCGACACGAAGCTCTACGATCTTTGGCAGGTGAACAGCGATGCCGAATACCACGAAGCTGGTCCCGCGGCAGCTGAAGAAAAGACCGGTTCCGGACTAAGGCTTGTTCCAAGGCGCGTGGTCGCCGCCCCCGAGCTCGCGCCGGAAGGATAGCGCGCGTCTCGCGTGCTGGCGAACGCGTCCTCGCGGTCGCGAGCTTTTCCTGGAGCATCTCTTCCAATCCGGGCGCCCCAAAATTGAAAGATTCCTTCGGCGTGACGCCAAAACCAACACGCGAGACGCGTGCGCTATCCATTCTGGAACTCTTCGACCGGTGGACAGGAACAGAACAGGTTTCGATCGCCGTAAACATTGTCGATTCTGGCGACGGCGGGCCAGAATTTGTGCTCGCGCGTCCACGGTGCCGGAAAAGCTGCTTGTTCGCGCGTGTAAGGGCGGTCCCAATTATCGGACGCCATTTGTCGCGCGGTGTGCGGCGCGTTTTTCAACACATTGTTCTCCCGATCCATCCTTCCTTTCGCAACCGCCTCAATTTCTCCATGGATGGAAATCATCGCGTCGCAAAAACGGTCGAGCTCGTGTTTGGGTTCGCTCTCGGTCGGCTCGATCATCATCGTCCCTGCGACCGGCCAGGAAACCGTTGGCGCGTGAAAGCCGTAGTCCATCAGGCGCTTCGCTACATCTTCCACCTCGATTCCTACGTTTTTCCATTGGCGAAGATCGACGATGCACTCATGCGCCACGAGGCCGCGTTTGCCTTTGAAAAGCACAGGAAAATAGGGATCGAGCCGGTTCGCGATGTAATTGGCGTTCAGGATCGCCACTTCGCTGGCTCGTTTCAATCCCTTCGCGCCCATCATGCAGATGTACATCCACGTAATCGTCAGAATGCTGGCGCTGCCATAGGGCGCGGCAGAAATGTTGCCGCCTTTGCCCCCTCCGTGACGGTAATCAGAGCCGCTCCCATTCCGTGGATGCTTCCCATGATGTCCTTCGCCAAATAGAACTCGGCCGCTCTCGGGATCGAGAATGAATTCTCGCGGAAGATACGGAGCGAGATGCTTCGCCACACCAATCGGTCCAACACCCGGGCCGCCGCCGCCGTGCGGAATGCAAAAGGTCTTGTGCAAATTTAAATGACAAACGTCGGCGCCATAGTCTCCGGGTCGGCAAAGCCCGACTTGAGCGTTCATGTTTGCGCCATCCATGTAAACCTGGCCACCGTGCGCGTGCACAATGTCGCAAATCTCGCGAATCGTAGGTTCGAAGACGCCATGGGTGGACGGATAAGTGACCATTAGCGCGGCGAGATCGCGCGCGTGGTCTTCGGCTTTGGCCCGCAAATCGGCAAGATCGATGTCTCCATCCTTCAAGCAGGCGACGGAGACAACCCTAAACCCAGCCATGTTTGCGCTGGCGGGGTTTGTACCATGGGCAGACGTTGGGATGAGGCAAACATTTCGGTGCCCTTCGTTGCGCGAAGCGTGATACTCGCGAATCGCCAGCAGGCCTGCGTATTCGCCCTGCGACCCAGCATTCGGCTGCAATGAAATCGCATCGAATCCGGTGATTTCGGCAAGCCAGTTTTCGAGCTGTTCGCACATCTCTGTATAGCCAGTTGTTTGTTCTGTGGGCGCGAACGGATGTAGTTTGGAAATTTCCGGCCACGAAATCGGAAACATCTCCGCTGTGGCATTCAATTTCATCGTGCACGAACCGAGCGGGATCATGGAGGTCGTCAGCGAAAGGTCTCGTGATTCGAGCTTCTTTAGGTAGCGCAGCATTTCTGTCTCGGTGTCGTGCGTGTTGAAGACCGGGTGGGCGAGAAATTCGGAAGTGCGGAGTGCGGATTGCGGAATGCGGAGTGGCGGTTGGCCTAGATTGTCATCGCCGAAATCCCGCACAGCTGTTCCGCGAAAGACCGACATCAAGAGCCCGATATCGCGCGCCGTAGTGGTTTCGTCGAATGAAATAGCAACTGCGCGCGGGCCAAGTGCGCGCAGATTGCAGTCCGCTTTTTTCGCGTGCTCCAAAATGACGTCGCTCGAATCAACCTCGACGCGAATTGTGTCGAAGAAATTATCGTGCGCGATTTTCAAGCCGAGTGCGCGCAGACCATCTGCGAGTTGACTTATCAGGCGATGAACTCGCTCGGCGATTGCGCGCAATCCACGGGGGCCATGATAGACCGCATACATCGAGGCGATCACAGCCAGCAGAACCTGCGCGGTGCAAATGTTGCTCGTCGCTTTGTCGCGACGGATGTGTTGCTCGCGCGTTTGCAGCGCGAGTCGATAAGCGGGTCGGCCTTCTGCATCATGTGAAACGCCCACCAGCCGGCCGGGCATATGGCGTTTATATTGATCGCGTGTCGCGAAGTACGCCGCGTGCGGGCCGCCAAATCCGAGGGGAACGCCGAAGCGTTGTGTATTACCGACCGCGACATCGGCGCCAAATTCTCCGGGCGGTTTCAATAACGTCAGCGCAAGAATGTCGGCTGCGACCACGACAAGGGCCCCGGCATCATGTGCCCGCTTTATGAAGTCTGTGTAATCGTAAATTGCGCCGTCGGTGGCGGGATACTGGACGAGGGCACCGAAAACAGTGTTGTCGAACTTGAACCGCGAGTAATCGCCAACCTTGACCGCGATACCCAAAGGCTTCGCGCGTGTTTGCACAACAGCAATCGTTTGTGGGTGACAATTATCGGCGACGAAAAATGTTTTTCGGTTCGGAACAACCGCATGACAAAGGGCCATCGCTTCGGCGGCGGCAGTCGCTTCGTCTAACATGGAAGCGTTGGAGATTTCGAGTGCTGTCAGGTCAGCAATCATCGTCTGGAAGTTGAGCAGGGCCTCGAGCCGGCCTTGCGCGAGCTCTGCCTGGTAAGGCGTGTAAGCCGTGTACCAGCCCGGGTTTTCCAGTATGTTTCGCTGAATGACCGGCGGCGTGACACAATCGGAATAGCCACAGCCGATGAATGAGTGCGCGATCTTGTTCTTCCTGGAAATGGCGCGGAGTTCAGCCAGCGCTTCCATCTCCGATTTCGCTTCGGGCAGATTCAGGTCCCGATCCAGCCGGATATTTTGTGGAACAGCGGCTTCGACCAGGGAATCGAGATCTTCGAAGCCCACCTCGCGCAGCATGACGCGCACTTCTTCTTCGTTCGGGCCGATATGACGGCGCGCGAAGGAATTTGGATCGATTATTTCTTCACGCCGTTGCATGGAGCAGACTACGGAAAGCGAATCGCGCTTCAAGTTTGTCGGAGCGCCGGCGGTCGGGCCATCACCTATTCAGCATCGTGAATTTCGACGCCGCGGCCTTTCAATAGGGCCCGCAGCTCGGCCAGGTGTTGATGGTTGCGGGTTTCGACCGTGCAAAGAACGTTCACTGCTGAGATATCCGGGCTGGCGAAGGCTCGATCGTGGACGATTTGCTTCACGCTTGCTCCGGTAGAAGCAATCTGGGCTGCTAAATCGGCCAGACCGCCGGGTCGATCGCTTATCACAGCGGTGAATCGGCCGAGCCTGCCGTCTGCCACCAGGCCGCGTTCAATCACGCGACTTAGAACATTCGGGTCGATGTTCCCACCGCAAAGCAACAGAACTACTCGCTTACCGGTGAGTTCTTTTAATTTTCCGGACATGCACGCAGCCAACGGTGTGGCGGCGGCCCCTTCGACGACGCTCTTTTCTAATTCAACCAAACGAAGGATCGCCAGAGCGATTTCTTCTTCGGTCAACGTGACGGCCAGATCGACGAGCGGTCGCGCAATTTGAAACGCATTCGCGCCGACCTCCGGGATGGCTAGCCCATCTGCGAGCGTCGGACGCATTATGATTTTCGTCGGTCTTCCTGTCTTAAGTGCGGCTGAAAAGCTCGCCACGTTTTCGGCTTCTACGGCAACAATTTTAACGTTCGGTTGCAATGTTTTGAGAGCCAAAGAAACACCGGCGAGCAAGCCGGCTCCGCCCACGGGAACAATCACCGCTGCAAGGTCAGGAACTTGTTCGACGATTTCGAGAGCGATCGTTCCCTGTCCGGCGATGATCGCGGGATCGTCGTAACCGTCGATATATGCAAGGCCCTTTTCCGCGGCAACTTCATGCGCACGTACCTTTGCTTCCCCGAAACCATCTCCGTGCAGAATGACAGTTGCACCGAGTTGTTGGCACGTGCTGATCTTTATGAGCGGCGCGAATTTTGGCATCACCACTGTTGCGGGGATGCTAAGCAAGCTGCCCTGATAAGCGAGCGCTTGAGCGTGATTGCCCGCAGAGGCGGCAATGACTCCACGTTTCTGCTGGTCACGCGACAGTTGTGCAAGCGCATTGCGCGCGCCGCGTTCCTTGAAGCTTCCTGTCCGCTGCAAGTTGTCCAGTTTGCAGAAAATTTTCATGCCGGTGATTTCGC
The DNA here is from genome assembly GCA_046731855.1 of Verrucomicrobiota bacterium. Lineage (GTDB taxonomy): Bacteria > Verrucomicrobiota > Verrucomicrobiia > Chthoniobacterales > UBA10450 > Udaeobacter. The sequence goes on along the minus strand of JBKPLX010000058.1, from coordinate 9,831 downwards.
TCAGCGGAATGGATGGCGGACAAGGCGAATAATAAACCGCGTCCGCAATTCGTTTGCGCGCCGCTTCGATATCCTGAAATGTGACCAAGCGTTTAACTTTCGAGCGCTGCTTGTGCTGCTGCCAGCCGAGCAATTGGAATCCGGAATGGGCTACAACTCACGTAATCCAAACCGAGCCGGTGACAGAACTTGACGCTCGCGGGCTCGCCGCCGTGTTCGCCGCAAATTCCCAGTTTAATATTTGGCCGGGTCTTGCGTCCGAAGTCGCGCGTTATTTCCATCAAGCGGCCTACGCCTTTCTGATCGATCGACGCAAACGGATTTGAATCGACGATATCGAGCTCAGCGTAAGCGGGAAGAAAGCTTCCGGAATCGTCCCGGCTCATTCCCAATGTCGTTTGGGTGAGATCGTTTGTGCCGAAACTGAAAAACTCGGCATCGCGCGCAATCTGGTCCGCAACAAGCGCGGCGCGCGGAATTTCGATCATTGTCCCGACAAGATAAGTGAATTTCGCGTTCGTTTCCTTTGCCACTTCACCGGCTACACGCCGGACGATGTCGATTTGAAGCTTCAGCTCGCGCGGAAATCCAACCAGAGGAATCATAATTTCAGGACGGACCTTGATTCCTTTAGCCTGCACTGCGGCAGCGGCTTCAAAGATCGCCCGCGCCTGCATTTCGGAAATTTCCGGATAAACGATGCCGAGCCGGCAGCCTCGATGACCGAGCATGGGATTAAACTCGTGCAACTCGTGCACGCGACGCGCGATGTGTTCAACCGCGACGCCGAGCTTGTTTGCAAGTTCGTTTTGTTGCGCGTGATCGTTTGGCAAGAATTCATGAAGCGGTGGATCGAGAAAACGAATCGTCGCGGGCAAACCTTTTAAAGCCGTGAAGATGCCAATGAAATCGTTGCGCTGATAGGGAAGCAGTTTCGCCAGGGCACGTGCCCGCTCGTCCTTCGTGCCAGCAAGAATCATCTCTCGCATGGCGTCAATGCGATTGCCTTCGAAGAACATGTGCTCTGTGCGACAGAGCCCAATGCCTTCGGCACCGAATGCGACTGCGTTTGCAACCTGCTCGGGCGTATCCGCGTTTGTGCGGACGCCCAGTGAGCGAAATTCGTCCGCCCACTTCATCAGTTTTGCGTATTCCTGATAAGTGAGGCTCTTTTTCGGCTCGAGTGAGCGATCGATCAACACCTGGACGATTTCCGAGGGCGCGGTCGCAACTTCGCCGGCAAATACCTCTCCCGCGGTGCCGTCGATGGAGATATAATCGCCTCGATTTAAGGTCGTGCCATTCGCGCTGAGGGTGCGTTTCTGGTAATCGATTTGAATCCCCGTCGCGCCGCAGACACACACCTTTCCCATTTGGCGCGCGACGAGGGCTGCGTGTGACGAAACGCCGCCGCGTGAAGTCAGGATGCCTTCCGCAGCGATCATGCCGCGCAGGTCTTCTGGCGACGTTTCAATGCGGGCCAGCACGACTTTCTCACCCTTCTCCGAGCGCACCACCGCTTCCTCCGCGTTAAAAACGACGCGACCACAGGCCGCGCCCGGGCCGGCGGCCAGGCCGGTGCCGATCCTCTTCGCCTGTTTGGCTGATTGCCGGTCGAAAACTGGCGCCAAAAGATGAGCCAGCGAATCTGCCGGGATACGGCGCACGGCATCTTTTTTTGTAATCAATTTTTCACCGACCATGTCCACCGCAATACGCACGGCGGCGTGACCGGTGCGTTTGCCGTTGCGAGTTTGCAAAATATAGAGGCGATTTTCCTCCACTGTGAACTCCAAGTCCTGCATGTCCTTGAAGTGATGTTCAAGGATCCCGCGGACCTTCATGAGCTCTTTATGAGCTGCGGGCATTTCCTTCGCCAGGTCAGCAATGGGATGAGGTGTCCGCACGCCCGCCACCACGTCTTCGCCCTGCGCGTTGATCAAATACTCGCCATAAAAAACTCTTTCGCCGGTCGCAGGATCGCGCGTAAATGCGACCCCGGTAGCGCTCGTTTGGCCCATGTTTCCGAACACCATCGTTTGCACATTCACGGCCGTTCCCCAGTCGTGCGGGATACCGTATTTGCGACGATAAACCATCGCGCGATCGTTCATCCACGACCCAAAAACCGCTCCGATTGCGCCCCAAAGCTGCGCTTGCGGATCTTGTGGGAAAGATTTTCCAGTGCGCTCTTTAATTAATGCTTTGAACCGTTGTACCAGCTCTTTCAGATCGGTAACGGTCAATCTGACATCCGGAAAGTCATGTTTGCCATAGCGTTCGTCTTTTAGATGCTCGATGACCGTCTCGAACGGTTCATGGTCCTCCCCCGGCCGTTTCTGAACTCCCATGACCACGTCGCCGTACATTTGCAGGAAACGCCGGTATGAATCCCAGGCGAAACGCGCGTTATTTGTTTTTTTTGCGACAATTTCGACGACCTCGTCATTCATCCCAAGGTTCAGGATGGTATCCATCATCCCGGGCATGGAATCTCGCGCGCCTGATCTTACAGAAACGAGCAAAGGTCGTTCCGTGTCGCCGAGTTTTTTTCCGACGGATTTCTCGATTTTTGCCAGCGCCGCCGCGACTTCCGCTTTCAACTCTCGCGGATAGGTGCGGTTATGAGCGTAAAAATGAGTGCATACTTCGGTCGTGATGGTGAACCCCGGTGGCACCGGCAGACCAATGCGCGTCATTTCGTGGAGATTCGCGCCTTTGCCACCCAGCAGCGATTTCATACCGCCTGATCCATCTGCGTGGCCGTCTCCAAAGTAATAGACGTAGCGTGGTTTTTTCGTTTTTTTCACGCGAGCACGGGTAGTCGCCCGTAATTTCGGCCTCTTTAGTGTGCGCCGAGCTGATTTTCGAACGGTAGATTTACGTCTTGTGGCCATATTTAAATGCGAAAAAATCGCCAAGAAATCCGGCAGCTGCCGGAGGCCAAAGTAGTTTCGGGTATCGCGCTGTCAACGCTCCTGAAAACTCGAAGAGTGGTGTTGTTTAGAGGAAAGAAACGGTTGCAGCCGACTTGGCTGCCCACAAAGCCGGCCAGCAATCCCGCGGGTTAAGCGGGAGCGCCGTTGTTGGTTAGAACTTCAGAAATCGTCGCCGTGAAGTCATCGACGCCGGTACTAGGCACAATGATGCTGTTGCGACGGCCATGCGCTTCTTCAGTGATGCGCAAGAATCTTCCGCGCTCGTTTTCTCGGAGCTCCACGTAAAAATGCTTGCGCTCTATCTGCAGTTCTCTCGCCTCGATGATGTTATCCATTTTCCTCTGAAGGCGCCGACTCTAACGCATCCGTTTTGGGGAATGGAAGAAAAATCGGCAGAATTTGTGCAAATTCTTTGGCCGGGGCGCCGTGGCGACCCTACGGTTGCCAATCCCGCGCAGGAGCTTTCCGATCTCAGGCAGACAGATATCACAACGCCATTAGGTTGCGGTGCTGGCTGCTCAATCTACAATCTCGTGCGCCCAGCTACTTGAATCCGACGGGAATCGAAGAGTACTCCGCTGTTCTCAACAATTAGCTGGGCTCGACCATGCCGCAATCAGTCGATCCAAGTTCCTATCAACCGCCTGACGGCGAACGTCCGGCCGTTCCCGTTCCAGTCGAATTGGAGCGACGAGCGCATGATCCTTATGCGGCGTTCCGCTTTGGGGACTTCACTTTGTTCACAGCCGGCAATCTACTTTCGATCACCGGCCGTCTGATGCTGGCCGTGGCCGTGGAATGGGAGATTTATGCCCGCACCCATTCGGCCACCGCGCTTGGGCTGGTGGGCCTGGTCATTGCCGTGCCGGTGGTGACACTATCTTTACCCGCTGGTCACTTGGCGGATCGGTTCAGCCGAAAGCGCATCATTCTGGTCTCGCAAATCTTTAGCGGGCTTACCTCGATCGCCTTGGCCGTCGTTTCGTGGAAGCATCTAGCCATTCCTCCGCTTGAGCCACTACGTGAGAGTAATCGCATCCTGGCGGCCATCGCCGGAATTTTCGAACGGCATCATCCAATCTTCCATTTCGACGACGCATCAATTCCGTTGATTTACCTTCTTCTTTTTCTCGGAGCAGTGGCTCGCACATTTAGTTGGGCAGCACGCAGTTCATTTTTTCCTACGCTGATTTCTCGTGACGCCTTTGCGAACGCAGTGACATGGAATAACAGCGTTTTTCAAATTGGATCCGTTGTGGGCCCTGCGCTCAGCGGATTGCTGGTCGCCTACATCGGGTTCTCGTTTGTGTACCTATTGGATTCTGTGTGCGCGTTTTTCTTTTTCCTTCTGGTTCTCTCGATTCGGCGCAGCAAACAGAGGCGCGACCAGAGCGAGACAGGCACGTGGAAAAGTCTCATGGCCGGACTCCGCTTCGTGTTTCGCAGAAAAGTGATCCTGGCGACGATCACGCTGGATCTGTTCGCGGTTCTGCTGGGAGGCGCCACCGCATTAATGCCGATTTTCGCCGATCAGATTCTGCACTGCGGCCCGGTTGGTCTTGGTTGGCTGCGAGCAATGCCGGCGATCGGTGCGTTTGCCATGGCGCTGGTGGTAGCGCACCTTCCGCCAATGAAGCGGGCTGGCCAAGCCTTGCTCTGGTGTGTCTCCGGGTTTGGGATTGCGACTGTCCTGTTTGGATTGTCTAAGATTTTCTGGTTATCGCTCGGCCTATTACTTCTTATCGGCGCATTCGATAGTGTGAGCGTGATCATTCGTGGTTCCATCGTGCAACTGGTCACGCCGGATGAAATGCGCGGACGCGTGTCGTCTGTGAACAATATTTTTATCGGCACATCAAATGAATTCGGTGCGCTGGAATCGGGATTGACCGCTGCGCTGTTTGGTCCGGTGATTTCGGTCGTTGCCGGAGGCATTGGGACAATGCTGGTTGTGTTGGGCGTCGCATTTCGCTGGCCAGAGACGCGCAAGATCGGGGCACTGGATCGGACTCTGCGTTGAGTTCTGTAGCCGGGGTCGGTGGCCCCGGGCCCGGCATCAACGATGCCGGCTACAATCAGAATGCGCCGTGCAACGAAATCGTTCCGTACGGAGCGCCGCCGTCCTGGTGGTAGCGCACGTCAGCACGGTAGAAATCGAACTGTCTGTAGGGCTGATAGCCGACCTCACCGGTGAACGTGACGATCGGCGAAATCTTCCAATCAAAACCAGCACCAGTCCGAACCTCGGTGTACGTGATAACTGCATGATTCAGGCGCGGGATACCGTGAGAATCTCCAAACTCATCGTCGACACGGAAGGTCGCGTCCCTGACGGTTGCTCCTGCATAAAGCGATACATTACGGGTCATGTCATATTGCAGACGCGGAGTTGGCAGGACAGCATCCAGTAACCACTGCGGCCCTATTTTCCAGCGAACACCCGCGGCAGGAAGCACGGGATACTTCCGTTCTACATCGACGCTCACGCCGAGGACAAGCTGCAGATAGGGACTGTAAATATACGTGCCGCCGATGAGGAAAGGCATGTTGAAATCGTCCCAAAACAAATGACCCAGTCCCGAATTGTACACGCCAGGCTGAGTTTGCGCTCTGACAATAATCGAGTCGGAAAACTGCATATCGAGACCAATAATCGTGCTGAAGGACTGCAGCGTGTTGGGCAGCGCGGCCCCTTTCGGGAGACCAAATGAGAACCGCTCCCATTCCGCGCCTAATCGCAGCACGCCAAGTTTCATCCGCGGCGTTAATACGACGCGGATATCCGAATCGATCTCATCAAAATCGTTAACGTGTTTGCCCCCGCGTTCGACGTCACCTTCGCCAACATACGTGACGTCGGCAGAGAACTCGCCGGACAGAGGCCAGAACCCGTTGCTTTCCTGAGAAAGCCCCGTCCTGACACAAAAGACCAGCGCAGCTAAGATTAAAACGAGCGATCGCAGCACCGACATTTTCATTCGTTCAGCGGCCGCCGGTCTCCCGGCGAAACGCCGTAACAGCTTTGGTGATATTTTTCATCATCAGTGATTCCGAGCCCAGCCGTTCGACGCCACGCAGCGATCCTAGCTCGGCGGACGAAATCATGTCGCCGCGCCAGACCAAGGTGGAAGGTTTTCCTTCGACCGTAACAGGCCATAGTTGATGAAGCGTGAGTGCGACATAATAACCGCCGCTGGCATAGTACAGGACATCCGCAGCCTGATACGTTCCGCCAGCTCCGCTACGGCTGTAAGACGCTCCCAGCGTCACAACGCCCTGGTCGTTCGCGTCGAGAAGTTCCCAGTAAAGCTCGGCTGGCAGCGAACCACCGCCGCGTCCAATAGCCGTCGCTCCAAGCAGACCCGAGAACTGCTGGCGAATCTTTCCTTGATCGCGCAATAAACCATTCACCTCCTCACTCGCACGAACAGACGGACCAGCATGATCGTACGGCGGTTCTGCTGCCATTCCGCCGGACACAAAGCTTTTCGTTCGTGCAGTCAGCACATCTGTCCAAAACGCTACGACTGCCGGAGGTATAACGCCTCCGCCGCCTGCTCCAGTCGCAGCAGAAAACCGCTTTGCCTCCTCCTTGCTGATCTGCAGATCGGGACTCAGTTTCTGGGTCGCGGTCACGAACGAACGCACAGAGGCGTTGCCCGGCGCGTTCTTCAGTCTCTCAAAATTAGCCGGCCCCGGGTTTGATGGCAGATCGGAATGCAGAAACACTTTCAGTTCCCGATGTTGTGCCGGGTTCCATCGGCGCAACGCCTCGATTTGCTGAGCAGGCGAGCCCAGCGCGACATAGCAGCTCTGGACAGCGAGAAAACGCGAATTCTTCATCGGCGGGCCGTGCGCCGTTTTCACGTCGCTCTTTGCTAGCTGTGCAAGATCGACCTTGTCAAAAATCGAAAACGAGGCGAGCTCTGAGATGGCGTCGGCGTGGGCGGTCGTCAGTCCCGGGCGCAAAATGGAGAGTAAAAGTAAGAGACCGCAGGCTCTTACCGAGAAGTGCCCCTGGAGGTTCAGCATCTTAGGTTTCATGACACACATACGTGACGGCCAATGCCAAATGGTTGCAAATTTTTTGGATCATCGCAATAGGGTTTCATCATGAGCGAACCGGTCATCGTGCTCGACCATCTGAGCAAGAGTTTCGGTAACGTCCATGCCGTGCAGGATCTTTCTCTTCATATCGGGGTGGGAACGATCTTTGGTTTTCTCGGCCCCAATGGCGCTGGCAAAACCACGACGATGCGAATGTTGTGCGGCCTGACTCATCCAACGGCTGGCCACGCCACGATTGAAGGCGCAGATGCCTGGAAGGATCGCCATTTCGTCCGAACCAAGTTCGGGTATGTGCCGCAGCGATTCAGTCTTTATCGCGATCTGACAGTCCTGGAGAATTTCCGCTTTTTCGGAGGCGCCTATGGCGTGCCCGGTGCGGAACTAGAGCCGCGAATCGAACGCCTACTGCGGGTGATCGATTTGCAGGAAAAGCGTAACACCGCCGCGCAAAGCTTATCTGGAGGGATGCGGCAGCTGTTGGCGATCGGGTGCGCGCTGGTGCACAACCCGTCCCTGCTTTTTTTTGACGAGCCGACTGTGGGCCTCGACCCGGTACACCGGCAGCAAATCTGGAACTTGCTTTACGATCTAAGCAACGAAGGCAAAACGATTTTCGTTACCACGCACTACATGGACGAGGCCGAGCGCTGCACCGAAGTCGGCTTTATCGAGGATGGACGGCTGCTGGCAAAGGCTTCACCGCGCGCTTTGAAATCGAGCTTTCGCACACGATTGCTGGAGATCGACGTTGATCCGCTGATGCCCGCACTCGTTCGACTTCGGGACTTTCCCGAATTGCTTGGTGTCTCACTGCGCAGCGGCAGCTTGCGCCTCTACGCGGCAGAACCCGAGCAGTTGATGGCCAAATGGCGGGAACGCTGGCCGTTCCCCGATCTTCACTTGTTAGGTGAACGCTGGGTGGAACCTGATATGGAGGACGTTTTCACCGCATATTCGCAGGGCTACAACGACGTTTTAAAAAAATCGACTCCATGAAGTGGTTATCGTTCGAAGCGACTGCCAGCGTCGCTTACAAAGAATTTTTGCACATCTTGCGCGACAGGCGGGTGCTACTGCTGGTGTTGACGCTGCCGCCGCTGTTCACGCTCCTTTTCGGCCATGCCTTTGAAACAAGCGAACTAACCGGCGTAAGAAGCCTGCTCGTCGATCGCGACAACACTCCACGCGCACAGGAATTCGTCGACATCATTTCGAAGAACAAAACGTTTCAGTGGCGTTTCGGATCGCCGGTTACGAAGAATGGACCGGACTTGCTCCGCGAAGGGGTGGAGGCTGCGCTGATCATTCCTGCAGGCTGGAATGAGAGCTTGGAAAACGGCGATCCGAAGCCGCTGGTGCTGTATCTTGACGGCAGCGACATCAACACGTCCGATGCTGTGGAAGGCAGCGTTCGACAGAGTTTGGGTGATTTTCAGTTAAAACAACGGGACCAGATGATTGAGAATCTGCCGGAAGAGGTTTTTGAACTCGGCAAGCAGCTTCCAGTGCAGATCCGCAAGCGTTTCGTCTCCATGATGGAAATGTGGTCGGTGGATTCCAAGCGATTATACAACCCAAAATCGCGCGTTATCGATTACGTTGTTCCCGGCATCATCGGGCTGATCTTACAGCTGCTGACAGTCACGCTGATGGCTTGCACCATCGCGCGAGAACGAGAGTCAGGCACGCTCTACCAATTGATGGTAACGTCGCTTCGGCGCCGTGAAATCGTGATCGGCAAGATGTTGCCTTATCTTGTGGTGTCCATGTTCCTGGTCATAGTGATCATGCTGGTGAGCAGGTGGCATTTTGGCGTGATTTTCTATCAACTGCCTGCTCTCGCCGTGGTTTGCCTGCTTTTCCTCCTGTGCTCGCTCGGACTTGGCTTGTTGATCTCGGCATTTTCCCGTACCCAAACCCAGGCCATACAGTTTTCTGTTTTTTTTCTGCTGCCAGTTTTTGTGCTCTCAGGCGCGTTCGCGCCGCTGGGGCAACTGCCCAAGGCGATCCAGTATGTTTCCGAACTCTTTCCGCTTACTCACTTTTGCCGCGCCTTTCGGCTGGTGAACATGTATCACGCCGGCGCACAATTTTATGTTGGCGATCTCGTAGTCTTGCTGGCGGGGGCCTTAATCACGTTTCTCGGCGCAGCGTTTCTCTTGAAGCGCATTGAGCAATAAGACCGCGAGAATGCCGAAGCACGAATGACGAAGGAATGTCGAGACACGCCGTGGCCCACTATCCATCAGGGAAGCGCGGCTTGCCGCTAGCGATCAAGGCCCTTGCCATGGCGGTTTGTATGAGCGCAGTTAGCGCCAGAGCGGCCGAACACATGGACTCGACACCGCAGGAGGTGTTCGATTCGATGCGCGGCAGTTTCCAACCGGCTAAGGCGAAGGGGGTCCACGCTCGTTATCAATGGGACCTCAGCGGGCCACAAGGCGGACAGTGGTGGATCGACGTAGAGGATGGGAAGTACACGATGGGAAAAGGAAAAATCGACAATCCAAACGTGACATTCGTGGCCAAGGACAAGGATTGGGTCGCTGTTTCCAATCATCAAATGGGCGGCACATGGGCATATCTCACGGGCCGGCTAAAGATTCGCGGCGACCAGGGACTGGCGAGAAAGCTCGGCGAAATTTTCCCTTAAAATTTCGCTTCAGCCGCGATCCTGATGTAGGGAGCCGGATCGGTTCGCTTTGACTGATGAATGCGGTAAAAATCGAAATCCCGTTCGAGTGTCGCACCTGCGCCCGCAATGATCTTAAAGTGATTAATACCCGAATAACCGACCTGAACACCGGCGCGATATTCGCTATAT
>JBKPLX010000057.1:0-18187 GCA_046731855.1 Verrucomicrobiota bacterium | reverse complement strand
GGCAAGTTGGATCCTCACAGGTTCGAGTTATGAATTTCGCCTTTACGATTCAGATCACACGGAGCTTCTCGCGAAACTCACTGTTACTAAGGCAGCACAGTGATTATGTCGCTTTGGGGCGTGCAATTCTGGTGATTCTGTGTGCTCATCGCTCTCTACTGCGCAACCGGCGACAACACGGCTTTCGTGGCTCGATCACATTGCCAAGCGCATCATAGAAGCATGTAAGGCCGGGCCTCTACCTAAGTTTAGGTGACGCCTTACAGACACATTCGCTGACGCTGTCATGAATTCATGAGAAGGTTGTCTCGGTCAGTTACGTGTATCATTGTTTTAGAAGGCGAGAGAGCTAACCAAAACAGAAACAAATGGAACTATGAAAACGATAACAAAAGTGATGACGATTATCGCGTTTGCGGTCGGATTGTTGGGAATGCCTGACATCTTAGCTGAGCGCGATTACGATCCGAAAACGGTTGAAACCATCGGGGGCAAAGTGTTGTCCATCGAAAAAACCGCGCCTGCAAAAAAACGAGGCTATTGGGTTCAACTAATGCTGCAGACTGAGAAGGAAACAATCGCAGTGGAGCTCGGCCCGGCTTGGTACGTCGACAAGCAGACGCCGCGCATCGAAGCCAATGACACAATCACGGTGACTGGTTCTCGTCTCACGATGGATGGAAGATCGGCCATCATTGCTGGGGACATCACGAAGGGAAACGAGCTTTTGAAACTCCGCGACGATAACGGCGTTCCCGTCTGGCCGCGTCGACACTGAGGATACGAGCGAGCAAACAATCAGCTAAAAAAGAGCTGACGGAGACGCCAAAATCTAGAAGGCTCGTAAATCGATATCGTACACTTCGACCAGAGCGACTCCAATGATAATGTTTTTGCCGCGCACAATGGCGGTGTAGTTACCTGGTGGCAGATTTGCAATAATCGCCGACTCGCTTGGGTTAGTTGGCGCTAACCCGCTGTTCATGATATCGCGCACTTGATCTGCTGTGATGATCCCACCTTTTATGGTTGTCATCCAGTTGTCATTGGAGGCAATCAACGCTCCGGCGCTGTTGTGTAGTTCCAAATTCGGGTCAGCCAATGGATTGGGAATCCCATAATGAGTAAGCTCAGGACCAATCGCACGCAGAATCACCCTTTTTGACAGAGTCCCTTCAACGATGAAACCGCCAATCATCACGCTGTCACCCGTCTGGACAAGACTGCGAGTACTGATATTGCTCAGAATTGAACTACTAATGGCGCTGAGATCGTATAGGTCTACAAGACCAACTCCCATCGTGCTGTTTATGCCGCGCACGATCGCGGTGTAGTTCCCGGGTGGCAGGCTGACGATCATCGCCGATTCCATTCCGTTAGTCGGTGCGTAGCCGCTAGCGCGAATAGCGGCGACCTGGTCAGTGGTGATGATCCCGCCGATTATCGTAGTGCCCCAATTATCATTAGAGGCAATCAAGGCGCCGGTGCTGTCATGCAGCTCCAATGTTGGATCGGCCAACGGATCGGGAATCCCAAACGGAATCAGCTCAGGGCCGATGGCGCGGATGATTACCTTCTTTGGTGCATTCCCGTCAACGATGAACCCTCCGATAATCACGTTGTCGCCCGTCTGAACAAAGGCGCGCGTACTGATGTTACTTAACTGCGACGCGGGTAAAGGCGGCGCCGCGTTGGGCTCCTCAGTGGTCGCCTGAGTACTGGCGTCGCCCACAAAACAAAGGAAGAACAACAACTGAAGAAAAAGCCTTCTCATCGATTACTAATTCGCGCCTGATCATTTAGAAGGTCGCAGGCATGTTGAGAAAATTTACGGGTAAAGCCATAAAAGGACCAGTGGTTCAGGGACTATCCGCCACAACATCGGTTAGTGAATGCCGTCCTCCAGCCATCGCGCGCGAGCATAAACGCGGGCCGCACGAGCAAAACTGACGTCCGCGCTTGAATCCAGATTAGAGCGATTGACGCGCTGCGGCCGTGGGCTAATTAATGCCGGATGGACTCTCAGCCGGGACGCTCTGAATACAAGAAGGTTTGGTCGGGCCTTTCAACCACGGACGAGCAGGCAAAATTACATGTCATTGGGGTCACCGACGAGGATGCGTTGCGCGCCACGGGCGAGCAAACATTGGGGTTCCTTCAGGAAAGCGTGGGCATTCGGGAAGATGACGTCGTTCTTGAGATTGGGTGCGGTATTGGACGCGTCGGCAGGGTGGTAGCGCCGCTCTGTCGAAAATGGATCGGATGCGATGTCGCGTCGAATATGCTCTCACTGGCAGCGGAACGATTAAGGGATTTACCTGGCGTGGAGCTGAAAGAGATATCCGGTTATGATTTGAGTGGCGTTGCGGATGCGTCCGTGGACGTCGTGTATTGCACTGTCGTTTTCATGCATCTCGAATCTTGGGATCGATATAACTATATTCTCGAGGCGTTTCGTGTGTTGCGGCCCAACGGTCGAATTTACGTCGACAATATAAATCTTTGCTCTGATGGGGGCTGGAAAGTGTTCGAAACCCATCGTGCGATGTCCTCCACAAACCGCCCGCCCCATATGACACAAAACTCCACCCCGCAAGAGATCGAGACGTACCTTAAACGCGCAGGCTTCTCGGACGTGCAGACTCGCACCGATGATGACTGGATCCGAGCTTCGGGCGTAAAGCGCGAGGAAAATCCCTTTAGACGGCCTCACTGAATATGAGGTGCGTGCTTGGTTCGCCGATTTTGAAACCGAGAAGTACGAAGGTAGGCGCAAATCCTCGCACAGCTTCATGCTGGTATTTCTCGCGGCGCACTGTGCTTCAGACGATGCCGCAAAGCGAATTGCAAGTGCTCGAGCAAACATAAATCGCAAACGCGTCATGAAAAAGGTTCCATCTCTTTTCCGCGGCTCAGTTGAGCGGTCGCGGTCCGCCGATGAGCGGATCACCAGCGCGGAAAGGAGATATTCCTGGTGGTTTGACAACCCGCTGGATTGGGAGCGACCGGTCCGAACGCTTTACATCACAGGTTGGTGCGTGAATCGTCGCGGGAAATACATTCGTGGCATTCGTGCCCGGATCGGCCGGCGGAAGTTTTTTGGTAACTACGGGATTCAACGCAAGGATGTCGCCGCCGCCCTCGGTCCGATAGTGTTGGAGCGAAGCGGCTTTGCCATCGCCGTTCGGTTACCCCTTGGAAATTCTCAGGTTGTCATCGAGGTGCAGGAGGCAGATGGCTTGTGGCGGGTCATTGCGATTAGGCATGCCTTCGGCGCTCGTAATAAAGAGTCGGAGCCTCCAATCGATGCGAAATATTTTATTCCAAATCCTGGGGCCAACCCCCGGATTGAATTCTGGATCGATCAACCGTCGGTTTGGTCGAGGAAAACTCGTTACCTCCGGGTCTCCGGCTGGTGTCTTGCGATCTCGGGCACTGAAGTCACCGACGTGCGAGCTCGCGTTCGGCAAAAAATTTTCCGGGCGCGCTTTGGCACAGTGCGACCTGACATTGGCCTTCTTTTTAAGAACAGGACGGGCGCATTGCGAAGTGGTTTTTCACTTGACGCAATCATTCCGCCTGGCCGCAGCCAATTCATTATCGAAGCACGGAGCGGTGAAGGCCCATGGGAAACCTTTTTCATTCATCCGGTTCGCGGCCCGATTTTCAGAGAGGAGTTTGATGAGAAGCAAGAAATGGTGGGCGATTATGCGCTCTGGATTCGACGCTACGATCGGCTGCAAAGGGACGACGTGCGACGCATTCGGAAGCAAATCGCACAGTTTCGGGGTTCCCCGCTGATTTCAGTTTTACTGCCGGTCTACAACTCGGATTTAAAATGGCTTCAGAGGGCTATCAAATCGATGCAAAACCAGTTGTATACTCGGTGGGAGCTCTGCGTTGTCGATGATGCATCCACCAACCAAAAGGTCTGGCCGCTCTTAGAAAAGTACGCACGTCGGGATCCACGTATTAAAGTCATGCGTCGGGCGCACAATGGGCACATCTCAGCGGCATCAAACGATGCGCTAAGCATGGCAGAGGGTGATTTTGTAGCACTGCTGGACCACGATGATGAGTTAGCGCCCACTGCGCTTTATTTCGTGGCCCTGGCGCTCAACGAAGATCGCGAATTGCAACTGCTCTACAGCGACGAAGATAAGCTCGATGCGCGGAGTCGGCGTTCCGATCCATATTTCAAATCCGATTGGAATCCCGAGCTTCTTCTCGCGCAAAATTTTGTGTCGCACCTCGGTGTTTACCGAACCGACCTAGTCCGCCGCGTAGGCGGTTTTCGCATCGGCTTTGAAGGCTCGCAGGATTACGATCTGACGCTGCGTTGCATAGAACAGATTCGCCCCGAGCAGATCATGCATCTGCCACGGGTGCTTTATCATTGGCGCATGACAGACGGAAGCACAGCGTCACACGGGACGGCGAAACCATACGCACAAAAAGCCGCTCGCCGCGCTGTACAGGAACATCTCGATCGCACCGGAATCGACGCGACGGTCGCGCCGCACTATGGCATGTACTTGCGGTCCAAGTATGCGCTTCCGGCGGAGCAGCCGCTCGTTTCAATTGTCATCCCGACGCGTGATCGAGCATCGCTTCTCCAGAAATGCCTCGAAAGCATTTTTAAGAAAACAGATTATCGAAACTACGAAGTAATAGTCCTTGATAACGGAAGTCGCGAACCTGACGCGTTGGAGTTTTTGGTCGCGCTGGAAAAGTGGGAGCGCGTGCGCGTGGAGCGAGTCGGAGGGCCATTTAATTACAGCCGCTTGAATAATCGCGGCGTCGAATTGTCTCGCGGATCATTCATCGCACTGCTCAATAACGACGTGGAAGTTCTCAACGATGGGTGGCTAAGCGAACTGGTGAGCCGCGCCCTACGACCAGAAGTAGGAATGGTTGGCGCACGGCTCTGGTATCCGAACGGCCCGATCCAGCATGGCGGAGTGATTCTAGGCGCTGGCGGAGTTGCGGGCCATGCCCATGTAGGAATTAGGCACGAGCCAGGCTACTTTGCTCGTCCACATCTAGCGCAAAATCTGTCGGCAATAACTGCTGCCTGCGCGGTGGTGCGACAAAATGTTTACTTGCAACTCGGTGGCTTCGATGAAGTAAATCTCCCGGTCACTTTCAACGACGTCGACTTTTGCTTGCGGCTGCGTGAGGCTGGCTACTGGATCGTCTGGACGCCGCACGCCGAATTGGTTCACCACGAGTCCGCCAGTCGCGGTTTTGACGACAACGCGCGGAAGCAAACTCGGTTTCTGGCGGAGGTCGACTATATGAAGGCGAAATGGGGCGATCGGTTACGGTACGATCCCTTTTATAATCCCAACCTTTCGCTTGGAGAAGATCTCTTTACTCTGGCTTTTCCGCCACGAACGACCAAACCGTGGCAGACTGTTGATGCTTGATTGTGCAACGTTAAAAGCTGCCTAGATCAAATCGAAATGAGAGAGCCAATAGTGCCGAAAAGCGCGGTCGCAGATTATGTGTTTCATTTCGATGCGCCACTAGCACGCATTTCTTTCAACAAGCAAACCAAAATCACTGGCTGGCTTTTGCATCGCAAGGGTCTGCCCACTTACGGAATTCGCGGAGTTGTTCGAGGCGCATTTCGGCGCCGATCCATTTTCAAGGCTCGTCGCAAGAGATCGAGACCCCACGTGGCCGCCGTTTATCCAGATTTTCCCGAAGCGGCAGATAGCGGATTTCTACTCGAGCTCGAACTACCCGCTGGCCGAAGCAAAGTGACCATCCAGGTCCGAGACCATGAAAAGGCTTGGCAAACCATTCTTGTCACCGAGATCTGGACGTTTCCTCTTACCTTCCTCGGTCGAATGGGTCTGCCGCGCGTCGAGCATGTCTTGGGGACCTCGCTCACCGAGGTTTTTCCTGAAAAGACGAAACGCATTACGACCTCTGCCCGGCCCGAGTTGCTTACGCCAATCGAGAGCGACCATCGCTACGGCAGCATCAAAACGTCCACGAGCAGGCCAGGTTCAACCCGGCAGGAAATCAAGACCGTGCATTTATTCGTCACTTCGAAATCGAATTTGTTTATTCGTGAAATCGCCGAACTACTTTGCGCCGGCTTCCGTGCTGCGGGCTGTGAGGCACAACTTTTCGTGGATCAAATCCCCGCAGAGAAGACCGAGGAGGGCAAAATCCAAATCGTGGTTACGCCTCATGAATTTTTTAATTTATTTTTAAGTTATCAGCTTCCCCGGGAGAAGATTCAGCGCCTGGTAAACCATCTTTTCTTGCTGGGCACGGAACAGCCAGAGAGCGAGTGGTTTTACAGTAACCTGGTCATGGCCCCGCACGCACGCGCCATGCTCGACATTCATTTGTCTGGGGTTGCTGGATACCGCGCAAACGGGGTGCGCTGTTTCCATTTGCCGCTCGGTTATCACCCATTGCTTGAACAAAGAAAACCATCAGAAAACTCGGAGAGAGACATCGATGTTTGCATTCTGGCTGCGATGACCGATCGCCGTGAAGAGTTTATAGCTGCCCACGCCGATTGGTTTGCGGCTCGCAACTGTCATCTTAGGCTCGTTCCGCTCGGGTTTGCGAAAACGGAAACGACGCGCAGTTATTTACCGGCAGCAAGACGCAACGCACTACTACAGCGGACAAAGATCTTGCTGAATGTTCACTACTCAGAGTTGCCCTATTTCGAGTGGCACCGAGCGCTGATCGGTTTGGCGAATCGTTGCTGCATGATTACGGAACCCTGTGAGGGGTTTGCACCGTTAATCCCAGGTAAACACCTTATCATGGCAAAAGCAGATCACCTGATCGCCTGTTGCGAATATTACCTAGAGCACGAAGATCAACGCAAAGCAATCGCGACAGCGGCTTACGATTTCGTGCAGGAGCGCTTCACGCAGAAAGATAATTGCCGCGCATTCTTGCAACAGATACAGAACGCCCTCCCCCCGGAAAATGCGCCGGCACACTTCGCTTTTAACACGGGAGCGAATGCCGAACCTCCGTTAAAGACAGAACCACTGCCGGACGCGTTGACGAAGCGCATTTCGCGAAAACCCATCAGTCTGCTTTTTTCAGCCCTGCACGACGATGTCTTAGACATTCTTCGACAAACGAATCGAAAATCGAAGGCGACTACCACCAAGCCCAAGGCTTTCACCGATACAGCTCATTACACCGAAGTTCTCGCTGACATGCGGCGTGGCTATGCCGAGCGGCTTGGTTCTCAGGAAAGAGCGCGACAAAAGGGAGATGCGATTTTCCGATTGCTCGACAATCGGTCCTTTGATCGTAGCGCACCGGCAATCTCGGTGATCATCACGCTTTACAATTATGCGACCTATATTCCCGAGTGCCTTAAAAGCCTGGAGGATTCTAACACCGCGGCGCTCCCTGGGGGGATAGAGATAGTAATCGTCAATGACGCCTCGAGCGACGATTCCTTGGCAAAGGCGATTAGCGCGCAGGAAACCTCACGCCACCCCGTTCGTATAGTCGACAAACGGTTCAACACAGGGCTCGCAGACGCGCGTAACATCGGCCTCGAAGTCGCGCGCGCGCCTTACGCTTTCATCTTGGACGCGGACAACATGGTTTTTCCGCGCGCGCTTGAGCAATTGTACAACAAGATTGTTAATGACGATTCCGCAGCTGTTTACTCGATGCTCTGCCGTTTTGAGAGCGATTACAGCCAGCAGAGCGGATTGCTTTCTTATTTCGATTGGGATCCACAGATGTTAGTCGAGCGTCCGTACATCGACGCGATGGCACTATTTGATCGACGACAGCTCATCGAAATCGGCGGATACGACAAGGTGTTGTATAAATTCGGCTGGTTCGGCTGGGAGGATTACGAGTTATGGCTCCGAATTGCGCAGGCAAAATTGCCAGTAAGCTTTTTGCCAAACATTCTTTGCCTTTATCGGCATCACGAGACATCGATGAATCTCACGACAAATCTTTTCGATCGGGAATTGGTCGCCCATTTGTACGAGAAATATCATGGTCTCGTCGAATCTTACCCCCCAAAAAATCGGGTCCTCGGGGTTAATCGATCGCGGTTCGAAGAAGCGGGCAGCACGACTGTCGAAAAACGAAAACGGACGGATGTTGGTTCTGCTACTCCTTATCTGCCACCGCGCACAGATGCGCGTGAAGCGCAATCCCGTCCCGTGTCAGCAACGGATGTTCCATGAACGAGAAAACCTCTACACGCGAGAAATGAGGCGTCAGGATGTCGCCAAGGCTGGTGCGGGTGAAAAAATTTTTGTGGTCGCCTTCCAGCAGATGCCAGGGGACAGTTTCCCAATCTTTGAAATAGGGAATCACCTCGATGTTCGGCACTGAGAAAAGTGCCCTCTGACGAACGACACGCGAGATCTCTTCCAAAAATGGCTCCGGATCAGCGATATGCTCCAGTACTTCGATACAGATTGCCTCATCGAACTCCTCGTCCGCACAGGGGAACCGCTCCGTGTCAGCTGCTGTTTTTCGAAACGGCAAACCGCGCTTCTCGAGCAGTTCCAAGCAGTTTGGATCGATTTCCAAGCCAGTCCACTGATGCCCCGCCACGACTAGCGCCGGACCATAGGCGCCAGCTCCACAGCCAACGTCAAGGACAGAACTGCGGGGCGACAGATAATCGAGAATGAAACGCAACATTTCGGCGGCTGGCTCCAGCACTGGCGGGCCGGAGCCATAAATGTTTTCGCGATGAAGCACTCTTTTTTGCGCTGGGAAAATCACTTTACCGAAATCACGTTTCTGCAAAAAAGCTGGAACCAAGTGCACGCTTACTTTTTCAATCAGATATTCCACTGGATCGCCTTTCCATGAAGCGGTCAGTTCGATCGTGGCATCACGCGACGCCTCGTTGAATACGGCCGTCCGGGCTAGAAAGCGGAATCCAGTAGGCACATTGTGTGGCAAAGACAGGAAGTCAGAGACATCTGGACGCACAAACAGAAGCCTGGTTTCCCCAATGGAAGCGCCCTCGAGCCACGCGCGCACGCGACAGTCAGTTGGAGCGCGGTCCTCGGCAAAGACCCAACCGGCGATCGAGATGCACTCATCGTAAACGGCTTGACCAGGCCGGGGCGCATCAATGCATTTGCTCATCTGCGCGAGCTTTTCGAATCTCTTGATGGGCTCGTTAGCCATATTCAGGCGTCATTTACGAGCTTCAATCGCCTAGCGCAACTTTGCCTAGCAGCCGGAGAGCTGCTTAACTCCAGCCTTTGACAGTCCACCGCCGGCTGGGATGCAAAGATCGCTGGCTCATGTAAAATGAATCGGGTTGGGCGAGAAAATCAGAGCGGCTTACAAGTAATCCCGCACGCGACTGTTACGTTGAAATGCAGGATCAAATAAACAAACCGATCTTTGTAGTGGGGTCGCCGCGTTCGGGGACCAGCATTCTCGCCTGGTGTCTGGGTCACCACCCAAATTTGTTTC
Source organism: Verrucomicrobiota bacterium (assembly GCA_046731855.1). Classification (GTDB taxonomy): domain Bacteria; phylum Verrucomicrobiota; class Verrucomicrobiia; order Chthoniobacterales; family UBA10450; genus Udaeobacter. The sequence continues at coordinate 8,722 of JBKPLX010000057.1, read as the reverse complement.
CCGTGCCAGAGTCAAGTTGGATGGGAGAGTTCGCGATCAGTGTCGCAATTGCGCATCAAACTGGCGCAGCGCGCGGCGATTATTCAATTTTGAGCGCGATGGAGATTGGGAATGACGAATTGTTTGCTACGTTCGGCCAAAGCATCAACCACTTGATCCTGAGCCACCGCAAAGATCTGCAAAGAAAACGGGAAACCAGAAGTAAGGAGTTGAAAATTGACGCACGCTGGCTAGAAGCCACCAGCACGTCAGCCGGGCCGAAAGAACGGTGGGTCGACGGAACGCCCGAATATTCGTTCTACATCTGCGGTTTGCGAAAGTTGTTTCCGAATGCTCTCTTCATCCACATTTTCCGCGACGTGCACACGGTCGTGCGCTCGATGCTCAATTTCCACCGAGTTGCTGGCATTCAGCTCGTTCCGAATGAACAAGAAGCCTACCGCTATTGGCTTCGAACCGTCAGCGCCTGTGTCGAGGCTGAACGAGCTTACGGTCCGAATGTCGTTTATCGCATCCGATACGAGGATTTGATCAATAACGCAGAATTGGCGATGCGTTCATTGTTCACCTTCCTCAAGGAGCCCTATACAGCCCAATGCCTGGAGCCGCTCGCCGAGCGAATAAACAGCTCTGAAGTGCCGCCCGATTTCAAGGCAGACGATCCGGCTACCGATCCTGCAATCGTTGAAGCAGCGCAGCGGCTCTCCGTCGAACTCGAAAACAGCCCTCAGCCAACAAAGAGCTCACAAGCCACGGCGGACAAAATGGAACACGCGTTTAGCAAACGAGTTGAATACGTCGCGACGCTTGATAGGGCGTATCACACGACGAAACCGAGATTGGAATCAACAATTGCTGAACTCGAGCGGCAGATTGAAGATTTGCGCCGTCAGCTTGCGCAGGCCAGGGATCACTAATTAGCTTGACACATTGTCGTCGGATTTGTTAAACAGGCGACCGATTACGTTACCCGACGTTTCAACGCGTCTTTGGCGGAGCTGAAGAAGCCCAGGGCGCTGATCTCTCGTTGGAACACCGCCTAGCGCGATCTCCAGGTCTAGCTGGAGTCCCGAGTCAGCCGAATTGAGGCTGCTGTTCAAAGGCGCCTCGTGAGGATGGTTCCTGGTTCCGCGCGGAACTGGATTGCAGTTAGTGCAGTTTAACAATCCAACTCAACAAAAAAGAAAGTTAAAAATATGACAATGCCACACTTCTCAAAATCAATCGGCCGGTCGCTTGCGGGGCGATGCGGTTTTGTTCTCATCCCGCTCGTGCTGTGCTGCTTTGCGCTCGTCCAAAACACGCAAGCAGCTCTGCCGCCGCCGCCACCGGATGGCGCCTATCCCGGCGGCAACACCGCTGAGGGCGATAACGCTCTCTTCAACGTCAACACTGGGGTTGGGATCAACAATACCGCCGTGGGTGCCAATGCGCTTCGCGATAACACGACCGGTGCTTATAACGTGGCGGTTGGTTCTGGCGCGCTTGCCAGCAACATTACTGGCAACTTTAACATGGCCATTGGTGCCGGTGCGCTTTTAAACAACACCGCCAACTTCAACCTGGCAATTGGTTATCGGGTGGGCTTCATGAACACCACGGGCAACCATCTCACCGGAATTGGCGCTGCAGCCATGAGGAACAACACCACCGGCGGTTTTAACACGGCTATTGGGGCCGATGCGCTCAGGGAAAACACAACCACTGAGTTTAACGTCGCTGTCGGTGACGCCGCGCTGACAAGTTTCAATGGCACCACCGCTTTTGACGGCGCTAACACGGCCCTTGGCAGCATAGCGCTCACGGCCGAAACAAGTGGCCAGGAAAATGTGGCTGTCGGCAGGCGCGCGCTCGAGTCCCTTACCGCCGGCAATAACAACACCGCAGTAGGTTGGCGATCCGGCGACAGTGCTGCTACGGCCAATGGTGGTGTGTTTATCGGTTCTCAAGCTGGGAATAGTATCACCACCGCCAATAACAATATCGTCATCGGCCCTTTGTCTGGTGTGCACAGTCGTTTTGGCCAGCTCGATAACAGCTGCTATATCGCCAACATCTATGGTGCCGGAGTTGACAACTCAGGCGGGATTGCCCGTATTGTCATTGTGGATCCCAACGGAAAGCTGGGCACAGTAGCTGTCGCCATAGATGGCACGATGCCGGAAACTCCGGAAGGCGTCCAGCCCCAAGGCCCCCAGGAAGCCATGCTCAATCGCAAAGTTGAGAAGTTGCAAGCAACTGTTACGCAGCAACAGCAAGAAATAGGGACTCTCAAGGCCGAGCTCAAAGAGCAGGCCGCGCAAATCCAAAAGGTGAGCGCCCAGGTTGAGATGAGCAAGCCCGCTGCGAAAGTGGTCAACAATAACGAGTAAAGCCGCGCTCGCCCCAACAAAGCAACAGCGTTTCACAATTAGCCGTCACGTTTCAACGCGTGACGGCTTTTTGTTTTGCTCCAGCGGTAGCAACAGCTCGCTGCGATTTCCGGCCAACTTATGGATTGCGGAATGGGTCATCGCTTGCTTTTTGCGACAGTCGGCGGGTTTGTCGCCAAACGGATGAACCCTTCTCCTATCGACTGAGATATTCGCGAACGATGCGACGGACGCTGTCCGGCAAATCCGCATCGTCGGCAAGCGCTTTCAACTTACTTTTCATCTCAGGCGAAATTGGCATCTGACCGCCAGCACTGAAAGACTTAGCAGGCCCGATCCTATTACGGTTGTAGTCATTCCCAATCTGTTTAATGTCGCTTAGTCCACTACCCTGTTCCTTGTAACCGTAATCCTGATCGTACGAAGAGTTTCCCATAAAAATCGAATGAGACGCAGATGTTCCTCGCGCTAGATTTATGCGCGCATTGAACCCGGCGTACCCATGGTGCCCGCGCCCGTTATTATAGGCTTTATTCCCGACCACTATGCTATTTTGTCCGCCAATGGCGAACCCGCCGCCATCGTTGTCATGGGCGATGTTGTTACAAATTACAGAATCCGGCGCCCATACTTCGAATCCATTCACTGACCACCATCTACCTCCCTGCGCATCGTCATAACCGGACCCCCCACCGCTACAGACGTTGCCGATTATGGTCGGCGAGTGCGTGCTTGGCAAACCTTGGACAAAGATACCGCTGCCAGATCCCGACCTGCTTATCCGGTTGCCGGCGACGAGGCCGTCACTCCCCGAGAAGGTAATTCCAACGCCCTCGCAAACATTTTTGATGACGCGCCCATGGCTGGACCAGACCCCGGCGTTTGCGGTAACAAGGATTCCACCAACTGGCGGTCTTGCTCCGGGCATCGTTCTGTTAATATGGTTCCCTTCAATCGACCAGTTGCTACCACCAAACGCGGCGATTCCCCATTTCCCGCTTTTGATCACCGCGCAGTTTGCTACTCGCCAGTTGTTACCTCTGCAACCGATGGCCGCGAAGCCGACCGTTGGGGGGGTGTAGTCCCCCATGTCAAACGTCAGGTTTTCCACGCTCCAGTTATCTCCCTCGCACGGCAGAAAATTATCCGTCGGCATCCCGGCGATCTTGAGGATGGATGCTCTCCGCCCCACGCCCGTCAGATGAACAGCCGACAAGACAGATGGCCTGTGGCGTCCCGTCGATATACCCGAAGCAGAAATAAGATACGTTCCTTCTGGAACCAGACACGTTCCGCCGTTCGCTGCACACGCCGTTAAAGCCTTTATAAACGCTGCGGTATCGTCCGTCGTGCCGTCGCCCACCGCACCGTATTCTTTAACGTTAAAAACTTGGCCACCGTTAGTTTGGGTATCGGACCTGATCTGCTCGCTTGCGTTCTGGGCGTAACCAATCTGCAATTGCAGGGCAAACGAAACGCTTGCTGCGGTAACGAGGAACAGTGCAAGACGACACGCCTGCGTTACAAATCGGGATGTAAGCTTAGAAACCACCATTTTTGGCCTATGCCTGATCCTTTGTTCCCGCGTTGTAGTCCCGAAGAACCGGTTCAGAACGCTAAAAGCGACAGACGCTTTCGACAGAGAACGTACACGTTCTTTCCAAACCATCGACCAAACAGCCTATCCAAGACGCGGCTTGGCGCAAATAGCCAGCGATCATAGAAACTAATTGTAGTTGCCGTCAGCGTCGACGCGCTCCGATTGAGCAGGCGAAAAACAAGCGCGGCAATAAATCCGAGGCAGTCAGCATACCGAACCTGTTCAACCGCGAAGCCTTCTTGTTCGACAAGACGGCGCAGCGTCGTTTTTGTGTAGCGCCGATGGTGAAACACCTTCTCATCCAGACTTGTCCAGAGACACTCAAAAGCAGGGACATAGATCAGGAGAGTCCCTCCTGGTTTTAATTTTTGGTGAACCTCTCGTATGGCGATCGTGTCATGCTCGATGTGCTCAAAAACGTTCAGCGAGAAAATAAATGACGCCGAATCGTCCGGGACGGAAGTAATATTGTCCAAAGTGTCAAAACCTTGTTCCTGGAGTCCTTGCCTCTGTACAGGATCCGGTTCGATGCATCTAACGTGGTAACCTGCCGTCCGCAGTCGTTTGGAGAACGTCCCAATGCCCGCGCCGAAGTCAATCAGATCCTTTGAATCGGTTGATTCGCGGATCAAGCGGGTTAAGTAATCGTTGTAGTTGTGCGCGCTTTCGAGCGCTTCGAGGATATCGACTCCTGAATATTGCCCTTCCATGAACCTTTGTTCCTTCGAAACAAGTTATACTTAACAATCACATAAAGAGCCCTCACGCCGTCACGCCATCCGATCTTTTTTCCTTCCTCGTACGTTCGGCCATTGTAAGAAATGCCGACCTCGAAGACTCTTGACTTGGCTTTCGCTACCTTCGCGGTAATCTCGGGCTCAAATCCAAATCGGTTTTCTTCAATGGTAATGCTTTCCAGGAATTCGCGCCGAAAAACTTTGTAACACGTTTCCATGTCAGTGAGGTTCAAGTTTGTAAACATGTTGGAGAGCAGTGTGAGAAATCGGTTTCCCACCATATGCCAGAAGTAAACCACCCGATGCGGCCTGCCGCCCATGAATCGGGAACCGAAAACAACGTCGGCACGATTTTCCAGAATCGGTTCAAGAAGGACGGGGTACTCGCCCGGGTCATACTCTAGGTCGGCGTCTTGGACCATTACTATGTCTCCAGTTGCGTTCTGGAAACCAGCACGCAAAGCTGCGCCTTTCCCGAGATTGCCTTCCTGCAGGACGATCTTATCGACCCACCCGGCAGGTTTGCCTTTGAGAAGTTCTCTTGTCCCATCGGTCGATCCGTCATCTACAACGATAATTTCCACGTCTTTGACCGGCGCTGAGCGAACTGCTTCAACTACGGTTTCGATCGTGGACCGCTCATTGTAACAAGGGATAACGACGGACAACTTCATTTGGCATCATTGCACCGAGCGAGAAACGGAATCTAACGTCGAAGCGGCAGTATTCTTTGTCAATGTCATGATGAGGGCCCTTTTATTGGATTTTTCACTCCGTTTCCAACTGTACCCTTCGATCAGGGGTAGGCGCTTGAGGTCCTGGTCGGCGTCTTTCGAGAATAACAGAAGAGCGTAAACAGGAATCCCATGGTCTAAGCCACTTTGAACTAGTTGAAGCGCTTCGGCCTTCCCGTAATGCCAACGCCGGCTGTAACAGTAGTTGTGGTTAGCATCGAGCGGAGCCGCTACGAATGGCTTTGGCAGCAACGCGTTTAAATAAGGAGGATCGAAGTCGGATAAAACAATGCCGGCTGCATCTCGGAAGCTGCGGAGGAATTCTTTCTGCGCCTCGTAACGGGGTGACCTGCCATTGCCGTTTCCATAATGAAGGGCATCCCAAGCCTGTGATCGACCGCCCTTGGGCTTAAAGCCCGATTGTGATGGATAACCAATACAGCTAAGCAGGAACACCGCTAACACTCCAAAGCCCAAGATTGAAAAGCGCATCTTCAGAGCTTCGTTCAATGCCCACTCGGCGGGCAGCACGGCGAGCCCAACCAATAGCAAAAAAATGGGAATATAGAACCTCCCGTCAACAAACGGGTAAGTTATCGTCGCCGCCAGGTAGGTGACTCCGGCTAAAAATGCAGCGATCTCAAACCGCCGCACGCGGATGAAGACCAGCCCAAGAGCAGAGAGAATAATGAAAGTAGGTACTACGTAAGTACCGGTACCAAAGAGATTCGCTACCCGAAATTGATCCCAACTGGTACTAATCTCAGACCAAATCAAGGCAACTTGGCCGGGTACGTTGTTTAGGGAAAAGGGAACCGGCTTGTCTGCAAATGCAGATACCCAGAACCCGTACCCGGTTTTTAGCGGATTGCCAAATTCCAATGTATTTAGAACAAAGTATGGGCTCGCGGCCACGGCGAATACAGCAAGTAGAAAGCAGCAATGCATCAACCACCTCGTCCAGGAGCCGTTAACCGGAAAGAGAGCCATGGCTATCAATAACGGCGCCATGAACAATAGCTGTGGCCGTATACACAAAGACAGCCCAAGGATAATGGCGGCACAGTAAATCAGCCAGCGACGGCGCCAAGCGAGTCCTAAGTAAACCAGGGCAAAGGCGAGCACTGCGGCGGCCCCACCGCTAAGATCGCTCATCGATGATCGGCTAAAAGTGACGAACGCTGGCTGAGTTGCGATCAACAGAGTCGCCGATCCTGCGGCAACAGGTCTTCCAAGTGCAAAATAAAACGCGAAGCTACCTGCCAAGAGCAACAGGCCGATCGTTTGATTTGTTCTAAATGGGGCCAGAATCCCGTTATGGGGCAGAAATTTCAACCAAGGGATCATCAAAATGGGGTAGCCCGGCGGATAGCGGGATGGTAATTTGTCATAGCCAATCTGAATCGTCGGCGCGCGTTCTTTCATGATCGAGTCAGCCTGCGCGAAATATTCCACCCCGTCCGGATAAGGACCGAGATCGAGGAAGTTCGTCCGCTTGAAGTCAATGCGAAGAACGGCACCGTAGTAAAAGAGAAGCGCGAGAACAAAGCAAAAAATACCCGTTGCTACCAGAAGCGAAAATCGACGAGGACGCGTTGGCAAAGGCCGTGAAATCGTTTGTGTTGGGTCGTGCTCTTCCAGTTTGTCCTTGGCTGTCATTTCCGAAACCCAAGCCGAAGCCTAATACTCGAATGTATCATCGTTGATCCATGCCGCTTGCCGGTTTCTCGAACATTTGATAGGTCCCCGCAATAGCAGGCAGACCAGTCGAGACCGTTTTGGTTGTATCGCCCGCCATCACTCTCATTCGTTCAAAATTTCCGAGTGCCTCCGGAAAAACGGACTCTTCTGGGACAAAACCAACGTAGAGCGCTGTCTTTTCCGGCGGAAATACTCGTGCAATTTCAGCTGCGCCGTCTGGCCTATCGGGTGACCAACCTAGAAGGGTCGGCCAGGAATCCTTCACTTTTCGCCCGATCTTGCGCCGACAAAGTGCCCTCAACTCAAACCCAATTCCCCAGTCGATGGTATAGATAGAATCCACGTTCTTAGCCTTTTCATTGAGGTAGGCTGCCAGCAACTCCACATGCGGACTCCAGCGGCCTCGAAAAGAGCTCATATCCCTGAATTTGCTAAAATGCATTTCAAAGCTTCTCAAATTGGAAGCCACCCATATGAGCAGAACGCATCCTTCCAGAAAAACGACCGATCGGCGCATTCCTGGAAAGGTGTTCGCAAACAGAAAAGCCGCGCTGAAGCCGGCTAGCAAGTCAAAAGGAAACAACATGATCAAATGGTGCGGGCCGCCGGCTTGAGGCGTCAGCACAATTTCTACGAAAATGATTCCAAACATTAGCAAGCACCACAGGCAGAACCTAAGTGTACGCGTATCAACGTTTTTATCGGCACGCGCGCGGAGTCCATAACTAACAAGAGTTAGCAACAAGAGCATAGCGGTCAGACTCAAAACGCCCCACCCCATCCAAGACGGGATCGCCGGAGAGGACTTAAACCATAAGTAAGCAGTAGCCCCGCCTGTACACATGGATTCGTAAAGCGACCACATTTGCGAAAGCCGGCCTGAAGACGCCAGGGCGTGCGGCCTCTGAAGTAGGGGATAAACGATCCACAACACGAGCGACCCTACTGCGACGAGTGCGCTGGCAGTCGCCATCAATACTTTCACTGGCACGGTTCGCAGTTTTCCAAATATCTCTGCTCCATAGACCGCAGACGTGGAAACGGCCAGGGCAACAATAAACCAAATAAAATTGAACTTGTCGAAAAAACCTAAGAGGCATACGCCGAAAACCGACCAGCAAATCCTCTGCGGACCTTCAAGCCATTTGAATAAAAGGACGAGACAAAGCGCCTTTAAGAAGAGCATCAGAGCAATCGGCCCCAAATCCACCCTTGTTAGGAGGACGAATCCAGGATGAATGGCGCAAGCGCCGGTAAATGCAACGGCCCATCCCGGAGTAAGGATCCGTCGCACAAGGGAGTAGCCGAGCGCCAGCGTGCCGCAAGAAATCAGTATCGCTGGGAGACGGATACTTACGGGAGAAACTCCAAATAGCGCAAAAATCGGAGTGTAAATCCACGACTTGAGCGCACCTATGTAAGGAAAAATCAGTAACGGCAATCCAAAGCATTTTAGGTATGGTCGCTCTCCAGCCGCGGGGCCAACGAAAAGCATCTCGTCGTAGTAGAGACCGGGCAAATGAAGCTTGTAGGTTGCCAGACCTACATACACAGCCAACAGGCCGAGCAAAGTAGGCA
>JBKPLX010000056.1:0-46090 GCA_046731855.1 Verrucomicrobiota bacterium | reverse complement strand
GCCAAAATTTTCAAGACGTTTGCCGCTGAATTCAAAATCGCGACGCTGAAGATTGGTTTTGTTGACCGGGCCGTTCTTTCCGCGACGGAATTGGAGAAGTTGGCGGATCTGCCCGCGCGCGAAATTTTGCAGGCGCAATAGCTAGGAGTGCTCTTATCTCCCGCAACTCGCCTGGTGCGCTTACTGAACGAACCAGGCTCAGCGTTGGCGCGGCTATTGAAGGCGAAGGCAGAAAAGGAGGGCGCGGCCGCTCAAGCGACGGCGTAAGATGGTTTTTCCGCTCGCAACAGCGGGACGGGAAGTGAAACAAAAACTGTCCGGGCCAGTGGCTATTGGCCTTAATTTTCCGAAGGCTTTCGGAAGCGGCAATTGGAGGAAACAAGAACATGGCAGATACAGATAAATTGGTGGAGCAACTCAGCAGCCTGTCGGTGCTGGAGATTGCTGGGTTGGTCAAGCAACTGGAAGAAAAGTGGGGTGTAAGCGCAGCGGCCCCGGTGGCAGTAGCAGCTGGTCCCGCCGCAGCCGGCGCACCTGGCGGAGCAGCAGCTCCGGCGGAAGAGAAAACTACCTTTGACGTCATCTTGAAAGAGATGGGCTCAAACAAGATTGCTGTAATCAAGGAGGTTCGTGGCGCAGTACCGGGACTTGGCCTCGCAGAAGCTAAGGCGCTTGTGGAAGGCGCTCCCAAGACAATCAAGGAAGGGGTGACAAAGGAAGAGGCGGACGAGATCAAGAAAAAAATCGAGGCTGCTGGTGCGAAGGTTGAAATTAAATAGAGCAACAACTCACTAGTGGGTTGTTTGGTTCGATGGGCATTGAGGCGGAGGCCTGTAGCCGTCCGTCGCAGATTTTCCTTGCGGAGCGGAAATTTCAGGTTAATATTGTCCTCTGGTTAGAGGCAGGCAGAACTTATTTTTACCCGGGCGCTCAACGGTAAAGCACAAAAGATGCAGCAAAACGGTGGTGAATTTGACAAGCCGCTGTTTTGGATGCATTTTTGTGCTCTTCGCTCGTTGCTGAGCCCCTAAAATCTTTGCCCGTTTCGTCCGCGGCTGGATGCGTGGACGTTGCGAGGCCAACTCTTGACTAGTGATTTATGTCGGAACGTATTTACTTTGGTAGCATCAAAGAAGGGATCGAACCGCCGAATCTAATTGAGGTTCAGGCAAACTCGTACGTTGATTTCCTTCAAAAAGACGTCCCTTTTTCCAAGCGGAAAAATCAGGGACTCCAGGCTGTTTTTAAAGAGGTCTTTCCAATCGAGAGCTATGACGAAAAAGCGGTGCTCGATTTCAGTCACTATGAGATCGGCGAGCCCAAATTAAGCGCGTTGGAGGCGCAGCGGGAAGGACAGACCTACAGCGCGCCATTGCATGTCACGTTTCAATTACGCGAAGAAAAAGGCACAAAAGAAGAGAAAGTTTACATGGGCGAAATCCCACTGATGACTCCGCAGGGGACGTTCGTCATTAACGGCGCAGAGCGCGTCGTAGTCAGCCAACTGCACCGCTCTCCGGGGATCGCCTTTGAATCTACCGTACACGTAAACGGCAAGGTGCTTTATAGCTTCCGGATCATTCCGGATCGGGGTTCATGGATTGAGGTCCAATTTGATACGGCTGACCTTCTTTACATTTATCTCGATCGACGCAAGCGGCGCCGGAAGTTTCTTGCAACTACATTCCTTCGCGCCCTTGGCTACGGATCCGATGAAGACGTCATCAAACTTTTTTACAATATCGAGACCCTGAAGCTGAGCGAGAAGCTCGACGAAGAGAAACTGGCTACCAAAGTGCTGACTGCGGAGATCCGCGACGGCGATGTGACGGTGGCGCGCGCCTTCGAACCCCTGACCCTGGCGACCGTCCGCCAAATCATGGCACTTAAAATTCACGAGGTGAAAGTGATCGACATCTCGAACGATGACACCATCGTGAAGGCGCTTCGAAAAGACCCGGCACACGACCAGGAAGAAGCGCTCAAGGACATTTACCGGCGTCTTCGCCCGGGCGATCCGCCGACTGTGGCCAATGCGCGTGCTTTGTTAAAAAGGCTCTTTTTTGATCCGAAGAAATACGACCTCGGGCGTGTCGGCCGTTATAAGATTAATCAAAAACTCGGGATTAATGTTGATCCTACCGAGCGGATTCTAACGGACAAAGATTTTATCGCTGCGATCAAATACCTGATCAATCTGCGACGCGGCGAAGGCACTCTCGATGATATTGATCATCTGGGCAGCCGTCGTGTGCGCACCGTTGGCGAATTACTGGCGAACCAGTGCCGTGTCGGTCTCGCTCGCACAGAGCGTCTGGTCAAGGAGCGCATGACTCTATTCGACATCAATGTGGACGGAATGACGCCCCAGAAGCTGATCAATCCAAAAGCGCTCAGCGCGGTGATCCGCGATTTTTTTGGCCGGTCACAGCTGTCGCAGTTCATGGATCAAACGAATCCACTCGCAGAGTTAACGCACAAGCGCCGTTTGTCGGCTCTTGGGCCGGGTGGTCTCAGCCGGGAGCGCGCCGGCTTCGAGGTGCGCGACGTTCATCCATCTCATTACGGGCGCATTTGTCCCATTGAGACGCCGGAAGGTCCAAACATCGGCTTGATTAGCTCGATGAGCACTTTCGCGCGCATCAATGAGTTTGGTTTCATCGAGACACCGTATCGCAAAGTGGAAAAGGGCCGTGTGACGGACCAGATCGAATATCTTACCGCTGACCGAGAAGAGAATTTTCTCGTTGCGCAAGCCAATGCGCCTATTGACGGACGCGGACATTTCACGGGTGAGAAAGTATCCGTGCGCTACCGCGGCGACTTTCTGGAAGTCGATCCCACCAAGGTGAACTACATGGACGTCTCGCCGAAACAGCTTGTATCGGTGGCGGCAGGCCTTATTCCGTTTCTCGAACACGACGACGCAAACAGGGCACTGATGGGCTCCAACATGCAACGCCAGGGTGTTCCTCTCGTCGTTTCCGAAGCGCCGCTCGTGGGCACGGGCTTGGAAGAGAAAGTGGCGCGAGATTCTCACGCGGTTGTTCTGGCAGCCGAGAGCGGCAAGGTCGCTTCGGTTACAGCAGATCAAATCGTCGTCACAAAGGATGGTCATCTTCCCGAGAGCAAGAAGAAGCTCAAGACCGACCCGGAGGCTGGGATCCACGTTTATGAGCTCCGCAAGTTTATGCGGTCAAATGCCGGGACGTGCGTCAATCAAAAACCGATTGTGCGCAGAGGTCAGCATGTGAAACGTGGTCAAGTCATCGCCGATGGTCCAAACACCAATCAAGGCGAGCTCGCTCTTGGACGCAATGTGCTCGTCGCGTTCATGCCTTGGAACGGATACAACTTCGAGGATGCCATCATGATCTCGGAGAAAGTCGTCAAGGAAGACGTCTATACCTCCATCCACATCGATGAATTTGAGATCGGTGCGCGTGACACCAAGCTCGGGCCTGAAGAAATTACGCGCGACATTCCCAATGTCAGCGAAGAAGCTCTGCGCAACCTGGGGCCCGATGGAGTTGTGCGGGTAGGCGCGGAAGTGAAGCCTGGCGACATTCTCGTTGGGAAGATTACGCCGAAGAGTGAAACCGAATTGGCGCCGGAAGAGCGCCTGTTGCGCGCAATTTTTGGCGAGAAGGCAGCGGACGTAAAGGACACGTCGCTTACCGTTCCCTCAGGGACTTACGGAATTGTGATGGATGTGAAGGTTTCATCCCGTCGCGAAGTTTCGCGCGAAAAACTGACTCCAGCGGAAACGAGACGGCAACTCAAAACCATCAGCGAAGAACATAAGCGCAAGAAAGACGGGTTAATCGAGCAATTGACGGATTCGCTTTCAAACGTTTTGCTCGGCGAAAAAGTTCCTCTGGATGTCGTAAACGCCAAGAACGGTGAGATCATCATCCCGGCCAATCGCAAGATCACCAAAACGCTCTTGCGAAAGCTGGCAACAGCGCACGATCACATCGAGATAGATCCCAGCCCGATCCGCAATAAGATCCGGGAAATCATCGGCGCCTACGAACACAAGTTTGCGGAACTCGAACTCGAACGCGATCGCGCCATGGACCGCGTGGAAAGCGGTGACGATATCGATCCGGGAATCATCAAACAGGTCAAGGTTTACATCGCAAGCAAGCGCAAACTGAGTGTGGGCGATAAGATGGCCGGTCGCCACGGAAACAAGGGCGTTGTCGCCCGCATCGTGCCTGAAGAAGACATGCCGTTCCTGGCAGACGGCACGCCGGTTGAAATTGTGCTCAACCCATTGGGTGTGCCCAGCCGCATGAACGTGGGACAGGTTCTCGAAACACACTTGGGGGTTGCCGCGAAGGCACTCGGATTCAAGGTCGCGACCCCGGTGTTCGATGGAATTAAGGAAAAACAGATTCGCGAGTATTTGCATGACGCCCGGAAGAAGGAGGCATTCACTTGGGTGCAGGAGAGCGGTAAGGCAAAGCTTTTCGACGGACGCACCGGCGATCCTTTCGATCAGGAAGTCGTGGTCGGCTACATCTATATGATGAAGCTAGGGCACTTGGTGGCTGACAAGATTCACGCTCGTGCGGTGGGACCGTATTCGCTGGTCACTCAACAGCCGCTCGGCGGTAAGGCGCAGTACGGTGGTCAGCGTTTTGGTGAAATGGAAGTGTGGGCGCTGGAAGCTTACGGAGCCGCCTATACTTTGCAGGAACTGCTCACTGTTAAATCCGATGACGTGCAAGGACGGACTCGGATTTATGAATCGATTGTGAAGGGCGATAACTCGCTTGAAGCCGGTACACCTGAATCTTTCAACGTTCTCATCAAAGAAATGCAGAGCCTGGGCCTCGACGTGAAGGTCGGCGGCCAGGCGCCTACTTTTCTGGAGAGCGTCGCATAATTTTTAATTTGTAAATTAGTTGGAAAAAACATGAACGAACATTCCTGGCGTGAGTTAGTGGGCGAAGAACGCCCCGTGGGTTTTGATCAAGTCGCGATTGGCGTTGCGTCGAGTGACACGATGCGCTCGTGGAGCAAAGGCGAAGTCAAAAATCCCGAGACAATCAATTACCGGACCTTTAAACCGGAGAAAGGCGGTCTTTTCTGTGAACGCATTTTTGGTCCCACGCGCGATTGGGAGTGCTCATGCGGAAAATATAAGCGGATTAAACATAAGGGTGTCATCTGCGACCGGTGTGGCGTGGAAGTTACGCTGGCTCGCGTCCGTCGCGAACGGATGGGACACATCGAATTAGCTGTGCCTGTCTCGCACATCTGGTTTTACAAATGCATGCCCTCCCGCATCGGACTCATGCTTGATATGAGCGCCCGCCAGCTGGAGCGCGTCATTTATTACGAGGACTACATCGTTATCGATCCGGGCAAGACGCCGTTACAGAAGACGCAGCTGCTGAACGAAGTCGAATACCGTGAGGCGCAGGAGCAGTACGGCGAGGATTTCGTTGCGGGCATGGGCGCTGAGGCAATTAGAAAACTTTTGGCCGAGATCGATCTCAACAAGCTCAACAAGGAACTTGAGAAAGCGATGGCCGCGACCAAGAGCAAACAGATTCGCAAGAAACTCGCGAAGCGTCTCAAGCTCATCCAAGGCTTCCAAAATTCGCATGCGCGCCCCGAATGGATGATTCTGGATGTATTGCCAGTTATTCCACCGGATTTACGACCTCTGGTTCCTCTTGAAGGCGGACGTTTCGCCACCTCGGACCTGAACGATCTTTATCGTAGGGTTATTAACCGTAACAACCGGTTAAAAAACCTGCTCATGCTCAAGACGCCGGACGTCATCATTCGCAATGAAAAGCGAATGTTGCAGGAGGCGGTGGATGCGTTGTTCGATAATGGAAGACACGGCCGCGCTGTAACTGGTGCTGGCAATCGGCCTCTCAAGTCACTGAGCGACATGCTCAAGGGGAAGGGCGGACGTTTCCGTCAAAATCTGCTTGGCAAACGCGTTGATTACTCAGGTCGCTCTGTAATTGTAATCGGTCCAGAGCTGAAGCTGCAGCAATGTGGATTGCCGAAGAAGATGGCGCTTGTGCTTTTCGAACCATTTATCATTCGCCGGCTCAAAGATCTTGGCTACGTGCACACTGTGCGCAGCGCGAAAAAGATGATCGAGCGTCAGACGCCGGAGGTCTGGGACATTCTCGATGAAGTGACCAAAGGTCATCCAGTATTGCTCAATCGTGCGCCCACTCTTCACCGATTGTCCATTCAGGCTTTTGAACCTCAATTGATCGAGGGCGAAGCCATCCGAATTCATCCGCTGGTGTGCACTGCTTATAATGCGGACTTCGACGGCGACCAGATGGCCGTGCATGTGCCGCTCTCAGTGGAAGCCCAGATGGAAGCCCGCATGCTGATGCTCGCGCCGAATAACATTTTTTCTCCGTCCAGCGGAAAGCCGATTACCACGCCTTCTCAAGACATCACGCTGGGCTGTTACTACCTTACCCAAAGCCCGCGCGGTGCGAGCAAGGACGGCCCGCGCCTGCCATTGTTGGCCGATGCGACGGAAGTGGAATTTGCGATGGCGGAAGGAAGCATTCACACACATGATCGGATCCGGCTTAAGAATCCCGATTTCGGTAAGCAGACAATCTACGGAAATGCTGAAGCCAGAACGATCGAAACCACTGCAGGCCGTGTCATCTTTAACGAGATTTGGCCGAAGCAGCTCGGATTTTTCAACCGACCCGCTGGCAAAAAGCAACTCAGCGACATCATCTGGCGTTGTTATCAGATCGCAGGACCCGCAGAGACTGTCGCGACATTGGACAAATTAAAAGAACTCGGTTTTGCCGAGGCCACGAAGGCTGGCATCTCAATTGGAATTTCGGACATGATCATTCCAAAAGAGAAAGAGACAGAGCTGGAAAACGCCTACAAGCAGATTCGGCAGGTTGAACAGCAGTATCGCAAGGGGATTATCACCGATGGCGAGCGCTACAACAAGATCATCGACATCTGGACGCACGCCGGTGACGAGATTTCCAGCGCGATGTTTCGCACTCTGGAACACAACGACGGCCGTAAAGAGTTGAATCCGGTCTTTTTAATGGTCGATTCCGGCTCACGTGGCAATCGCCAACAGGTTCGTCAGCTCGCAGGGATGCGTGGTTTAATGGCCAAACCTTCGGGCGAAATCATTGAGCGCCCGATCACATCGAACTTCCGCGAGGGCTTGACCGTGCTCGAGTACTTTATTTCCACTCACGGCGCTCGAAAAGGCCTTGCTGACACGGCGCTAAAAACTGCCGACTCCGGCTATCTAACCCGCAAACTGGTCGATGCTGCGCAGGACGTGATCATCAATGAAGAAGACTGCGGAACGGTAAACGGCATTGTGGTGCGTTCGATTTACGAGGGCGATGAAGAAGTAGTCGATCTGGGCCAACGCATCATCGGACGCGTAAGTTGCGAAACAATCGCCGATCCGGTCGACAAGAAGAAAAAGATCGTCAAAGCGAATCAGTTGATTGATGAAAAGATCGCCGCGGAGCTTCAGCGCGTTGGCGTTGAGAGCTTGAAGATTCGTTCGGTTCTTACGTGCGAGTGTGGCCGCGGTGTGTGCGCGATGTGTTATGGGCGCAATTTGGCTACAGGCCAGTTCGTCAAGCTTGGCGAAGCGGTAGGCATTATTGCGGCCCAATCGATTGGCGAGCCGGGAACGCAATTGACGATGCGCACATTCCACATTGGCGGCACGGCCAGCCAGACTTTTAAGCAACCAATCATCAAGGCGAAGAACGACGGCACGGTACGCTTCAACGACCTGCGAACCGTCCAGGCCCTCGACGGTAGTTGGATCGCGTTGAACAAGAACGGTTCGATCAGCGTCCACAACGCAGAAGGCCGCGAACTTGAGCGCTACAATGTGGTGATCGGCTCAATGATCTCCAAGGGCGACGGCGCCGACGTTAAGAAAGCCGAGACATTTGTTCAATGGGACCCGTACAACGTGCCGATTCTCACCGACAAAAGCGGCAAGATCGAATTCCGCGACATGATCGCGGGTGTCACGATCAAACGCGACGTCGATGAGGCGACGGGCCTGATGGGCACGGTTATCATCGAGCACAAGGAGGACTTGCACCCACAAATTGTTATTGTGGATGACAAGAAGGAAGTGCTCGCGAGCTATTCCATCCCGGCTGGCGCTCACGTGATCGTGGAAGAAGGACAGAAGGTACGTGCTGGCGCACTGCTGGCAAAGACGCCGCGGAAAGTCGCGAAGACCAAAGATATCACCGGGGGATTGCCGCGCGTGGCGGAATTATTCGAAGCACGGCGGCCGAAGGATGCGGCTGAAATTGCCAAGATCGACGGCGTGGTTGAGATGGGGGGCACTGTCCGCGGAAAGCGCCGCTTAATTTTGAAGGATCCCGACACCGGAGCCGAGGAAGAACACCTAATCCCACTTACCAAACACATTATTGTGTTTAAGGGCGACTTCGTGAAGAAAGGTCAGCAACTTACCGAGGGCCCTGTAGTACCTCACGAGATCCTCGAGGTCTGCGGACCGCAGGATTTGCAGGAGCACCTCGTCAACGAAGTCCAGGAGGTATATCGGCTACAGGGTGTGGAGATCAACGACAAGCATATCGAAATCATCGTGCGTCAGATGTTGCGCAAAGTGAAAATTACCGATCCTGGCGACACGTCGTTGCTCTGGGGTGATCAGGTCGACAAACTCGACTTCGAAGAGGAAAACAAAAAGGTGGTCGAGAAAGGTGGCAAACCGGCAGAAGCCGTTCCTGTCTTACTCGGCATCACGAAGGCTTCACTCGAAACGGACAGCTTTATTTCCGCTGCCTCGTTCCAGGATACGACTCGTGTTCTCACGGAGGCGGCTACACTGGGGAAGGTCGATAAACTTCGCGGCTTCAAAGAAAACGTGATCATGGGTCACTTGATTCCCGCCGGCACCGGTTTCCCTGAGCACCGCGAGATCAAGCTGGTCGAAAAGGGTGAGCCGATTGGTGCACCGGTAATGGAAGAAGCCGAGCCACAGCCGGCCATCGGGTGACGGCTGTAGGGGCGTCTGTGTCAGACGCCATCTAACGGATTGGCGTTTCGCAAAATGGAGCTGGCGAGGGCCGAGCGACATAGACGGCAAGCCCGAAACGGTCAGCGAGCTGGCGCGAGCGAATCAAACGCCCTACAATTTGCCTGATGTCGATCGTCACCAAAACGGGCGATAAAGGCGAAACGTCCCTGATGTACGGCCATCGCGTGTCGAAGGGCGATGCGCGCGTCGATGCTTATGGTTGTATCGATGAACTAACTGCTGCGCTTGGTTTGGCTCGCTCCACTGGGGCCGACAAATTCGTCACCGACGAAATCTTGACCGCACAAAAAGATCTGATCGTTGTTATGGGAGAACTGGCAACGGCGCCAAGCGATCGAGAGCGCTACGCAAAAGATGGCTTTCACGTCACTACTCCAGCGATGGTTGATCGGATTACTGCCGTCATTGCCGATCTCGAGAGAGACCAATCGCTTTATCCGAAGGACTGGGTGATCCCCGGGGGAACACCCGTTTCCGCAGCTCTCGATTTTGCCCGCGCAACGTGCCGTCGGGCCGAACGGCATATCACGGCGCTCAGCACCAGCGACGCGAAATTCAATGTTGAGATTTTGCGCTATCTAAATCGTCTGTCTGACCTCTGCTGGGTGCTGGCCAGGTACGTCGAGAAAGACTCCCGAAAATCCAGTTAGCGGTGGGTTGCTACCGGCGTGCCCTGAATTGCGCTGCAACCCAGCGTCAAAAATTGGCAAGCGCCCGGCGGCGGGATTCATCGCGCGATGTTACAAATCGTAGCGATGAAAATCAGATTAGCGTTTATTGCTGCGATTCTGTCGTGCGTTTCTATCGTGCGCGGAGATGAGCAACTCTTTGGTTTCGTGCGCGGCGCGGAAACGCTACCCGCGCACCGCTGGGAGCTTTATCAGTTCGATCGCGCAGTCGATGCATTGAAGGAAAACGGGATCGAGTACGGAATCGTAAACGCCGGCGGTGATCTGCGAACATTTGGACCGGCCTCGCAGCTTATTCATCTGCGACATCCCACGGATCCGACGCGCGTCGCTGGGGCGGTACGGCTGCGCGAACGTGCCATGGCAACCTCTGGGCTTTACTTCGAACGCCGAAAACACCACGGACGATATGTGAGCCCATTGCTTGACGGGCGCAGTGGTCAAACCGCTCGCGAGCTGATTAGTGTCAGCGTGGCGGCTGCCGAATGCATGGCAGCTGATGCATTGACGAAGGTCGTCTTTGCATTGCGCGAAGAAGCTGCGGGTTTGCTGGCGCAATATGGTGCAGATGCATTGTTGCTTGAGCGCGATGGTGCGCCATCATGGATGTTTCATTCATCATGCGACACCGGCGAACGGACTCGATTCGATTGAAACGCCTGCAGAAATATTCTCTGTACACGGTGTTGGCGCTTCTTTTTTTGAGCGGACTGGCATGGGCGTATTGGAATTATCTTTGTTCGCCAGGCGATCTTGAGACAAGCGCGGAAGACCTGGGCGATGAAAATCCATGGTGCTGCGGCGATGGTGGTTTTAGTGCTGATTGGAATGCTTTTGAGCGCGCACGTGAGATTCGCGTGGCGTGCGCGCCGAAATCGAGCAAACGGATCGGTTTTTCTGAGTGCGTTTGCGTTTTTAACTATCACCGGCTACGGCCTTTATTACGCGGGTGGCGAAACACTGCGTGCGTGGACAAGTTGGATTCATCTCGGTGTAGGCCTGGCTTTGCCCATCTTGCTGCTGATCCACATCTTTCTGGGACGGAGAACATGCCCTTCGGCTCAATCTCGAGCCCGATCGCGCCCTGGGTCTCCGGGTGACGAGAATCGACGTCCAAAGTCCGTTACGACGAGTCCCGATACAGCTACTAATGAGGGCAGTGAGATAGCTGAATTTCAGGTTGCGCATCGACATGTGCTGTAGCATCTTCACCGTCCCGCTCTGGAGTTCCCCTCTCGCGGATTTTCTCCTATGGCAGATACAACAGAATTAGTACCCGAACTTTTGGAAGCTGGTGTTCATTTTGGGCATCAGACGAAGCGCTGGAATCCGAAGATGAAGCCGTTCATCTTTGAGCAGCGTAATCAGATTTACATCATCAATTTGGATGAGACCGTGCTTCAGCTTCGACGAGCCACGGAATTTCTTCAGGAAGTAACACGCCGTGGAGGGAAAATCCTATTCGTTGGTTGCAAGAAGCAGGCGCAGGAAGCGATTAAGGAGGCCGCCCTGGCTTGCGGTCAGTTTTACGTCAACCAGCGTTGGCTGGGCGGCACCTTGACGAACCTCGCTACCATTCGCAAGAGCATCGGGCGCCTGAGATATATCGAGGAGATCGAGCAATCACCTGAATACAAAAAGATGGGCAAGCAGGAACTGGCTGCTCTTAATCGTGAGGCGGCAAAGCTACGGCGCAATCTAGAGGGGATAATCGAGATGTCTCAATTGCCCGACGCCCTTGTCGTAATCGATACCATCCGCGAACAAAACGCGGTGAACGAAGCCCGCCGCCTCGGGATTCCGGTGGTTGCCATCGTGGACACGAACGCGGATCCGGACATCATCGATTACCCAATCGCTGGCAACGATGATGCGATCCGCGCGATTCGCGTGATTCTGCAAAAGCTCGTGGACGCTATTGTCTCGGCAACCAACGAAGCGCGCATCCGCGAGCAAGTCGAGATGGCTGGCGTTTCAGCGTAGCCAGCCAACAGCGAATAGCCGATGATTGAAAGTTGTCGACGCTGGATTCCATTTTAAAGCTTTAATCGCTCAATGAAGACAACAGCTGAAATCGATCCCCAACTTGTTAAGAACCTCCGCGAAAAAACCAACGCAGGTTTTATGGATTGCAAGCGCGCTCTTGTGGAGAGCGGCGGCGACCTGGAGAAAGCGGAGACGATTTTGCGGACCAAAGGAATTGCCAGCGCTGGAAAGAAAGCTTCGCGCGCAACGAAAGAAGGCGTCGTGGCTTCTTATATTCACCTGCAAGGGAAGGTGGGCGTTCTCGTAGAGGTGAATTGTGAGACCGACTTCGTAGCGAGGAACGAGAATTTTCGCGAGTTCGTGAAGGATATCACCCTTCATATTGCAGCGGCCCACCCGCTCTACGTCAGCCGCGCTGATGTTCCAGGCAATCTCATCGAAGCAGAGCGCGAAATCTACAAGGCCCAGATCAAGGGCAAACCGGAGAACGTTGCCGACAAAATTGTCGAAGGAAAACTCGAGAAATTCTACAGCACCGTTTGCTTGCTCGAGCAAGGGTTCATCAAAAATCCCGATGTGACCATCCGGGACTTGCTCAATAGCAAAATTTCGGAATTGGGTGAGAACATCGTCATTCGCCGTTTCGTTCGCTATCTCGTCGGCGAGCCGCTACCAAGCGAAACGTAGGCACTGTAACGGCATTCGCTGCAGCGAACGCCGGATATCAGAATAGGTGCTCGCGAGCGGCTCTACAACGTCGCGTGCAGGTCGCTGATCCGTAGTTAAGTTACACGGAATGGGACTGACCGAATACAAGCGGAAACGCGACTTCAAGAAAACAGCCGAGCCGGCAGGGGGCAAAAAACCGTTACCGCGAAAAGTCAAAGGGGCGTCTCGTTTTGTTATTCAAAAACACGCAGCGCGCCGTTTGCACTATGACTTTCGCCTGGAGATGGAGGGTGTGCTGAAATCGTGGGCATTGCCGAAAGGGCTGCCTTGGAAGCGAGGTGAAAAACACCTGGCTGTAGAAGTGGAAGATCATCCAATCGAATACGAGCAGTTCGAAGGCATTATTCCCGAGGGGCAGTACGGCGGGGGAACAGTGATGGTGTGGGACCGCGGCTATTATCACGTTTACGGCGAGCAGCCGGTGAAATCGTTGCGCGAAGGCAAGCTCCACCTGGTTCTCGACGGCAAAAAAGCAAAAGGCGAATGGACACTGGTGCGAATCCGCGGTCGTGATGATGCCAAGAATCAATGGTTGATCTTGAAAACAGGGGATGATGCAAAGCCGGTATCGAAAAAAGCGGAAGACCGTTCGGTGAAAACTGGACGCACCATGGAACAGATCGCAAAGGCTCGCGATGCCGAGTGGGAGTCCGGTCGCGAAACAGACGAGAGTCCCACCTCACAATTCAAAGCGCGGATTCGTGCTGCGTTAAAAAAAAAGGAAAAGGATGAGGTTGTAGGCAAAGCGCATCGCATGCCGGTCGCAAAGCGCGGCCAGCCGCGTCAGGCGGGTCGCCCTACAATGGCATCCCTATCAGATTTGCCCTCGGCAAAGGCTCGTTTCATCGAACCGATGAAAGCAAAGCTGGTCGAGAAACCGCCAGCGACGGGCGATTGGATTTACGAACTCAAATTTGACGGCATCCGCCTGATCGGAGTCAAAAGCGGCGAAAAAGTTTCGCTGTTGTCGCGGAATGAAAACGAACTGACTCAGCGATTCCCGGAGATCGTAGAAGCGATAAAGACTTTGGCAGTGCGCGAATGTGTCATCGACGGCGAAGTGGTCGCGCTCGACGAGGAAGGCCGGTCTTCTTTTCAACTGCTGCAGGCGCGCGAGATGGAAGGGCGAAAGAGTCCTGTTTATTTTTATGCATTCGATCTACTCCAGCTCGATGGCAAAAGCCTGCTTTCACTGGCCTTGGAAGCGCGCAAGAAGGTTCTCGAAAAGCTCTGCGGCGACACGGGAGACCCTGTTCGTTATTCAGGCGCAATTGGCGGAGACGCACAACAGCTCCTCGAAGAAGTGAAGCGTCGTGGCTTGGAAGGAATCATCGGCAAACAAAGTAACTCTGTTTACGAGCCGGGGCGCAGAAGCGGCGCATGGATCAAGCTTAAATGTGTCCACGAACAGGAATTCGTCATCGGTGGCTATACACCGCCGCAGGGTGCGCGAAAATATTTCGGTGCGATTCTGGTTGGTTATTACGAAAACAAAAAGCTCGTCTTCGCAGGCAAAGTTGGCACTGGCTTCACTGCGAAATCATTATCGGCGCTGCACAAGAAATTTCAAAAGGAAGCACGCGATGATTGCCCTTTTGTCGATTTACCGTCAAAGCAAAATGGGCAATGGGTACAGGACATCACACCGTCGATGATGCGAAAAATGCGTTGGATGAATCCCGCCTTTGTCTGTGAAATCAAATTCGCCGAGTGGACGCGGGACAAAAAATTGCGTGCACCGGTTTTTCTGGGATTGCGCGAAGATAAGAAGCCGGGGGAGGTTGTCCGGGAAAATTAGGGATAGTGGGCGGGTAGCCTTGACCTGACGGGGCTATCCGGGGGTTTTCCAGTGGTTTTTTTTACGGAGGGTTTTTAGGATTGTTATGCGAATCGCTCAGGTCGCGCCGCTCTACGAAAGCGTTCCGCCGAAATATTACGGAGGGACCGAAAGGGTGGTGTCGTACCTCACCGAAGAATTGGTCCGACAGGGGCATAAGGTGACGCTCTTTGCCAGCGGGGATTCCGTGACCAAGGCCCGGCTTGTTGCGGCGTGCCGGCGTTCATTGCGCCTCGACAAGCACTGCATCGATCACCTGGCGAACCACATTGTCATGCTTGAACGTGTGTTCCAACAGGCCCCAGAATTCGATATCGTCCATTTCCACGTCGACTATCTGCACTTTTCCATGAGTCGCCGTCAGCAGATAACACATGTAACGACGTTGCACGGGCGGCTCGATATTCCGGACCTTTTTCCTCTCTACCAGGAGTTTCGAGAGATGCCGGTTATCTCGATTTCGAATGTGCAGAGAGAGCCTTTGCTCTGGGCAAATTGGCTAGCCACCGTTTATCATGGATTGCCGGCTGACCTGTATCGGTTCCGAGAGCAGCCGGGAGATTATCTTGCCTTTCTGGGACGGATTTCGCCCGAAAAACGAGTGGACCGGGCAATCGAAATTGCCAAGCGCGTCCAGATTCCGCTTAAAATTGCCGCCAAGGTAGATCGCGTGGACAAGAAATATTTCAAGAGTGAGATCGAGCCATTACTCCGTGATTCACTAGTGGAGATTGTCGGCGAGATCGGCGACACGGAGAAAGATGAGTTCCTCGGAAACGCTTATGCTCTGCTGCTGCCTATCGACTGGCCAGAGCCATTTGGCCTCGTGATGATTGAAGCGATGGCCTGTGGAACTCCGGTGATCGCGTACCGCGGAGGAGCAGTCCCCGAGATAATGGAAGAAGGTCATACCGGCTTCATCGTGGAAGGACTAGAAGATGCGGTAGAAGCAGCGCGCCGGATCCCAAAGCTCAGCCGGAAGCGTTGTCGGGAAGTCTTCGAGCAGCGCTTCACTGCCACTCGAATGGCCGACGACTACGTGCGGGTGTACGAGCGGTTAATTAATCGCAAACAAGACGAGCCGGTGGAGGCCCGCGCATAATGGCTAAGGAAGTCATTCGCATCCGGGACGAGTTTTACATTCGCTCGTCGTCTCATCGAATCGACGTCCGTACCCGGGTTCTGAAACAAGCAGATACTTTCGCTGTTTTCGACCGATTCGGCGACATCGAGCCGTTCGGCACTGGTGAGCTCGGGGTATATTATCAAGATACTCGATTCTTGTGTCGGCTAACCCTAAAGCTGGGAAAGGATCGTCCTCTTTTGCTGAGCTCTACCATCAGAGATGACAACGCCGTTCTGGCGGTGGATGCCACCAATGCAGATGTGTGGCGTAATGGCGAGATAGTAATTCCCCAGGGAACACTCCACGTCTTCCGTTCAAAGATTCTCTGGGAGAAAACATGCCACGAGCGACTTCGAATCCATAACTACGGGCGGGCGGCTATTGAATTTTCGTTTTCAGTCGAATTCGATGCTGATTTCGCTGACATCTTCGAGGTGCGAGGTGTTAGGCGAGAACGCCGCGGCCAGCGCATACCCACGCAGCTTGTAAAGGATGGGGTGGTGCTCGCATATGACGGATTGGACCACTGTATTCGCCGGACGCGAATCGTCTTCGATCCGCCACCCACGCGGTTAAGTGAGTCAGCAGCCACCTACCAAATTCGGTTGGGACCCGGCGAAGCGGCCAGTTATCGGTGGGCAATTGTCTGCGAAGTCGGTGGCGATTCCCGGGGCGAGGTTAAGCCTTGCTACGAAAAGGTCGCCCAAGAGGCGGCCAGCGCGCTGGAAGCGGCGCACGCACGCGGGCCCCAGATTCTTGCCTCAAACGAACAGTTCAATGATTGGCTGAATCGCTCCATCGCCGATCTCCAGATGATGCGGACAGAAACCTCGTATGGGCCGTATCCTTACGCTGGCGTTCCCTGGTTCAGCACGGAATTCGGACGAGACGGAATTATTACCGCGCTTCAGTGCATGTCGTTTGATCCTAGTCTCGCGCGCGGTGTCCTCGCGTATCTCGCGGCCACGCAAGCGGACACAGAGAATCCCGCGCAAGACGCCCAACCAGGCAAAGTGCTGCACGAGACACGTGCTGGCGAGATGGCCGCTTTAGGCGAAGTTCCGTTCAAGCGTTACTACGGCAGCATCGATTCAACGCCGCTTTTTATAATGCTCGCCGGCGCGTACTACACGCGTACCGGTGACCGCGCGTTCGTTGAGTCCATTTGGTCGAACATCGAGCGCGCGCTCGCATGGATAGATCATTACGGCGACGTCGATGGCGATGGCTTCGTGGAATATACTCGCAGGTCGAAACTCGGTCTCATCCATCAAGGTTGGAAAGACTCTCACGATGCGATTTTCCACGCAGACGGCACATCCGCCGAGGGGCCAATTGCTCTATGTGAAGTGCAAGGCTACGTTTACGCTGCTAAGCTGGCGGCGGCCAAATTGGCGAAGCTCTTCGGCGATGATGCACAGGCGCGCGATTTGTCGAAGCAAGCGAAAACTCTGTCTCGACGATTCGAAGAGAGTTTCTGGTGTGACGAACTTTCCACGTACGCGCTTGCGCTCGATGGCAGAAAGCAGCCCTGCAAGGTGCGAACGTCGAACGCAGGCCACTGTCTTTTCGCTGGTATCGCGACCCAAGAGCATGCACGTCGCGTGGCGGCGACGCTCACAGATGAAGCGTCCTTTTCCGGTTGGGGAATCCGGACGGTCGCTACGAGCGAGGCGCGTTACAATCCGATGTCGTATCACAACGGATCCGTCTGGCCACACGACAATTCGTTGATCGGCGCCGGGTTCGCGCGCTATGACCTGAGGGAATCGACAGCTACCGTCCTCGCCGGCTTGCTCGACGCGAGCCTGTTCCTCGATCTGCATCGTCTCCCCGAACTGTTTTGCGGTTTTCCGAGACGTCCTGGCGAGGCGCCAACGCTTTATCCTGTAGCATGCGCTCCTCAATCGTGGGCGTCGGGCGCTGTGTTTCTTCTGCTCGAAGCTTGCCTGGGCTTGAGCGTGTCGGCTCCGGATCGAAGGGTAACGTTTTCAAAGCCGATCTTACCGCGTTTCCTCCAGCAGGTGACGATCCGCGGATTGAAGGTAGGAGACGCGCGCGTGGACCTTTTGCTAACCAGGCACGACGAGGGAGACGTGGGCGTCAACGTGCTTCGCCGCGACGGAGCGCTGGACGTAGTGGTCTCGAAGTAGGCCCGTTCTTGAATTGCGCTTGTCTGCACGACGCAGGGAAATTCGCCACTGGACGAATCCGTCCTTCGGTGGATATGGTGAAGAAGTGAAAGCAAAGGTCATCGTGATGCCGAAGGCCGCGGTGTTGGATCCTCAGGGTAATGCAGTACGTGATGCCATGCAGCACCTGGGCATGCCGGAGGTCCGCAGTGTGAGAATCGGGAAATACATGGAGATAGATATCGATGGTCACGACGGCGATCTCGAAACGCGATTGCGCGGTCTCTGTCGCGATTTGCTTTCGAATCCAGTGATTGAAGACTACGAACTGAAAGAAGTTGGCGTAGGAGATCGGAATAAAATGCCCAACGCTCAATTAAAGAAGCCAAAAACGAGGAAGTCGAAATGAAAGCGCTGCGATACTTTTTCTGTGTTGTGTTGCCACCCCTTGCAGTGCTTTTGACAGGCCGAATAGCCAGTTTTTTTCTCAGCCTTATTTTGACCTTGCTGGGATGGATTCCGGGCGTTATTCACGCGTGCCTGGTCGTCAATGATTATCACGCAGAGCAGCGCGCCGCCGTGCACTGAATTGATGATGAGATTCGCGGTTATTCAGTTCCCCGGCTCAAATTGCGATCAGGATTGCCTCGCGGCGATTAATGGACTGGACGGATTGCACGCCGATTACGTCTGGCACAAGGAAACCTCACTGGACGATTTTGACGGAATTGTGCTACCCGGTGGATTTGCTTACGGCGATTACCTGCGTTGCGGCGCTATTGCGCGTTTTTCACCGATCATGAAGGCCGTGATTAATGATGCGCACGCTGGGAAGCTCGTCCTCGGGACATGTAATGGGTTTCAGGTTTTGTGCGAAGCCAGCCTGTTGCCGGGTGCGCTGGTTCGCAATCGTTCGCTGCGTTTCGTCTGTGAAATGGTTAATGCTCGCGTCGAAGTCGATGACTCGCCATTTACACACGGTTGTCCGAAGGGTTCCCTTCTTCGATTGCCAGTGGCGCACGGCGAAGGCTGCTTCTTTGCGGATGCGGCGACATTGCAAGAGCTCAACGCAAATCAACAAGTGATTCTGCGCTACTCCGACAGCCAGGGTCGCGTTGTACCGGCAGCAAATCCAAATGGGTCGATTGAAAACATCGCCGGTATCTGCAATCGCGAGCGAAACGTATTCGGACTCATGCCTCATCCTGATCGTGCATCAGACGCGCGGCTTGGCAGTATGGATGGAGCGAAGATCTTCAGGTCGATGTTACAAACCGTTACCGCGAATTGTGCGACCGGCAGATCAGAGCGCGTGAAGCAGGTCGCGTGAGTCTCTTCATTACCGGGACGGATACGGGCGTAGGCAAAACGTATACGGCCGCTCGGCTCTTGCATCTGTTGCGAGCATCGGGCACGTCCTGTGCCGGGCTGAAACCGATCTGCTGTGGAGACCGTCGAGATGCGGAATTGTTGTTGGCAGCTGGGAGTGATGGCCTGGCAATCGACGACGTTAATCCGGTTTGGTTGAAAACGCCCGCGGCGCCCATGGTGGGCAGCCTGATGGAGAAAGTGGATGTCGATATCGATTGTATCCTTGCGGCCTTTCATTCACTTCAAAACCGGGTTGAACACGTCGTTGTTGAAGGGACAGGCGGTTGGATGGTGCCGATTCACCGCAATTATTTCGTGAGCGATTTGGCTGCCACGATGAAGCTACCTGTCCTGGTGGTCGCATACAATCGACTCGGTTGCCTGAATCACGCAGTCCTCACTGTGCAAAGCATCTTTGGACATGGGTTGCGCTGTGTAGGGCTTGTATTGAACAACGCTCAAGAAACCGACGACATAGCCGCTCTGACCAATGCCGATATTCTCAGGAAAATTCTCGATGTGCCTCTGCTTTGCGGATTAGGGGAAAATCTTACCGAATTGCCTACGGATTGGCGGGTTATGCTCAACTCGATAGTTGCCTAGTAGCGTGTCGCGTCGATACAGGATTGTAAAAAAATTGAACACATTTCAGCGGATCCTCCATATGATCCGCTGGGGAACAAGGTTGGCATCAGTGTTGCTTTATCTACCTGACAAAAACGCTTATTTTATGCTCTTACAAAAAACCCTACACATGAGTCAGCCAGTGGCAGAGTGCAAAGCACGCTTGGCCAGTATCCAGTCATATCGGCGTCAGTTTCTAATGGTCACACGGGCAACTGTGACTTCGTCAAAGACAGTGGATTTCAGTTTCCGCGGTCCGCTCGGTTTCGAAGCCCACACGGTGCTTCTGTCTGTTGAGAGCGACTCGCCTGACCAATATACGTTCGAGTCAGCAGGCGGAAACATTGCGCTGATGGGCATTGTTGATTTCGCCGAGATTCGGCCAAACTGTACTGAAGTTACTATGGCGGTTCATTACGAGATCAAGAACAAGCTATTTGCCTGGCTGGATCGCCGCTTGCATTTCGTGGATAGTTTTGTGACAGCTGAACTGCGCAGTATTCGTGCGCACTTCGAAGGCATCGCGGCCAGCTACCTGGAGGATTCGCGCCTTCTGCCCATGTTCCAGACAGCTACCGCCTGACGAAGCGAACATCTGAAGAAGCGCGTTGCCGACGACGCTTCCCGCAACGCGTGTCTTAGAGATCAGCGGACTCGCACTGCGCGTTTTCTATCAAGGCGAAGAGTCTGGCCTGGCTTTAGGTTTACCGTTGCTTTTGGGTCGCGAATTTTCGCTCCGTCGATTTCTACGCTTCCCTGTTTAATCAGTCGCGAGACTTCGCTGTGTGATTTTTCCAGACTGAACACCTCCCGGTAAACGTTTGAAATGAGCGCGACGGCGGCTAGTCCCTCCGCTGAAGTCGCTGAAAATGCGGGAAGATCGGCATGTTCCAAATCACGCTTGCTAAAGCGAGTGTTCCACTCATCGAGCATTTTTTTGGCGGCAGCTAGCGAGTGATAAGTTCGCACGATTTCGAACGCGAGCTGCTTCTTGGCCTGGAGCGGATGCATGTCAGCTGTCGGAGCGTGTCCAAGGAGTGATTCATAGTACCGCGCCATTAAATCGTCTGAGATGCTCATCAGTTTCCCAAACATCTCGGCGGCGGGTTCCTTAATTGCGACGAAGTTGCCAAGGCTCTTGCTCATTTTCTTGGATCCATCCAATCCCTCAAGAATCGGCAGGAGAAAAACGACCTGCTGCGGTAGCCCTTCCTCTTTTTGGAAATCGCGTCCGATCAAGATGTTGAAAAGCTGGTCCGTTCCTCCGAGCTCAACGTCGGCCTTTACCATTACCGAGTCCCAGCCTTGCATGATTGGGTATTGAATCTCGTGGGCGCGAATCGATTGCTGGTTATCGATGCGCGTTTTGAAATCTTCGCGCTGCAACATTTGCTGCAACGTCACGCGACTGTTAAGTCGAATGACTTCTTCAAAGGACATGGCTCGAAACCAGTCCCCATTGCACACGGTTTCTGTCCGTGCCGGATCGAGAATCTTAAAAGCCTGCTCGCGATAAGTCGCCGCATTCGCCTGCACTTCATCATGCGTCAATTGCGGCCGCGTAGCAGACCGACCGCTCGGGTCACCGATCATTCCCGTGAAATCGCCGATGATGAGAATTGCCTGGTGACCCAGGTCTTGGAACTGCCGCAGTTTTCGCAAAACAATGGTGTGCCCAAGGTGAATATCAGAGGTGGTTGGATCGACCCCTAATTTCACCCGCAACGGCCGGCGGAGCGCGAGCTTTTCACGCAATTCGTTTTCGTTAATGATTTGCGTCGCACCTTTGCTCAACAAGGCGAGAGCTTCATCGGGCTGCATGATCAACAATAGCGCGACCAGCGTGCGCGCTACTTGTTTTTGTTCAGCAACTCGCGCACTTGGTCGATCGTGAGCGGCGCGTTTCGCCGGTTCAGCGATTTTTGGCTTTTACCCTGCTCCAGAAAAGGCCGGTTCTCTGCGTATGCGCGGCTGGCAACCTTTTTGTCGGATTGAGGCGCATCGCGGGGACCGCGGGCCGTTTGTGTTGAATAAGCAACTCGAGAGTTTCCCACTTGTTGCGATGTGCTTTCAAACGCGCTGCGATTGCCGTGGAAAGGCCGCGAATTGAATTGCCGCGTCGAGAATTCACGTGTGCTCGAAAACGTTTTCGAATTCGGTTTTTTCCCCACGTAAAATGTGCCGACGCTCACCTTTTTGTTTATCGATGTGCCATCAGCGATGAATTTTTTCTTCTGCTCGCTGCTTTGTAGAGTCATGTCGGGCCTCAGCAGACGATCAAGCAGCTTTCGCTCTTGATCCTGAGCGCGCAGGCAGGATACGGCTGCCAGGAGCAGCACCCAGGTTGTCAGCAATTTCTCCACGGGGCGAGGCTGCCGAAATTCCGATGCGTTTGTAAAGCAAATTGTCAGCCCTGGCCTCTAACGCTCCACATGTTGGTCTTAGCCGCCTTGCTGTGTCGAGATGCTCTGGCGGGCTCTATCAGCACGGCGACGCAGCGCTGTGGCTACAACCCGTACATAATGGGTCGGCGGCTGGCTTTTTGTTGTGTTTGATCGCCTCCTCAGAGAATAATGCCTGCATGTCTGATCACGTTTATAAAAAGATTGAAGTCGTGGGTTCCTCGCCCAACGGATTTGAAGAGGCGATAAAAAATGCCCTGGCACGCGCTGAAAAGACCGTCCGCAACATGCGCTGGTTTGAGGTCACCGAGACCCGTGGGGATGTCGAGGACGGCAAAGTCGGTCATTGGCAGGTGACGCTCAAGATCGGCTTCACGCTTGAGCAGTAATCTTACTGGCGCTTGTATCAAAACGCAGGTCTTGAGACAGGCCTCCGCCTTACCGAGGGCTTCTACAACATCATTTTTCTTCCTGAGCGGCTCGATAGAGCTTCGCAGCCCCGTAGATCAGAATCGCAGGCCTTAAGGCCGCGACGAGCAAGCGAAGGAGCCCGCCCACGATTCGGCCCAGCGGCAACCGGTTCAAAATGTACCCAGCCACAAACGCATACAGAAGCGACTGCGCAGGTTTTTCGCGAACATAATCCTCAGTCTCGCTGAGAGCTGTCTCGACCTGTTCCTTCACCCAATGCAGTCCGCGTTCGGGATATTCGGTAGCAACTTCGGCAGATGAACGATCCATTTCGTTTAATGATTCGAATTCTGATCCTGCCCTGCGCGCATCGACCTGTCAACGCAGTGTAAGCCAAATCGAGCTGGCACCTGCGCCCGGTGGAAAATCAGGCAGTGGAGGGGATCGATGAAGCGTACCGGCGCGGCGCGCCGCCTTAAGTCCATAACGGGCCATGACTTCCAGCGCATGCTCACGCAATGTAGAGCAATTGGTCGAGACCAGAACATGGCTGCTTTGCTCCGCCAGTTCGAGGGAATTGACGAGCAACGTTTCGAAATCGTTTTCAACGTGAAAAGTCTTTCCTCCGGGCGAACGCGAAAAAGTTGGCGGATCGAGAATTATGACATCAAACTTCTCACCTTTACGCGCCAGCCGGGGCAATACCGTCATCACGTCATCGGCGATGAAGCGATGGCCCAGGATAGGCAGGTTGTTCAACGCAAAATTCTCGCGTCCGCGCACCAGAGATTTCTTAGAAAGGTCAATATTAAGGGTTGTTGCTCCCACATAGGCCGCACTCAGCGAAAAAGAGCAGGTGTAGGCAAAGCAATTCAACAGCCGTTTTGGGGCAATGCGACGAACATAGCTGCGATTTTCTCTCTGATCGGGAAACAGGCCCACGGAGAAGCCCGCACCGAAGTCGATTCCAAATTTCAAACCTCGCTCAGTAGCGATCGTCCGTAGATTTTCATCCGGGTCGCCACATATCAGCCGCGGCCGTTCGCGTTGTTCGCTTCTTCGAGGAACGAAGCGAGCGAAAATGCGTCCAAAGTTGAAAAGAACGCCATTTGACCACTCCTTCAATTCCTGGATGAGTCGCTCGCGGACCAGCACTCTCTTAAACGAGATGAGGATGTCGTGCCCAAACCGTTCCACCCAGCCATCCTCCATCGTGCAGAGCCTGTGAGCGTCCGTTCCCTCGGCTTGGAAGTCTCGAAACAATCTCGCATCAATCCAGCCGTGATTCATTCTTGTCACCCGTATTCAAGGGCAATACTTTGGATGTGGCATGGCCGAAGGGACCGGTTGCCGCTGAAGCTGCGCGTCGCTACACTCCGTTTTCGAATGCAGCAAGTTACCGTTCGCGTTCCGGCGAGCACCTCAAATCTCGGTCCTGGTTTCGATTGTCTCGGTGTCGCCCTGCGCATTTATAACAGCGTAACAGTTACTAGCGGTCGGTTGCCGGAACAACCCCACCGGCAAATTGTCTCAAAGGCAGCCGAGCGATTTTTCAAACAGGTCCGTTGCCGTGCGTTTCCGTTTTCTCTTTCAATCGTCGAAGAAATTCCCAGGTCCAGAGGTCTGGGCAGCAGCGCAACCATTCGGCTTGGCATTTTGCATGGGCTCAACCGGCTCAGCCGCGCTCCGCTCGATCAATTGACACTGTTCCGCCTATGCGCCGAATTGGAGGGTCATCCGGATAACGCTGCGCCAGCGACTTTCGGCGGTTTTACGGTGGTAGGGTCGGCGCTCGGCGGCGTCCCGATGTTTCAGCGCTTTAAAGTTTCGTCGCAGTTGTATTTCGTTTTACTGGTTCCCGAGCTTGAAATTCCAACTTCGAAAGCGCGAAAACTCCTGCCATCCAAAATTTCGCATGCTGCAGCGGTTATGAATTGTGGAAACGCGTGTGCAATTACTGCGGCATTCGCCTCAAAAGGTTACGAAAAACTGGGCGGCATGTTTGCCGATCACCTGCATCAGCCGTTTCGCGCAGAACTGATGCCGTTTCTTCCCGGCGTCATTGCTGCGGCTGAAAGAGCGGGTGCGCTTGGCGCCTTCCTCAGCGGCAGTGGCTCGACAATCTGCGCCGTCACGTTGCAAAATCCAGATCGTGTCGCTGCGGCTATGAAGCGCGCCGCCCGATCATCGTTGTCTCGTTCAATCGTCACGCGCGCCGATAACAGAGGTGCGCATGTTATCCGATCAAATATTACTGATCACTCAATTTAGCATGGGCCGGCGGCTTGAGAATCTCGAACAGTTTGGAATCGACGTTGTGCTGGAACGTCGTCATGGCGTTCGAGCCTCGGTTTTACGCGGCATCCTCTACGCGCTCTCCTTCGTTTACGATCGGCTCGTGCAGCTACGGCTTTATTTTTACCGGAAAAGAATTTTTCGCGAGCGCGCGCTCGGCGTTCTGGTGATCAGCGTGGGCAACCTTACTGTCGGAGGGACGGGCAAGACGCCGATTGTCGAAAAAATTGCTCGCGCGTTGCAAACAGGCGGCCGTCGAGTGGCAATTCTAAGTCGCGGTTACAAGAGCGTGCCACGCAAACGAAACTTGCTAAGTCGGCTGTACAAAGGAGACGCCGATCCTCCGCGGATTGTATCCGACGGGGCATCGCTCTTGTTGGATTCGCGTACGGCCGGTGATGAGCCTTACATGCTCGCGCATAACTTGAAGAACGTGATCGTCCTCGTGGACAAAGACCGCGTCAAAAGCGGTCTGCTTGCCATCGACAAATGGAAGGTCGATACGCTGCTGCTGGACGACGGTTTACAGTATCTGCATCTCAAACACCGCCTGGACATCGTTCTTGTGGATCGGCAAGCCCCGTTTGGTAATGAATTCCTTCTTCCTCGAGGCACGCTGCGCGAGGCGCCGCGAAATCTGAGGCGGGCCAGCTACATCTTCATCACCAAAAACACCGGCGAACCGAATGACGCCCTGGTGAAGCGTATTCGCCGCTACAATCGCACTGCCGAGATTATCGAATGCGCGCACAAGCCGCTGTATCTGCAGAATGTCTTCACCGGCGAAAAAGTGGCGCTGGAACGCTTGCGTGATGCTTACATCGGCTCAATCAGTGCCATCGCCGCGCCGGAAAGTTTTGAAGCCGCATTGGCAAAGCTCGGCGCGCATGTCGATCTGGCCACGCGTTACATTGATCATCATTACTATTCCGAAGCGGAGCTAATCAGTTTCGTCAAACGTTGCATCCGGCGCGACTTGGAGATGATTGTGACAACAGAAAAGGATTCGGTGCGCATGCCGCGTTTGCCCGATGCCGAAATGAAGGTGCCCATTTGTTTTTTGCGGGTGGAGATTGAGATCCTCAGCGGCCACGAAAGCTGGGAGCATTGCGTGGCTCGCATTTGCAAACCGCAGCCTTTGCTCCCGCCTGAGCGGTTCTTTGCCTGAAAACCAATTCAGCGTTGGACGTTGGGCGTTGAGCGTTGGACGTTGCCCTTCAAGATGCCCCAAAAAGCCGAGCTAGTAGTCGAAGATCGTAAGATTCAGGTATCGAATCTCGACAAGGTGCTTTATCCCAAAGCCGGCTTTGCGAAGGGGCAGGTGATCGACTATTACATCCGCATCGCGCCAGTCCTTTTGCCACATCTAAGGGATCGTCCACTCACGATGAAGCGATACCCTGACGGCGTTGATGGGCAATTTTTCTACGAAAAGAATTGCCCATCGCATCGGCCTAAATGGGTTCAAACGGCGAAAGTCTGGAGCGAGGGAAATCAGCGGATCATGCATTATTGCCTCGCCAATGATTTGCCGACGCTTGTATGGGCCGCCAACCTCGCCGACCTCGAGCTGCACACGTCGCTGTCCCGCAAAGACGATATAGCGCGTCCGACGATGATGGTTTTTGACCTCGACCCTGGCGCTCCAGCCGACATCGTCCAATGCTGCCAAGTGGGGCTATGGCTCCGCGATTTGTTAGGCAAAATGAAACTGAAATCCTTCGCCAAAACGAGCGGATCGAAAGGATTGCAGGTTTACGTGCCGCTGAATACCTCTGTGAACTACGATCAAACCAAGGATTTGTCGCGCTCCCTCGCCCAGTATCTGGAGCGTGAACATGGCGATCGAGTCACCTCCAACATGTCCAAGGCAGTACGGAAAGGCAAAGTGTTCGTGGATTGGAGCCAGAACGACGAACACAAAACGACTATCTGTGTCTATTCCCTTCGTGCCAGGGAAGAACCGACAGTTTCAACTCCCGTCAGATGGACTGAAGTTGAAAACTGTCTGAAAAAGAAAAAGGCGGAGCTTCTAAGATTCCGCTCTGATCAAGTTCTCGCCCGCGTCGAAAAACTCGGCAACCTCTTCGAGCCGGTCGAGAAACAGAAACAAAAACTGCCGAAAAAGTGGAATGTATGATGTAATTGGCACGGAAAGAGTAGAGGCGTCTCACAATCCCGCCCGATCCACCGCTGAAATAAAGATGTTTCGCTTCGTTCAACATGACAGCGCCATTTATGAGATGACTTTTAGGGAGTATGAACAATCACTTATGGTTCGATGCGATTGGATGGACAGGAGCCGCCCTGCTCTTGGTGGCTTACGCAATGATTTCCTCCAAAAAACTGGAAGTGGACTCGACTGCTTATCAACTCCTCAACATCATTGGCAGCGTTTTCTTGGTCGCGAACACGATCTTTTATCGGGCCTATCCTTCGTCTTTTGTGAACGTGATTTGGGCTGGAATAGCTATTTTTTCAATCGCGACTAGAAGGCGATTCTCGTCAGGATAAATTGGAAATTCTTCCACATGCACAAAGCGAACCTGAAAGACATTCCGGAGCAGGAGCGAAAATCGCCGAAAGGAAAGTTTGGGCGATTCATGAAACATATTTCCGTCGCGCTTGGGCGCGAGCCGGAGTCGCTTGATCTGTCCAAACGCCATCCGTTTGATCTGACCTTAGTCCGAATTCCCAAAGGCAAATTCCTTTGTCCGTATCACGCGCATGCGGCTGAATCTGAGCTTTACCTCGTGGTGTCTGGCCGCGGCAGCGTGCGGGACAAGGATGGGACAACTGAGGTTGGACCAGGCGACGCTTTTTTCTTTCAGCCGGGGGAGGCGCATCAGCTCTGGAATAGCGAGGACGAGGACTTTCTTTATTACGTAATCGCCGATAATCCACGTAGCGGCGGCACGACGGGTGATTCCTGTTATTATCCCGACAGTAGAAAATGGGCGGTGACAACAGATGGCCGGGAAGAAGTCGTCGTGAAAGGGACAGAGACTGACTATTTCGATGGCGAAGAATGAACCCGATTTTGTAGGGCGTCTGTGTCAGAAGCCGGCTCGCAGGCAGGCGGTCACAGACCGCCGCTACAGTTTTTCTGTATGCGCAAGGTAAATCTAAACGAAATCAAGGAAGAAGCATGGCAGTCGCCCGGCGGAAAATACGCTACGTCGTTCAAAGGAATTTCGGAAGCGCTTGGGCGCGAACCGAGCTCGCTCGATTTGTCGAAACGTCATCCATTTGATCTGGAGTGGAATCGAGTGCCTCCAGGAAAACCAGCTTTTCCCTACCACGCACATTCGGCGCAGTGGGAGCTCTATTTGGTCGTCTCTGGAAAAGGGAGCGTTCGGCACAAGGATGGTATAACTGAAGTCGTGCCCGGAGACGCGTTCGTCTTCCGCCCCGACGAACCGCATCAACTGATTAATTCTGGCCAGGAAGACTTCATTTATTACGTGGTCGCAGACAATCCAATCGGCGAGTCGTGCTACTATCCAGACAGCGGGAAATGGAAGATGAATAAGTCGTCCGCGGCCGATCGAGTTGTCGTAAGGGGAAAAGAAACGGATTATTTCGACGGCGAAGAGTGATTGGAGCGCGCGCGCTACGTGCGCTCCACAGATCATTCGAAGCATGTGCGCTTCCCGCGCTCTGCATTTAAGCTCAACTCATGGAATCCAATAAATCGCCGCAAGATTTTCCGTACAAGACATACCTCAACATTTTGCATGGACCGCTCGAACTGATCGATGTGCAGAAATTAGCCGATGCCTGCACCGACAAATGGTACAACCAGACGCTTTGCAAGGTGAACGACTCGGTGGTCAGGCTGGCTGTGATTCAGGGTGAATATCACTGGCACGAACATAAAGACATTGACGAATTCTTTTTTGTTCTCGATGGCCGGTTCCTAATCGACCTTGAAGATCGCGTAGTCGACCTGGCGCCGAGGCAGGGCTTCGTTGTTGCCAAAGGCGTGCGACACCGCACGCGGGCGCCTGAACGCACGGTGATCCTAATGGTGGAACGTGCGGACATTGTTCCTACCGGTGACTGAACGCGCCGAAGGCACGTGAAAATCATCTCGGGCGGACAGACAGGCGTTGATCGCGCGGCGCTTGATGTTGCGCTGAAGCACGGAATCGAGACCGGCGGTTGGTGTCCAACTGGACGTTTTGATGAATTCGGGAGGATTCCAGATCGCTATCCAGTGAGGGAGTTGGAAAGCGGCGGTTTCACCGAGCGAACCCTGCAGAACGTCAAAGACTCCGATGGGACCGTCGTCATTTATCCTGGCAAGTTAACTGGCGGCACGGAGCAAACGGTCCAATTTTGCGTGGGGCAACAGCGCCCGCATTTGCTCGTCGATGTGTCCAGAGTTTCCGGTGAAGATGCGGCGAGATTGATCGGCGAGTTTGTCCGTAAGAACAAGATCGATGTCCTTAACGTGGCTGGACCGCGTCAAAGCGAATGGCCGGAAGGGTACGATTGCGCGTACCGGACGCTCGATGCCTTTTCCCACTTGTAGCGGCAGGGTTTGCACAACCGCATCTGCCGCCTCATTCGTAGCGCAAGGCTTTCACCGGATCGAGCCGTGCTGCGAAATATGCGGGAATCAGCGCAGCAATTGAGCAAATAAAAAATGCGCTGATACAGATGATGGCGACATCTCTTGGGATGACTTCCGCCGGGATTGCCGAAAATTGATAAACTTCGCGCGGGAAGATTTCGATGTGCAATGTGCTTGCAAGCCACTGGCTGAACTCGTTGCGGTAACGGATTAACGTCATTCCGAGTCCTAATCCTGTCAGGGTTCCAAAGAGCCCAACGATCGTTCCCTGTCCAAGGAAAACCCAGATGACTTGCGCAATGTTCGCCCCGAGGGCTTTCATGATACCAATCTCGCGCCGCTTTTGCACCGTCACCGTGATGAGTGTGCTCATGATTCCAAAGGCGGCGACGACCACGATGAAGAACAGCAGGAAAAACATCACGCTGCGTTCAAGTCGCACAGCTTCGAAAAATTGGTGGTTCATGTCGATCCAGGTCTGCGCGTATTGCGGTGGTTCAAGAAATTGTTCGATTGCTTGTTTCACACGCTCGGCGCCGTACGGGTTTTCCGTTCTGACAGTGATGCCGTGCAGCGCGTCTCCCAGTCCGTATAACTCCTGTCCCACATAAACCGGCACGAGCAGATACTCGGAATCGTGCAGGTAGTGACCGGTTTCAAAAATGCCCGTAACGGTCAGTTCCTTCGGCAGGATGACATCACGTAATTGGTCGATCGCTTTCTTTTCTTCGTCGCCCTTGGCATTCTCCAGTTTTTTGATGCCATCGAGAATCTGTCCAAGATTGCCCGGCGAATAGACCGTGATCTTATCGCCGACGCTTGCCTGCAGTTTCCGGGCGAGCTCAATTCCGAGTACGGTCGAGTCGCCTTCCAGGTCGAGCTTGCCGTATTTTATGAATTTTCTCAGCGGAATGACCTTCTCTTCCTCGGCAGGATCGACGCCTCGAATCAATGGCGCGACTCGCCGGTTTTGAAATTCGACGATCACCGGTCCCTGGATGTAGGGAGCCGTCGCAACCACGCCCGGCGTGTTGTCGATTTTTGCTTTGAGCGTTCGCCAGTCGCGCAAGACGTCTTCCGTGCTCACGAGAATGTGGGCGTCGAAATCGATTACTTTCTGACGCAGTTCGCGATCGAACCCGGTCATAACCGAAATGACGAGAATCAGTACCGTTACGCCGAGCATCACGCCAAGTACCGAAATCAGCGTGATGATCGAGAGAAACGTTCGCTTCGGTTTCAAGTACCGCAGCGCCAGAAAAAGACTAAACGGAAGGTTCAAATCAGGGCTAGCGTGGCGGCAAACTGAGTCGAATTCAACCTCACGCGCTAGTCGCAGAGAGCGTGCGCCTGCAGTTCTTCCAAAGTGACGAACTCGAGCGCGGAGGCGTGCGTTGCTTCAAGATCAACAGGAGCTGCGCGGTGGTGATCCAGCGCGCTTTTCCAGCGAGTCACGCACACGCACCATTTGTCGCCCGGCTTCAGTCCGGGAAAACCCCATTCAGGGTGCGGCGTGACAAGGTCATTTCCGTCAAGCACAGAGAAATCGAGAAATTCCCGCGTCACTTTCACGCACACCGTATGAAGCCCGATATCCTCCGGTCCGGTGCGGCAAAAACCGTCCCGATAAAATCCGGTCATTGGATCGCGACAACAACATTTCAATTCCGTTCCCAGGACGTTAGTAGGCACGGCGCGACCTTAACATTGGAGATTAACTTTGTTAAATGTTGGATTGTTGAAAACGCATTTAGAAAGCGCAGCCCATTCTTCAGGCATGAAAAGAATCGTAATCGCCTACTGGCTCATTCCTGCGGAGCCGGCGCGCAGTTCCTTCCAGAGTCTCATTAACAATCTCGCGCAGCTTTATAACGCTCCTGTGTTTGAGCCGCATGTGACGGTCCACGTTGCAGCGAGTTGTACGAGTGCAGTTGATGGCGTGCTTTCAAAGGCCGCACAGGGTTTTGAACAAATTGTACTCCAGACACTGCAGGTCAGTGGTTCTTCTGAGTTTATCAAAACGCTTTTTGTACAGTTCGCTATGAACAGACAATTGGAGCGGCTTAATCGAAGCATTCGTCACGCGGCGCAAGATTTGTCTGATTACCTGCTCAATCCGCACTTGAGCCTGCTCTATAAGAGAATGTCGAATCAGGATCGATGCCTGCTGACGTATTCGATTGAGCTTCCGTTTCCTGAAGTGATCTTTGGCTCATTGAAAGCTGTTCGATGTATTTCGCCTACGCGAAGCCGCGCTGATGTTGAAGCATGGGAGGTCGTGGCGGAAAAGCCCCTCGGGTCGACTGGCGTCTAACAGAGAGGCCCTACAGCTCGACAATTCGGTACGGTTTTCCGGTTTTGCGAAGGGCAGGGGCAGAGACGTTGTAAACGGGAATGCCGGTCGAAGTCTTACCATCGACAACGCCGTTGTGGGCGTGCCCGTGAAACACTGCGTCAACGCGGAACCGAT
Source organism: Verrucomicrobiota bacterium (assembly GCA_046731855.1). GTDB lineage: Bacteria > Verrucomicrobiota > Verrucomicrobiia > Chthoniobacterales > UBA10450 > Udaeobacter. The sequence goes on along the minus strand of JBKPLX010000056.1, from coordinate 14,354 downwards.
TGATCGGTTCTTCCAATCGGCTGGAACCGAGAAAGGCAAAAATTTCGGGATCTTCACCTTTCAGGGTGGCACGGATAGGGGAGTAATGTAGAACTACGATCCGTTGTTGTGTCTGCAGTTTGGCGAGAGCCTGTTCCAGCCGGACGGCGTGAGTAATTGATTCCTGCACAAATTGTTTAATGAGCGGCTCGCCCCATGCGTTCAGCATCCGCCGCCCGAAACCACCTCCGAAGCCAGCTATGCCCGCGAATCCGACTCCCGCGACTTCGATGGCTTCGCCGTCAAGCACGTTGACGCCTGCATCGTCAAGAACCTTGCAGACTAATTCCGCTTGTCCCGATTCGAAGTCGTGATTACCAAGCACCGCGAGCATTGGGATTTTCACAGCAGCACGAATATCGGCGACGAGCGCCTCGGCTTCCTCTGGGAGTCCATAATCCGTGAGGTCGCCACAAAGCAGCAGGATATCAGCATTGCTTGAAATCTCGGCAAACGTTTCGTGTAACATGCCACGTGAGTGTTTGCCGTAATGAAGATCCGCGGTTGCGGCAATTCGTAGCGAGCGCTCAGCCATCCTCCTTGAGAAACGTAATCGCTGACATCAGCGGACGTTTTTAGCGAGTCAATTGCGCTGTGCCTATGCACTCAACATCCGCTTTGATTGCGTTATGATGAGTGATGACTGTGAAGAGAAGAGCGGCCCGCAAAGGCAAAGGTAAAGCCAATCGCCTTCATCGCAGATCGGTGGTCGCATTGCAAGATGCGGACATTCCGTTTTTGATTGGCGGCGCCTACATGGTGGAGGTTTTTACAGGCATCTCGCGTCAGACAAAAGATTTCGATTTGTATCTGCGGCCGCAACACGTCGATTTGGCCCTAGATGCGCTTAAGCGCGCTGGGTACCAGATAAAAAAACCATTTCCGCATTGGCTGGCCAAAGCTGAACGCGGCCGGGATCGTATTGACCTGATTTTTCGCGCTGGCAACGGATTATGCGAGGTGGACAACTCTTGGTTCAAGCGGGCACATAGCAGCACGTTTCTTGGCCTACGGGTGAAGCTTTGTTCGCCAGAGGAAATGATTTGGATGAAGGCGTACATCATGGAGCGCGAACGGTTCGACGGCGCCGACATAGTGCACATCCTTCGGAGCTGGGCAGAGAGACTCGATTGGCCGCATTTGCTTCGCCGCTTTGGTTCGGACTGGCGCGTATTGCTGAGTCATTTGGTGTTGTTCGGTTACATTTATCCAAGCGAACGTGACAGAATTCCGACCGCGATCATGGGCGATCTAATCGCGCGGTTGCGAAGCGAGCTGCGCGCTCCCGGAGCTGACCGCATCTGTAACGGCACGCTGCTCTCGCGAAAGCAATATCTTCTGGACATTCGGGAACGGGGATTTCGCGATGCCCGGCTGCAGCAACGTGTTCATATGAATGCAAAGGACATTGCAAACTGGACAAGGGCGATCGCACAGGAGGAAAACGCGCAGCGAACGTAATCGTTGTAGCCGGCATCGGGATCAGCGATCCCGGCTACCACTGCGGCGAAGCCGGTGGCGTAGGACTTAGCTCGATGGGAATCGGTGAAGTCGCTGGCGACGGAGCGGCAGATACGCTGGCGATTTTCGCTCTTGCTTCATCGAGCACATTTTTTTCCTCCGGGTAAATTCCGTCGTCCGCCGCGGCGATGTAATCCTTTGCCGCGTCGATTTGGTTTGCGCCGGAAAGCAATAACGCCATGTAAACCGCTGCGTGCGGATCGTGTAATTGGTCGGCTGGCAACCCTTGGACAATAGCAAGAGCTTCCGCGCTTCGGCCCAGGCGATAGAGGGAGAACGCGTAAGTTACGGCGCAATTGACCTCGTTCGGTGCACGATCATGCGCTTCCTTAGCGAAATCATGCGAGCGTTCGACACTTCGCTCGAGATCAAGCCCCAGCCGCGCAAGGTCTGCTGTAATCGGCGCTTCATTGGGAGAGCTGTCGTGCAGGCGCTGGAGAACATCATACAATTTCGAGGTGTCGTTGTCCCTGCGAAAAAGCCGGCGAAGCGCGTCCAGTGCCTCGCGTCGCAGGGGCGGATCTTCTGCGACGCGCAGCCACAGTTGCTCGGATTCTTTGTCCAGATCCCATTTCGAAGCGAGACGTGCGAGGACAAGTTCGCGATCGGGTTGGTCGTTGGCCGATCTTTCTGCGATGTGCCACAGCTCATGGAATTCCGTGTCTGCACTGCCTTGTCGTGATCGACGCGTCGCAATTGCCTGATACGCAAAACGCAGGGGATCGGATTCGCCCCATGTTCCCTTGCGGGTCCAACGTTTCAAACGCGTCCAGTTCTTCGTGTTGGCGTACCCTTCTGCCACAGCAACTGCGGCGGGCGGAGAAGTAAGTTTGTTAGCGGGAAGTTTCTCGATCCATTTCACAACCTCTTCGGAAAGTCCATTTTGGTTCATCCATCCCATTAGCGATGCCAGGTCGGATGAATTCCGTGCAGCAAAGGGTTTAACTCGTTCCAGTGACAGGCGGAATTTTTTCTCATCGAGTTTCCGGTAAAAATTCAGGCAGAGAAGGTAATCGCTGAATGTAATTTCCTGCGATATTTGAAGCTGTTGGGCAAAGTTATCAGCTGCTGAGAGATCATTGTGCTCCACAGCGTCATTAAGCAATGCGCGTAGCGCTCCGGTCCGATAGGGGGCGAGCTTGCTGAGCCGCTCGAGATTTTCGCGTGCACTCGCGTTCTTTTGCGCATCGCTGGAATGGATTTGCAGCGCCGCGAGATTGAACTGGTAGAGATCGTTCTTGGGCTCTTTTTTTACCGCAGCGGCGAATTGCTCTTCTTGTTCGGCAAAGTTTCCTTCCGCACTAGCCAGCCAACCTGCAACGATGTGAAAGGCGGCCCTGTCACGATCGTTGTCAGGAATTTGATCGAGCGCTTTTCGTGCGAGATCGAGCTTTCCAAAGCGCAGCGCAGCGGAAATAAGATTAAGCTGACTGTCCGGATCTTTTGGGCGCAAGCGCGCGATTTGCCGGCGCCATGATATCGCCTCTTCGAGATTCTGTTTCTCTGCTGCGTCCGCTAGTATGTCGAGGGCCGGCAAAGAATCGGGATGTTGTGCTACGAATTCTCGCGCTGTCTGCGTTGCTTCAGTGAATCTTCCATTCTGCACCATGGAAGCGGCTTGTTGTAACAAGCGGGTTTGGTGCCAGTTCTCATATAGTTTTAAGCCGTAGCTGAGAAGAAGGGCGCACAGCAGCATGGCAATTGCCGACCCAGCGGCTACAAGAGCGAAACGGGTTGGCCAAAGCCGTTGTTGCAAGAAATGCTCCAGACCAAAGAACGATCGGCGAATTCTTCTAGAGCCGATGGCTTCGATTCGTTCCACGATTTTCATGTGCTCTCTCGGGGCGCGATGATCCCTTTGGTCCTTCCCATCAAACCCGTGTTGCCACCGAGGCTAAGGGTGAGTGGCTACCTCTGGCTCTTCCACTACAGGAATTGGTTTAACTGAGTCCTCGATCTTTTCTCTCAAACGCCGGCCCCAAACGTATCGTCCCAGCAACACCTTTACGGTGGCCGTCAGCGGCACGGCTAGGAGAGGACCGATTACTCCGCCAATGATCAGACCCCAGACAAAGATCGATACGATCACGGTCATCGGATGCAATCCAACGTAATTCCCAACGATTCGTGGAGCGTAAAAAATGCCTTCCAAGTTTTGTATTGCGATGAAAATGGCGGTTACAATGAGCGGATGCGTCCAATCGCCCCATTGGAAGGCTGCAATCACAACGGCCGGCACCCAGCAGATTATGATCCCGATGTAGGGGACCATGGTTAACACAACTACCATCGCTCCGATCACCGGCGCAAAATTGAGACCTAAAGCCATCAGAATCGTGCCGATGAGTATCCCATCGACGAGGCATACCAGGAGTTGGCCGCGGAAGTAGGCGGTCACGTACGAATTAATCTGCGATAATACGTCCGCCACTTCGTCTTTCAGGGGGGACGCGCGCAGGGGCAGATATTCCCTCCAGTGCTGTTGGATGCGTGGTTTTTCGTTCAGTAGAAAAAATAGATAGATCGGTACCAGGATAAGGCTGAGCAAAAAACCTGTGATGCCAAGAAATCCGCCGATGCTTTTCTTGACGATGTCCCAGAATTTTTCCATCAGCGTCGGAAGCGCCTGCTGCAAATTCGGCATTTGTTTTTCCACGTACGCTTGAATGCGCTGGCGTTCGGCACTGGTCAGCTTAGGCTGGCTCGGCGCGATGCTTTCAACGGCGGGCACCGCGTCAGGGGCCTTTGGCGTGGGAGACGCGGTCGGTTGCGTATGAGGGGATGAAGATGGCGCCGGGCCGATGAGCCAGTTGGCAAAACTCGTCGATGCAGACTTTCCCCGTCCGCCGCCGAGAAAGCCGAATGTCTGATCGAATCGATAGATCAGATCCACGACGTAATCGCGAGCTCGTTCGGTATACGCAGGAACTTGCTTCGCGAAATTCGCGCTTTGTATCGAGATGGTTGGGACGAGCCATGCGGCCAATCCACCGATGGCGAAAAAGGCGATGGCAAAAAGCAGAGCGACCGCCTTGGTGCGACTGAGCGTTCCGCGAGACATGTTCGCCACGAGCGGGTCAAGCAGATAAGTCAAAATCACTGCGATGGCCACCGGGATCAGGATCGGTTGGAGAAAACTAATGATATTCGCGCTGGCCCAAATCACCGTGCCGACGATCAGGATGAGAAGAACCACACAGAAGGCCGTGAGCGCCGCCCACATCATCTTGCGTTGCCACGGTGTGGGGTAATCACTCATGCAAGAAGGCCGCTGTTACTGGGTTGGATTCGTCTTTGCAGCTGAACCGTTGCCGATGGGGGCCTTCGCTCTTTCGATCTTGTTTGCCAGGTTCTTGTTTTTTGGATCGAGGGCCAGCGCTTTTCGCCAGAAGTCCCGCGCTTCAGAAATTCGATTCAATTTGAAATATGTGTCACCAATATGTTCGAAGATGACCGGATCATCGTGGTCCGCAGTTTTTGCCGCACTGAGCAAATTGTTCAAAGCCTGATCAAATTTACCCTTCCGGAACTCTACCCAACCGAGACTATCGAGATAGGAAGCATTATTTGGTTCCATCTCGAGCGCGCGTTTAATCATCGTTTCGGCTTCATCCAGGTTCATGTTGTGATCGGCCCACATATAGCCGAGATAATTACAGGCTTCTGCCGAGTTCGCCGGATCGAGAGCGATTGATTTGCGAAGGAGATCCCCCGCCTTTTCGTACAGACCTGCCCGCTCTGCCGTCGCTCCGTAGTTGAAATAGAACTTGGCGTTTGCGATGTCATTGTCCTGGTCTAGTTGCGCTTCGTGCAATGCCTCCTCAAACGTAGCCACGGCCTGCTGGGTCTGTTTCGCTTCGCTTTGAGCAATGGCCAGATAGTAAACGATCTCCGGAGCACCCAGGAAACGGCGCCGGGCTTCCGTCAACAATCTGACAGCGCGATCTGCATCCCTCAAAGGTCCAAGGAACAGTTCCGCCAGATGCAAATACGTCCCGACATGATTTGGATTAATCAGAAGGCTTTGCTCATAATTTGCGGCTACCTTGGCAAAGATCGCTTTTGCTTCGTCAACTTTGTTTGCACGTTGGAGCGATCGGGCTTCATCATCCAGCACCTGCGCCAGCAAATCGTACGGTTGATATTTTTCGGGATGCTCTTTGATGATTTGCTCGAGCATTTCAACTGCTTTGCCCCGCTGATTCGTCAGGATAAAACCGGTCGCTAGTTTCTCTCGCGCGTTTGCATCGTCGGGTTGCAGCTCAAGAACGTGCAGATAAAGCGGAATGGCCTCTTTCAACTGCTGAGAGGCCGCATAGTAGTCGGCCACATCCTTCAGGATCGCAGGATCATCGCCAGCGTGTTCGGCTGCCTTTTTGAAAATTTCGTTCGTCCTTTTCAGTTCGTCGGCCTTCGGCAGCGAATCGGACTTGAAAAGAATCGCCACGTAAAGTTTGCCCAGCCGCATCCAAAAGTTGGCGTCGCTGCTAGGAATCTTTGTGGCGCGATCGAGAACTTCGAGCGCTTTTTTCTCTTGTCCGGCTGCAACTTCGATTTCTACCAGACGCTGATAACCTTCGATGTCCCCAGGATTCAGGGTGATGGCTCGATTGGCATAATCGATGGCCTGATCGTTTTTCTTGAGATACTTCGCATAAATGTATGCGAGCTGTTGATACGGGTCGGCGTCCTTCGGATTTGCCTTGATTGCGTCTTTCAACACATCAATCGCCTGTGGGAAATCCTCTTGCTCTATTAGCAATGCCGCTACGCGCGAGGCGAGTTGCGATTGGCCGGGATCGACATTCAGCACCTTGCGATAAGCCTCCAATGCGCGATCCGTCTCGCCATTTTCTTCGAGGGACATTCCCTCTACAAAATGCGTTAGTGCGTCGGCCTTGTGTGCGCCTTCCAAACGTAGTGCAAGGTCGGCAGCCGGCTTGGAATTGGATGAATCGTCCTGACGCCCAGCTTTCTTAATTGCTGCGGATGACGACCCAGTTTTTGGCGATGAGCTTTTTTGTTTTTGGCTAGCCGCAGCGCCTGTCACGATAAGCAAAAGCAGCGTCAAACAAGAACATAGGCGTGGCAAAATGCCGCACCTCTTCTTAGGCTGCCTCACGGTTTTAATGTTAGTCCCGGGCCCCGATTTGTCATCCCGAGGACGCCTCGGCGACGGAGGGACCGCTCACAGGGTGATTGGATTAGTTTACCTGGCCAGCGTGACGCAGACTTCATATGCAAGGGCCCTCTCTTCATTCGAATGACACGCGCAGTCTTGAGTCGTTCGCGAGCTTCGCCACCGCGCCGAAAGCAGAAAACCTCGAATTGGGAGTTGGACGTTCGGTGTTGTACCTTGGGCGTCTTTCCAAACGCTTTCGCTAACTCCGCTACGCCTTATATCGGAGGCGTTTCTTGTGCCGATGCGCCTTCATGCGCTTACGGCGCTTGTGCTTGGCAATTTTCGCTTTGCGTCTTTTCTTAAGTGAGCCCATTCAGATTTTCAGATTCGCGAACCCCGATTCAACCATCACATGCGCTGTAATGCAACTTGGTTCTGGTGTGATCACTTCTTTAACGTCGCATCTCGCTTTGCCTTAAACTCGCTGTCCGGTCTCCACTCAGGAAACTTGTCAGTGTTCGCCACCTGGTAGCCGACTTCGAAGAGAAGTTGAATGTCCTGCACCGCACCAGAAAGATCCCAGTTTGGATCAACTTCGTCCGAGACCTGATGATAATGGTGTGCGGTGTAATCGTCTTTCTTTTCCTGACCGAAATTTGGCGGTTTTCCGATGAAGTCTTTGCCGCCGCCAGAGTAAAGCGAAGGCACGCCGCGCTTGGAAAATTCAAAATGATCGGCACGATAGAAACTGCCCTTTTCTGGCTGGCTGTTCGGTTTCAGCTCTCGTCCGTTGCGTTTGGCGGCTGCGGCTAACAAGTCGTCGAGCGTCGAATTGTTATTACTGAAGTCCTCGATGTCGCGGGTTTTCCCCCACGGATTCACGGTGTCGATGTTGATGTCGGCGAGCGTTTTCTCCAGAGGATAAAGCGGATGTTCGGCGTAGAATTTCGCGCCGAGCAATCCCGCTTCTTCGGCAGTCGTGGCCATGAATAAGACCGACCGTTTTGGCGGCGGATTTAGTTTTGCGAACGCGGCCGCGAGCTGGATTAGCGATGCGACGCCAGACGCATTATCGATTGCACCGTTAGAAATCTGGTCGCCTTGCAATTCGGGGTGACGTCCGAGATGGTCCCAGTGCGCCGTGTAAAGGACGTTTTCGTCGCGCAATTTTGGATCGCTTCCCTCGAGTTTGCCGATGACGTTGTGTGATTTGAAGGAGCGAAGCTGTTGCCTGATGTCGATATTGGCCTTGGCATTGAGCCCGACCGGCCGGAATCCCTTTGTGATCGCCGATTTCTTCAAGGTATCAAAATCCTGACCGCAGTCGGCCAGCAATTTCTTGGCTGCATCAAGCGTGATCCACGAGCGCGCTTCTACGGCGTCCACGTTCTTATTTGGCGAATCGATCTCATAATTCTCCTTGCCCCAACTCGTTTTTACCACGGAATACGGATAGCCCGCCGATTCGGTCTGGTGGATGATCATTGCGGCCACAGCTCCTTTTTGCGCAGCGATCTCGTATTTGTAAGTCCAGCGGCCGTAGTAGGTCATCGCTTTCCCTCTGAACATTTTCTCATCGAGTTTTGATGGATCTTTGGGATCGGGAATCGGTGGATCGCCGATTAGCATCAGGAGCGTTTTGCCGCGAACATTGACATTCTTGTAGTCGTCCCATCCGTATTCCGGCGCCACGACGCCATACCCGACAAAGACGACTTCCGAATTGTTGATTTTGATTTCCGGTTGAAGGCGCGCGGAGGACGCAATGAAGTCGTCGGGATACTTCAGGTCGATCGTTCCATCGCGGACCGTGAATGACATTCGTGGTTCGCTTTTGATTCCCGCCAACGGCACTTCCTGTGTGTAAGTCCCATCTGGATTTCCCGGCTTCAGCCCGATCTGTTTGAACTGATCGCTGATATATTTAACCGAAAGCTCTTCGCCTTTTGTTCCCGGTGCGCGCCCTTCGAATTCATCCGACGCAAGAACCTTGATGTGCGCCAGCATTCCGTCTGGCGTGATCGCTTCCAGAGCAGGCTCCAAGCGCAACGCCAATTCATCAACTGCGAAAAGCGAAATCGTGGCGGTAAGAAAAACTGCGATCACCCAGCGCGAAATCTTCATGCTCTCACTTCGTTCGGGATGACAGAGTAACGTTAGGGATCTTTGTGGGTTGGTCCGGCGGTCGCTTCCTTTTTCTCTTGCGGGCCGATGCCGATTTTTTTCAGGAACGGTTGGACGGATTGTTTGCGGCCGAGGAATTTTTCGATCGAAACATTGACATCACGCGAATCACCCGGCTCGTAGATTTCGTGGCGTAATTTCATGCCGGCCTGTTTGTCGAGGTAACCATCCTTCGCTTTCTCGAACACAGTTGCCATGTCTGCTGCGATGGCGTCGGCCCATGCATAACCGTAGTAACCGGCATCGTAGCCATTCAGGTGGCCGAAATAGGAAACGAAGGTCGTGCTTGGATCAATTGGGAGAAAGACCTTTTCCAGGATCGGATTTGAAATGGCCACGCAATCGTAGGGCATGTCATCGGCGTGTTGATTGTGCAAAGCGAGGTCGAGCGACGCGAAGGCGAACTGGCGTCGATAAAGAACACCAGCATTCGCAAGCTTGGCGTCATTCATTTTTTTGATTATTTCCGCTGGAATCTTCTTCGATGGATCTCGGTAGTCGGCCGCAAACGTGTCGAGCACTTTCTTGTCCCAGACCCAGTTTTGCAGCATCTGCGATGGCGCTTCGACGAAATCACCCGGCACATGGGTTCCGGCAAAACGGCCGTACTTCGCGCGAGTGACAATCGAATGCAGAGCGTGACCGAATTCATGGAACAAAGTCTCGACCTCCTGGTGCGTCATCAAAGACGGCTTGTCCGCGGTCGGAGGCGAAAAGTTGCAAAGCAAGCCGACAGTTGGCCGCTGGTATTTTCCATCAGCCAACAATTTACCGCTGATGATTTCGAATTGTGCGAAGTGATTGAATTTCCCTTCGCGTGGAAACATATCGAGGTAAAACATCCCGAGCGGTTCGCCCGTGGCGGAATCGGTCACCATATAAAGCTGGAGATCGTCGATCCATTTGTAAGGCGCGGAGATCTTCTCGAATTTCAGACCAAAGATGCTCTGATAAATATTGAACATGCCATCGAGCACTTTTTGGAACGGGAAAAATGAGCGCAACGCTTGCTTATCAACGGCGTACTTTTGTTTGTCTCGCTGGTTGGCGTAATAGCGCCAGTCCCACACCTCGATTTTGGCGTTGGGATCATTCGTTTCAGCGGCCTTCAATTTTTGTAATTCCGCCACTTCGCTTTCAAACTTGGGCTGAATTCCGGTGACCAGATCGCTAATGTATTTCTCGGCGTTCGCACCGGTCTTGGCCATTTTGACTTCGGTCTGATAGTCGTCCCACGATTTGTAACCGAGCAGCAGCGCAATCTTGTTCCGAAGCGCAAGCATTTGGTTGAGAACGTGAACGTTCGCATCCTTGGCGAGCGTCTCGCGAATGACGTAAAGCTGCTTGCGCGTAGCTTCGCTCTTAGCGTTTTCCTCGACGGTATTAAATTGCCAGGTGACATTTGCCATCACTGTGTAGGCATCGTCTCCTGTCCTAATGCCGGGCGAAGCGAAGAAACTTTCCGGCAGTCCGTCCAAATCGGCCTTGGTGAAGATCACCGGCGCGTTGGCCTTCACAATATTTGTGTCGAAGTCAGTTCCGAGCTTGGATAACTCCTTCCGCAACTGCTCAATCTCTTTGCGCTGATCCGGCGGCAGGTCTAGTCCGGCGCGGCGATAATCCCGCAATGTTTCATTCAGCAGTTTTTCGTCTTCCCCCGAAAGCTTGGGGTGCGTGTCAGCAAAAGCCTTGATTGCCCTGTAAACATCTTCGCGATAATCAACGCCCACAGCCCAGTCTTGAAACGCCTTTATGGCGTTCTCGCCGGCGGCGCGCATTTCTGGATTGGTGTTTGTCTCTTTAATAATCGTGGCCCTGTTCGCCGCAAGTCCAGCCTGGTAGGTGAGATCATCGAGCGCGACGACCGTGCTCTTAAACGTAACTTTTTTCAGTTCCTGCGAGCCGATTTGATCCAGCGCCTTGTTCGCCTTTGCGATGGCGTCGTTCATCATCGCCTCGACCGCTTTCGGCGTTTGCTCCCAATCGGGAATCGTCAAGACAGCATTGGCCTTCGCGGCCGCAGCTCGAAAGTCATCGACAGTTTTCAATTCAGCAGCCGGAAGATTATGATTTGAAGCGACGAAAACCAGTGACAGGAAAACAAGCAAAGATTTCATGAACGTTGAGTGTCGGCGAACATCCGTGGGCGCGCGCAAAAGGCAAGCTTGATTAACCGTCCCGTGTTGCGTTTTGAGGACTGACACATTAGGAAACGTGCGCCACGATGATCCAGAAATTTTTCGTCGCTTTCATTCCGGTCTTCGTCGCCATCGATCCAATCGGGCTTGTCGCGATATTCATGGGTCTCGCGTCCAGCGCCTCACCAGAACAGCGGAAACACCAGGCGTCTCTCGGAATCTTCACAGCGTTTTGCGTGGCTATCGGATTTGTTTTTCTGGGACAGGTTATTTTCGACGCGCTTGGAATTACTGACGCGGATTTTCAAGTCGCCGGTGGTCTTATTCTGCTCGCTCTGGCAGGCCGCGAACTGCTCAACGTTGGGCCGTCCAGCCACGGAGGTAGCGATGAATTCGGAATTGTGCCGCTTGGGATGCCGTTGATCGCCGGGCCGGCGTTGCTCACTGCCCTGCTCGTTCTGGTCGATACGGTGGGCATAGTGTTCACGCTCGCCTCGCTGCTGGTCAATCTGGGCTTGGTCGCGCTGGCGTTCTGGAATGCCGATCGGTTCGCGCGTTGGATGGGCATGCAAGGATTACGCGGCGTATCAAAAATTGTCGCGCTCCTCCTCGCCGCGATTGCCGTCAGCCTCATCCGTCGGGGCTGGAACGTGCCAACCTGACCGGCTGCAACGACAAGCTAGGCTCTAAACAAAGCTCTTGGCGCCGGCATCTCGCCGGTTTTCATCACTTCGAACGTTATTCGAAGTTAAAAAAGTGATTCTACACGTGAGCCACTGGCAATGTGCCTGCGCGTCGAGGGCCAGAATTCCTTCAACTCTGCGCTCTTGTCGCCAGCCGCATATCGTCGGTTTAGCTCAACCTCAATTGCCTTGATCTCATCCTGCTGTGGAAGCGCCATTCCCGAATAGATGTAGGCGGGCACTTCGTTGCGATTCCGAGTGAATGGGACCTGAGCATAGAGATCCAAGCGGCGCTTCTGCAATTGATCCGTGGTCCAGTTCTTGTAAACCGGGTTTGCATACCCCCACGCGTCCGCGTTCCGCGCGTAGCGGTCGTAAGTATAACCGCCTGTTACGGCCGGACCGGGAGATGGCGCGGGCTGATTCGCACAGCCAATGAGACCAACGGCAAATGCTGCTAACAATAATCGTTTCATACTCTTTACCTTGTTTAGAGTTTAACTTGCGTCTATTTAACCACAGAAACCCCTCGCAGTCGCATGTTTATTTTGCTTTTCAGCCTTTGGGGATCTGGTGTACAGTGCCGCAAATCCGAACAGCAGCCTTAACCCGATTCAGACTAACACAGATTGAGGACTGGGCCGGGTCATTGACACACCGGTACCTCTCGTTACTATCCTCGCTCCAATGAGATTTCCTTTACCCCTTACAGCGAAAATCGCGGCCTACGTGATTGGGCATAAGTTGCGTGGCACGAAGAAATTCGCCACGGTGCTTCAGCTTGAACCGCTGCACACGTGCAACCTCACTTGCACAGGTTGTGGACGGATTCGGGAATACTCCACGTCGCTCAAGGACATGATGAGCTTGGAGGACTGTCTGGGGGCGGCAAATGAATGCAACGCGCCGATGGTTTCCATTTGCGGTGGCGAACCGCTTATCTATCCGCACATCGAGGCACTGGTGGACGGATTGCTTGCGCAGAGGCGGATCGTTTACATCTGCACTAACGCCATGTTCATGCGCAAGAAGATGCGCGAGTGGATGGCCTTGCAGTTGGCCACGCGATCGGAATTTATTGAAGAAAAAATCACCGCGTTGCTCGGTGCGGGACTGCTGAGCGAAAAAGACGCGGCCGAAATTCGCAAGGGACCAAAAGACCCAGCAAAGCCAACTATTGGTCCGACCAAATGGATGTACTGGAACGTGCATCTCGATGGTTTGGAGCGAACACACGATCTGATCGTGGAACGCGAAGGCGTCTTCAAGGAGTGCATTCTCGCGATCAAAATGGCGAAGCTGCTCGGCTATCAAGTGGCGACGAACGCAACGATCTACAAGGAAACCGATATGCAAGAGATCGAACAGATGTTCGATTATCTTTCCGATCTTGGCGTGGATGGTCACACCATCACCCCTGGATACGATTACGACGCTGCCAAGCGAGACATGATCAAACGACTCAACCTGCGCCCGGAAAACTTCTTTCTTACCCGCGCAATGACCGTCGAGAAATTCCAAAAAGTCGAGGAGTGGATGAGTCGCTATACCTTTTTGGGGACGCCGATCTATTTCGAGTTTCTTGCCGGCAAACGGGATCTGACCTGTTCGGCATGGGCGATTCCGACCCGAAATATCCGCGGCTGGAAAGGTCCATGCTATTTGATGACCGACGGACACTACGCGAGCTACGCGGAGTTACTGGAAAAGACCGAATGGGACCGGTATGGCGTCGTCAACGGAGTCGCGCGCGATAGCCGATGCGAGAACTGCATGGTGCACTGCGGTTACGAACCGACTGCAACGTTGGGGCTGCAAGCACAACGAGGAGACACGTGGAAGACGATCAAGTTCAATTTCGGTTCGAAACCGAAACCCTCTGGCCGCGGCAGCGAGGTTCTCGCCTTCAATGGCGTGAGTTCTGGTAATGGGCACCTGACCGGGAAACGCGCAGAAGTCGCGGCGCAAGCCTCGTAGAGGTCGGATCTGCATGTCGGAATTGTCCAAAAACCTCATTGCGTTGCCGAGCGCGCGACCAGAGATATCGGAATATTATTCGGCGAACGACGAAGAAATCGCGCGCGCGATCGCGCTCGCGCAAGAGAACCTGTTGCGCCAACAAAAGCCAGATGGCCATTGGTGCGGCGAGCTGGTCGTCGATAGCACCCTCTGCTCGGATTACATCCTTTTCATGCATTGGTGCGGCGAAGTGGATGCGCAATTGCAGCGGCGCTGTGTGCGTCACATTCTCAAACGCCAACTGCCGGACGGGGGATGGAACATTTATCATGGTGGTCCGAGCGAGATTAATGCGTCAGCGAAAGCGTATTTTGCATTGAAGCTCGCCGGCTGTTCCGTAGACGCGCCGTTTATGCAAGAGGCGCGCGCGAATATCATTCGTCGCGGCGGCATTCCCCAGATGAACACCTTCAGCAAGCTTTATCTTGCGTTACTGGGCCAGTTTCCCTGGAAATATCTTCCGGCCATCCCTGTGGAAATGGTGCTCCTGTCGCGCTGGGCGCCGTTTCACATTTACAAAATGTCGTCGTGGAGCCGCGCCATGCTCATACCGCTGGCGATTATTAACCATTTCAAACCGACTCGAGTTTTGCCTGGCGAAAAGCAATTGCACGAACTCTATCCACTCGGCACCGAGCAAAGCGATTT
>JBKPLX010000055.1:0-21903 GCA_046731855.1 Verrucomicrobiota bacterium | reverse complement strand
ATCTGCTGGATGGCACTGTGCGTCGCTACGGCGGCAAGGTGCACGTCAATGCACGTCTCGTGAATGCTCGCACCGGCACACACATCTGGGCAGAAGAGTACGATCGCGATTTGAATGAAGTGTTCGCGATTGAAACGGAGTTGGCGCAATCGGTCGCAAGTCAGCTTGGAGCCAAAGTTTCAGCCAACGAAACGACAGCGATGGAAGAGCGCCCAACCAAAGACCTTGTTGCTTACGACCTTTATGTCCACGCTACCCCTTTGATCGAAGAGTCTCTCTATTACGGTCTCAGCAGCGAGACGAATCTTTTCAAAGCCGTCGAGTTACTCAATCAGGCAATCGCGCGGGACCCAACTTTTCTTCTGGCGTACTGCCAGTTGGCCAGGGCCCACGACGGGATCTACTGGACTGCGCTCGATCACACGCCGGGCCGTCTTGAATTAGCAAAATCGGCAGTCAACTCCGCTTTGCATCTAAACCCGGATTCGGGCGAGGCACATTTCGCGTCCGCTTTGCACTTTTACTACGGTTACCTCGATTACGACCGAGCCCGGGATGAGCTCGCCGTCGCTCTACGCACTTTGCCAAACAACGCACGAATCTTTGAGTTGAACGGATATATAGATCGAAGGCAGGCGCGCTGGAATGATGCCGTTCGTAACCTTGAGCGCGCAGTGGAGTTGGATCCCCGAAATGATGATATCCTTTTCGGGACGGGGTTCACCTATCTTTGCGCACGCGACTATAAGCGAGCCCGAGAGATTGCTAATCGGGGCCTGGCTCTCCCGACAAAGAACAATTATGCGCGGTTGCTCCCTGTCTGGATCGACTTCCATGAACAAGCCGATCCCCGCCCATGGCATGCGGTTCTCGAAAAGATTCTCGCCGAGAATCCTGCATCGGCGAGAGACCTGACGCGCGGGCGCTTCTTTGTCAGTCTGTACGAACGCGACCCTGTAGCCGCCGAGCGCGCCCTCGCCACGCTGGATTATCCGGTGATGAATGCGCGAGGAATCGGCGCGGTCAAATTTAGCCCGGCTTACGCGAGGGGGTTAGTCGCTCGCATTAAAGGAGACGCAGTCGGCGCGAACACCGCCTTTAGCGTCGCGCGCGCACAACAGGAAGAGACAGTCCGAACAGCTCCTGATGACGCCTCGAAGCTCTGTTTCCTGGGCTTGATAGATGCATCGCTCGGGCGGAAAGAAGAAGCTCTGCGCGAAGGTCGCAGGGCAGTTGAACTTCTCCCTTCAACCAAAGACGCGCTCAACGGCACAGAAGTCCTGTATTTTTATGCAGTGATCTGTGCGTGGACGGGAGAACGCGATCAGGCAATCCAGCAATTGCAAGCACTGGCAAGACTACCAGCGGGCGTCTCTTATGGCGAAATCCGGCTCGATCCGTTTTGGGATCCGCTGCGAGGCGATCCGAGTTTTGAAAAAATTGTTGCTTCGCTCGCGCCGATCACGGCGAAGAGCGACACGACGCCGTGAACTTCACGGTTTTTGGACTAGATTGCCCCAATCGTGGCTCGGGTAGAATAAGCGCTCGCCGTTGCCAGTTGCGGTTCCCGTTAGGTAAACAAATGAACAAACTGAGCTTTGCATTCGTCGCGGTAACCTTCGCATCGTTCGCTTTGAAGGCTGCTCAGTCAGATATCAATCCCTCACACATTGATGTCTACGTCACACCGTACTACAATTCGAAAGGTCCAGAGGTCAGCATCGGACGATTTAGTTCAGGTCTGGCGTCGGCGAAGGAAGCTGACTTTCTTACTACCATCGCCGAGATGAAGAAGGATTGGGACCGGCTTACGTTTCCGGAACTCTATGTGGGTGCGATTCGACTATACGACCTGGGCTATCGAAAGGAAGCGGTTTACTGGTTTTATTCTGCTCAGTATCGCGGTCGGCAGTTTGGCGTTCTTCTGGATCAGACCAAGATGGGAAGCATCGGTAGCCCAGGGTTTGAGCTGTTACACGCCCAGAACGCTTTTTATCAGCTCGTGGGGCCCTACATCAATGGTTACGCCTTCGGAGATCCCGATGGCCTCGTGAAGATCGTGGAAAAAGTCCAGAAAGAAGGACGACGGATACCTGACTTACAGGCTGCCTATCCCGGCGTCACATTCAAAAGTAAGAGCGAATGGGGATCCGCTAACACTAAACTTGCTGACGGGATGAACGAGCTGATATCGATGCTGAAAGAAAAAAAGGACGACATGAAACGTCAGCGCATCGAGCGAGGCATGGAGGAGAAGTTCTCGAAATTGCCAAGCAAGGAGCTACCCAATCGCTAAAGCCAACGCTGCCATCGGGGCAAAGCCGCTGGCTGTCAGGAACCCGACATGATCGCCGTCCTTCTCACTGCAATAATCGTTCTCGGTCTGCCGACGCTTTATTTCGCATGGCGCAGCCGTGAGTTTCGCAAATTTTTGGCGGGCGCGTTCTTTGTCAGCGCAGGAATTCAATTCTATCTCTATGTTGTCAAGGTATCGGTGCCGCTGCTCGGGACAAATCTTGTCTTTACGCCTGAAATCAGCGGAGTGCGCTCCATTGTCCATTTCATCTTGTTCGGGCTTTGCTTTTACTTTGGTTTTATCCAAAAACCGAAGGGTACTGGATATGACTAGTGTTAACCATCTCAGGATACAGTTCGTTTTTACACTCTTTCTGGCGGTGTTTCTGCCGGCTTTGATCTCGGCCAAGCGGATAGCTCCAGCAGCAGTAGAGCCGGTCATTCACGACGGCGTACGCTACGTCGCGCCGAACGATGATGGTCGCCGTGCCTACATCGAAGCCTGGGATGTTCGGACTAACAAGAAGCTGTGGGATTTGACGGTGTTTACAAACCGCATTGATCCAAAACTGGAGGAAGATGTCCAGTGGGTTTTCATTAATACGCTGAGCATTCGCGACGACACGCTCATAGTAACACCCGAGCGCGGCACCACCTACCAGATTGATCTACGAACGAAAGCGATTAAGGAGTTGGAACCTGGCTCAAAGACGGGTGCGCAACCTGATGATATTCCTGAGGCGATCAGAAAAGCCATTGCGAATGGCGTGCTCGCGAAAGAGTACGAACTCTCCTTTCGACTGAAGCCATTCCATCAGCGTGGAGACTTCAACGGTGACGGTAAGATTGATGTAGCTGTTCTAGTGAAGCAGCGCTCGACGGGAAAAATCGGAATTGCGATCATCAGCGGTGCGACCAACAAGGTAACAGTTCTCGGCGCGGGGACTGCCATCGGCAACGGCGGTGATGACTTCGAGTGGATGGACTCCTGGGAGATGTATCCCGGGGACCGAATGGCTAGTGGAACAAGTGTGCCGAAGCTTCGTGGCGACGCGCTGGTTGTGAGCAAGAGCGAGGCAGCTAGCGCGCTGATCTATTGGAATGGGAAGCGTTACGTCTGGCTTCAGCGAGGTGATTAGCAGCAAAGAGCGCGTTATTCCAGGTTCAGGTTTTCCCAATGGATCTGAATCGCGTTCCAGGCCGTTCCACAAAAATTCAGTTCGTCGTATTGATAGTTAAAAGCCACATTACCCAAGGCATCGAGACCGACGATGCCGGTATAGATATAGGGGCCGGCCAGCGTGTAATCGATGAGGTAGTTACCCGGGGCATCTTCATAAACGCTACTACAGAACGGGCTATAGATACTTGGGTCAGCGTAATAATGCCAGGTCTCAGTCGCTTGGAACGCACCGAGATCGATCTGATATTTGCGAGGGGCGCTGTAAGTGCGTGTTTCTCCCGGAGGTTGCTGGTAATTGCTGCCTGCTCCGTCATCGAAAAGAAGCAATTCATCCCCCGGCATGGACACAGCATGCTGGCCTATCGGCGGTAATGTGTCCGGGGCCAGAGTTAGGGCGAATTGACGCAGCGATGGGAACTCATACCAGTGCTTTGTCGGATCGCCTAGAATCCATTTAATGTTTCCGGTATCGTAGTCGATGGCGATGACAAAGTTTTCCCTGCTGGAAACGATGAGTGAGTTATCAGAGCTGCGGTAGGCACAGGCGTTGTTGTGAAACCAATCGATGGGGGCAGGATGGACGAATTGCCTTGGATCATCCCCACCGGCAATCATCGTAGCGCTGATGATGTCCGCCAGGTTCCAGGTCCGGAGCACATTGCCCGCAGCGTCGACCTCCAGATTGACGCTCTCAGTCTGGTCGACGGTATCGACGTCGAGGATCATTCCTTCCCGGCCCGGGTCGATATTATGGTGGAAGCCGGTGACACCAATCCCACTGTAATCAGCCACAGGTGTCGTCACGCCATCGAACTCAGTACGAAGAAGCGACGTACCAGACGTAACGTAAAATGCTTTGTCGAAGAGAATGGAGTTCTGGGCTCCTACTCCCGCCGTGCCGATCCAGCGGATTTCGGCGTCACTATCGATAATGATGGGCGTGATTGGATCAGCATAGCTTTTCAAGAGGATAAAATCATAACTTAGGGTGGTGCCCGGTAGCCTAGGCTGAATGACGGTTGGATTGGAGTACGTGCCTCCGTCATAAGCAGGCGTTGTGATGCTGATGGCAAGTCTTTGGATCCGGTGAAATCGTCCGCTGAAACCCAGGTTGATCACAACGCGATTTAGGCGGCCGGCGTAGAGACCGAAGACCGGGATGGTGACTTTGCCAGTTTGAGGATCGAAATAACCCCGGGCTTCCAAGTAGGATCGCGCGTAGCGGACCCTGATTGGACGCGTGGCCGACCCCGTCTTTGGCAGAATAAGGAACTGGGCGAACTCGAAACCTGCAAGATCACTGACGCTGGTGTGGACGAAACGGATGAATGGTGTTGGGCCGTCGAACACTTGAACGTTTCCAACGATCTGTCCGGGTTCGGCTGCAATTGAAAGCACGGACAGGAGAGCGGCTACGGGAGTAATCAATCGTGCGTTCATGGCCGCCTTTTTGTCGGACAGCACGTGAAAAGTCAAACTCATTCAGCAATCCGTGTTGGACGACTGACAGAGTAATCGGACGGGACCGGCATAGCATTCTTGCACCCTTTATGACAGAATGACCGTCAACATGATTCGTTGCGTCCACCTGAAAACTGGGGCCGATGGCCGTTCACACGTTGAATACAACACGATTCCGCTGGACATCGTTCAACAAGCGACCGCGGTCCAGTTCAAGGAAACCCCAGCTGGTTCAGTTCTCGATTGGCACACCGCGCCACACGTGCAGTACGTAATCACTCTGACGGGTACGCTCGAATTCACTACTCGCGACGGTGAGACATTTGTGTTGCGTCCAGGTGAGGTATTACTGGCTGCCGACACAACCGGCACGGGCCATCGCTGGCGGCTCATCGATGATCAGCCCTGGCGGCGTCTTTACGTTGAGCTGCGGTTAACCACTTAAGGCAGCTAGCGTCGAGTTTTGGATAGCTCAACGCGTAATCAAGACGTAACCTGTCCCCTGCTCTTTCTTTCGTTCACTCGATTTCACCTGATAGGGAGTAGCGCCTCGAAGCTGGGGCACAAGACTTCTAGCTTTCTCGGTAGAGGCTACAAGCGCATCGAGATTTCCAGCGTTCCATTCCGCTACCGCACGATCTGGCTCGAGGTAGTGCGTTTTCTGCAAATAGAGAAGGAGTCCTTCGTCTTTGGCAGAAACCACCCCATAACGCCAGTGACGGGTTTCTGCTTCGCGACGAACATCGCGCCCAAACATAGCCAGCGCGTTGCGATGATCGCGATAGCCAGTAACTATCTTCCACGTTGCGTAGCCGCTAGTGAAAAAGATCGCGACGATTAGGGCACCAGCCGTCCATCGATAGATCTGCGTCGCATAATTTTCTGTAGCCACCGGTCTATGGCCGGTAAGATCCGAGTCCGCGTTTGTTAGAAAACGGCTCACAGAGCCGTGGCTACAGGGCCTGCGGCTCCCGATCTGCGCCGCTAAGAGCAAACAGAGCGGCGGGATCACCGGAAAGATTCTATCGACGCGCTTGGACGGAATCAGTGACATCACGATCAAGCCACCGATGCTCCAGCAAAGCAGCCAGAAAGTCCCCGGCTGCATTTCTCGCAACGCAGCACTAATTCTCCATCGGCGCGACGCCAGACTGAAAATTGCAATCGCGATCAACAATATGCTCCATGGTGCAAATTTATGGATCAAATGCGGCAAATAAAAATAAAGCGGCTGCGGCCGATGAATTGTTTCGCCAAAGCGCCCCAAAAATTCGCGCATAACGACCTCATCAAAGAAGCCGGGTTGAAACAAGATGCCGCCGGTCACCCATAACAAAAAGACAGCTAGTGAAGCGATCCATGGCCACCAGCCAGACCAGGCGCTTTGTAGCCGCCTCGCTGCGTCGAGGTGTTGGTTGTGCGATTCACCACACGGCGACTCAGCGCCTTGGCTACAACCACGGGAGACCTGTCGCCTGCACCACACTTCAAACATCAAAATGCCGGGAAGCAAAAAGGCGTAGACAATCGGCCCTTTGATCAGCATTGCGATTGTTAGCAACACGAAAAGGTAAATTCGATCCCGCGGTTTCCATTCATTCTGCGTTTCGATTTCGATTTTTTTCCAGATCAGCAGACCGATGAGAAAAATCACCAATGCCAGCGGCATGTCTGTGCGCACGAGTGTCGCCAGACGCGGACTCAGCAAATTCAACCCGAACGCACTGATCGCGACGAGGCCAGCAATTGATCCATAAGCAGAACTGGCAGCTCGAAACAACAGGACCGCCAACGCAATGGCAGCCAGGAGCGATGGGAGCCTCCAAGCCACCTCCCATGACCGAGCTATTCCGAAGAAAGCGGCCGAAATCCATCCCACCAATGGAGGCTTGGTTGCCACGCGTTCGTGCGGCGTCTGCTGATAAAGCCAGTGACCTTCCT
Organism: Verrucomicrobiota bacterium; assembly: GCA_046731855.1. Taxonomy (GTDB): domain Bacteria; phylum Verrucomicrobiota; class Verrucomicrobiia; order Chthoniobacterales; family UBA10450; genus Udaeobacter. Next base: position 15,023 of record JBKPLX010000055.1, on the reverse strand, counting down.
TGATCATCTCGAACGAAGTGAACGCTTGCTTCGCTTGATCGTAGTCGTCGAGCTGCCACGGCAAATTGCCGATGAGAAACAAGAGAAAGCTTACGGCTGCAACAACCCAAACAGCGCGCTGATCTTCGAGTACGCTTGTTGTCATGTGGAGCGGAGTCGAGACATCTCTCATCTAATGTCCGGAGCTTTTCGACTACGCGGAGTTTACCCCGAGCGAGCGAGGCGAGTCGAACGGACTGCGCTCGAAATGACAGTCAGGACGGGCAATGTTCACGGGTGCTTCAGTCGCGCCAGAGAATTGCGCGCATCGGCGCGCCATCACCGCCGGCGATTTTTAGCGGCAACGCCACGAGGTGGTAAATCCCATGAGCGACATCGCTCAGGTCTAGCGATTCAACAATGGCGATCCCCGCGCGTGCCAAGGCGTGATGATTCTGCAACAACTTCGAATCGATTTCATCTACGGAGGGCAGATCCAAACCAAGCAGTTTCACACCATTTTTCTGCAGCCACCCCGGAACGTCCGCTGCGATCACCGGAATTTTGTCGGGGAAAACAGTCGAGTTACTCCATCGACCGGTTTTTACCAGGAGCCGAGAGGTCGCTGCTATTGCTTCGGCAGACGGCCGGAGGTCCTCGAGTGTGATCAGGTGTTTTCCTTTCGCGTCTAAGAAAGCTTGCGCGAGATCGACCACGGTCGCGCGACCCAGATAAGTTTGGAGAGGCGCTTTCTCAATTGATTCGCCGTTGGTATCAAAATGAAATCTGGCATCCGCGTGGGTTCCATTGTGCACGCTCATGCTAATCGCGCCCAGGTTGACGCTTTCGCCTTTCGTTTTTTCCCTCGTTAACCGAAAGCGACACGGCTCGTCACCGGGCCATTCCGCCAAATCCTTCGAAAGCGTCCGTGATATATCCCAAATCTTCATTGCGCGATTAGTTAAATCGACCTTTCAATCTCTTCAATAATCGCTTGCGCGGCTGTTTGGCTCGCCCCGATATCGCCTAGTTGAGGAATTATCGCATCGAACTGAGAAATCATTCGTTTGCGCGCATTTGCATTTTCAATCAGCGGCCGCACGGCTTTAACGATGGCGTCCGGTTTTGCGCGGTGCTGAATGAATTCGGGAACGACTTCTTCGTCAGCAAGCAAGTTAGGCATGCCAAGATATTTCACATTCACCACGAGTCGCGCCGCCAGGTAAGTCGGCCAGGACACTTTATAAATCAGCACAAACGGCAATCGAAAATAAGCAGCTTCCAAAGTTGCGCTGCCTGAGGCGACGATCCCAGCCCACGCGCGCTGCATGATTTCTGCTGTCTGGCCGACTGAGATTTGAATCGCCTGTCGATCCCGTCCAGCGACGACTGGTTTCATCTCCTGAGCGAGTTCCTCGGATGCAGCTGCAACTTCAAAACGCAAATTCGAGTTGTGCTGTCGAAGCTCACGCGCCGCATTCAGCATTACCGGAAAAATCTTTCGCACCTCGCGGGATCGACTGCCCGGGAAAAGGCCGATCAAATTCTCATCACGCTGTGTATCGATCTTCTTGCCCCGTAATCTTTCGATCATGGGATGACCAACAAACAACGCGCGCGAGCCAGCCTGGCTGTAGAGATCGACTTCAAACGGAAAAATGCAGAGCACCAGATCGATGAAGTGCGCCATTCTCGTGATGCGTCCGCGGTTCCAAGCCCATACCTGAGGGCTGATGTAGTAAATTACCTTTTGTTGCGCAGCTTGTCTTCGCAGTGCACGCGCGAGACGCAAATTGAAACCGGGGTAATCAATGAGGACGACTGCGTCGGGTTTGCTCTCCCGAATTTCCCGGAGCGTTTCGTGAAACTGTTCGCGGAAATACCCATATTTCCTGAGCACCTCCCATAAACCAAGGACTGCTGCGTCGCCGATCCAATTTTTGAATTGCTCACCCGCGACCTCTTGCATTTGCGGGCCGCCACGCCCGATAAACTTGAGCCCACCGTCCAACTCGCACAGAGAACGCATCAACGCAGCGCCGTGATTATCTGCACTCACTTCACCGCCGACGAAATAGATGGTCTTGGATTTCATGTAGCCGCCTCGTTGCGTCGAGGCGCGCCGCCGGCGTTGATCCTCTCGACGCGGCGAGACCCGCCCCGGCGGGCAAGCTTTGCCGTGGCTACAACACAATAGATCGCGATCGTCTTACCCACCGGGCGCGATTCGCTTTGTGATTTCAACTGCCAATTTCAGTGCGGCGGTCGCTTGAGAGCCCGAAACGCGCGGCTCGCGTCCGGTGCCCGCACATTCGATAAATGAAGCGAGCTGAAGCTTAAGCGGTTCCTCGCGTTCGATGTCCACTCTGTCGCGCGTGATGTGTCCCCCAATCCGTCGATAGATTTCACCGCTTTGATTTTGGTAATCGAGCGAGAGATACGCGTCTTCTTGAAAGATGCGAATCTTGCGGAGCCGCTCCGGACTGATACGGCTCGAGGTAATATTTGCCACGCAACCGTCCTCAAAATGCAGCCGCGCATTGGCGATGTCTTCACTGCGGCTAAGGACCGGAACACCTACTGCGTCGATGCTCCAAAGCGGCGAGCGGACAAAATGCAAAATCACTTCGAGATCGTGGATCATCAGATCGAGGACGACACCGATATCGGTGCTGCGTTCGGAGTAAGGTGAGAGCCGATGCGCTTCAATGAACCTGGGATGGGTCAGATGTGTTTCGAGTGCACCTAAAACCGGGTTGAATCGTTCCACGTGGCCTACTTGCAAAATGAGACCGCTACGCGTGGCTAACTCTGCCAAATCGGTAGCGTGTGCTGTGTTATCGGTGATCGGTTTTTCAACCAGGACATGTTTGCCTTTCGCGAGCAGCGAGCGCGCAATCGCATAGTGTGTATTGGTCGGCGTCGCCACCGAAGCGGCATCTACCATCTCAATAAATTCGTCCAGCGATTTGGAAGGCGCTGCGCCGAATTTTGCGCCGATGGTGCGGCTCCTGAAAGGATCTACATCATACACTGCGGTGAACTCAGCCGACGGGATCTCCGCATACAGCCGCGCATGGTTGCTCCCAATATGACCAACCCCAACAACTCCGATGCGTAGGTTTTTCATCACCGCTCGCAGTCAACGCTGAATGCTACCCGGGTCAACCCTCGCGTAGATTCAATGGGTGTTAGAGTCGCATATGTCTGCGCCTTGCGATAGATTAACTCGTATAGTTCGCAAGAAACCATTCGTAGGTTTGGACAATACCATCCCGCAAGGGGATCGATGGCTTCCACCCAAGCGCGCCTAGCTTGGTGACATCCAAAAGTTTTCGCGGTGTGCCTTCGAGCTGGTTTGCATCCCACGTTAGTTTGCCATCGAAACCAACCACGTCGCAGATCAACTCAGCCAGTTCGCGAATCGAAATGTCTTCCCCGGATCCGACATTGATGATTTCCGGCGAATTGTATTTCTCCAGCAGCAAAAGACACGCCGATGCGAGGTCGTCAGCATGCAAAAATTCGCGGCGCGACTCTCCCGAGCCCCACACAATCAGTTCTCGATCTTTCCGCGTTTTAGCTTCGTGGGCTTTGCGCATGAGCGCCGCCAGGACGTGTGATGTTTCCAAATCGAAATTATCGTTAGGGCCGTAAAGATTTGTCGCCATCACCGAAATGAAATTCGCGCCATGTTCACGAGTGTACGCCTGGCAAAGCTTGATCCCCGCAATCTTGGCAATCGCGTAAGCTTCGTTGGTTGGTTCCAGTGGTCCGCTTAGCAACGCCGTTTCCGGGATCGGTTGCGGCGCGAGCTTCGGGTAAATACACGAGCTTCCAAGAAAGAGAAGTTTGCGTGCACCGCTCTCGTAGGCCGAACGAATGACGTTGTTCTGAATCCGCAAATTCTCGAGCAGAAACTCGACCGGATATTTGTTGTTTACCCTAATGCCGCCGACTTTTGCCGCCGCGAGAATGACGATAGCTGGCTTTTCCTCGGCAAAGAACTTCGCGACTGCAGATTCATCTCTGAGATCAAGTTTCGGCCTGTCGCGAACAAGCAAATTTGAGAATCCTTCCGACTCGAGCCGGCGAACTAGTGCGCTGCCGACCATGCCGCGATGACCGGCGACGAAAATTTGGTCGGACCTATCCATTATGAGTTGCCTGGCTGCGATAGCATTTTCTTTTTTCGTCGTTTGCGCAATCCTGGGCTTTCACCACTCCGGCTTGCCGAAGGCGGCGGGGGACGTAATGGTATTAATCCGATGATCGCAAAGACGGAGCAGACATTTCAGTTCGACGCCATTGACGATGTCGTAAGCGACATCGCCAAGGGCCGCATTGTGATTGTGACGGACGATGCCGACCGCGAGAACGAAGGCGACCTGGTGATGGCCGCCGAAAAAGTGACCCCCGAAGCGATTAATTTCATGGCTACCCATGGGCGCGGCTTGATTTGCGCGCCAATTTCAAACGAGCGCGCAGAGCAACTCGGCCTGCAACGCATGGTTGCGCAGAACCGCGAGAAACATAAGACCGATTTTACCGTTTCAGTGGACGCCGCGCGGGGTGTGACCACGGGTATCAGCGCTTATGATCGGGCGACAACCATCCTGGCAATCGCGAACCCGAAATCGTCTCCCGACGATCTCAACCAGCCTGGGCACGTATTTCCGTTGCGCGCGAAGGACGGAGGCGTGTTGCGACGTGCCGGACACACCGAGGCGGCGGTAGATCTGGCAGCAATGGCAGGGCTACAGCCAGCGGGAGTGCTTTGCGAGATTTTGCACGATGACGGCACCATGGCGCGGCTGCCGGAGTTGATGGAATTCCGCAAGAAACATGGTCTGCGCATCTGCACAATCCAAAGTTTGATCGCACATAGGCGCGTTCGCGAAAAGCTGGTGGAGCTGGAGCAAATCGTGAAAATGCCGACTGACTACGGCAATTTCGACTTGCATCTATATCGCTCGAAGCTCGACGGCCAGCATCACCTCGCCCTAGTCAAAGGCAAAATAGATAAAACCAAGCCGACGCTGGTCCGAGTGCACAGTCAATGCCTCACCGGCGACGTGTTTAGTTCACGCAGATGCGATTGTGGAAATCAATTGCACGCAGCGCTTCGGCAAATTCAGGAAGAAGGCAGCGGAGTCCTGATCTATATGCGCCAGGAGGGACGTGGTATTGGGCTCGCGGCAAAAATCCACGCTTACAAGTTGCAGGAGGAAGGACTCGACACAGTCGAGGCAAACGCCAAACTCGGCTATCCCAGCGATCTACGAGATTACGGTCTTGGTGCGCAAATCCTTTTCGATCTCGGGGTGCGCCAGTTCCGTTTTCTGACCAACAATCCTAAGAAGGTAGTCGGACTCGAGGGCTACGGCCTGGAGATGGTAGAGCAGGTGCCGATACGCAGCGAAGCCAATCCGCACAACGCGAAATATCTCGAGACCAAAAAGACGAAGCTGGGACACTTGCTGTAATTTCTAGATGTCGAAGTCGGTCCCACCTCGTCCGCAAGTCGTTGCGGCCAAATGCAGGTTCGCAATCGTGGCCAGTCAGTTTAACGCACAATATGTACAAGGCTTGGTCGATCATGCGCGAGAGGAGTTGCGCGGTCTTGCGCCGACCGCGGCAATTTCGATTTACCAGGTACCGGGTTCGTTCGAAATCCCCGTAGTCGTGCGCGAGTTAGCACGAAAGAAAAAAGCCGACGCGATTATCGCGTGTGGCGTGATCATACGCGGCGAGACAAGTCACGCCAATAATCTAAGCGGCTCCGTGACCAGTGCGCTTCAACGAATTGCGGTTGATCACGGCGTGCCAGTAATCAACGTGGTGCTCAGCTTGGACAATGAGGATCAGGCACGCAAGCGCTGTCTCGAAAATAGAATTAATCGCGGCACCGAGGCCGCGCAGGCAGCGGTGGAAATCGCCAGTGTTATGTCGAAACTTCGCGGGGAGTAACCTATGGGCAAGAGACGGCGAGCACGCGAAGCAGCGATTCAGTATCATTTCTGGCGCGACCTTCAGCACGGCGAAGGGCCGGAAAAGGCCGACGATTTTTGGGAATTCTGTCCGGCGACAACGCGAGTGCGCGAGTTTGCACAGCCGCTGATCGACGGAATGGTCGAGCATCTAGCGGAGATCGATGAACGAATTCGGCGTTACTGCGAGAACTATGAAGTTCGGCGGATCTCAGCAGTTGATCGCAATGTCCTCCGCCTGGCAATCTACGAAATGCTTTACCGCGACGACATACCGCCAGTGGTCTCGATTAATGAAGCGATTGAACTGGCAAAAACGTATGGTGGCGGCGAATCAGGCCGTTTCGTCAATGGTATTCTCGATCGCGTAAGAAAAGACTTGGACCGGCCAGCACGCGAACCGGTTGCCAAACGGGATTCGTGATCCGTTAAAGCGGTACATCGATTCACGACTCTCGGATCTCGATTCACGAAATGAACTTTCTCCAATCCCTTGCCCAACATTTCGCCGGTAAACCCATCGACTGGGACGAACTCGAGGAATCGCTTATTCGCGCGGACCTCGGTGTCCCGATGACCACTCACATCATCAAAACACTGCAGGAACGGGAGGCGTGGTCATTAATGGGAATAAATGATGTTGTGAAAGTTGTGCGCCAGGAAATTGCGCGCGTTTTACCTGCAAACTCGGCTGCCATCCAGTCTCTCGGCGGCAAACCAAATGTGGTTTTACTACTAGGCGTAAACGGGACTGGCAAGACCACATCGACAGCAAAGCTGGCTCGTTACCTTCAGAAAGATGGTCATAGCGTTTTGCTGGCAGCGGCAGACACTTTCCGCGCCGCGGCGATCGAGCAGCTTGGGATTTGGGCAACAAGGCTCGGGGTTGAAATCATCAAGGGACAATACAACGCCGATCCGGCTGCACTGTGTTATGAGGCGTATCAGGCAGCTGCCAAGGCCAAAATTGAATTTCTACTGTGCGATACCGCTGGTCGCATGCACACGAAGAAGAATCTGATGGCAGAACTCGAAAAGGTAAAACGCACTCTCGCCAAGCATGACCCCGATGCGCCACATGAAACGTTGCTCGTGGTCGATGCGACGACTGGCGGGAACGCGCTCAGCCAGGCGCGCGAATTCCAAGCCGCGATTGGACTGACTGGTATTATTGTCACCAAGCTCGACGGAAGCGGCAAAGGCGGCATCGTCGTCGCGATCCAGGAAGAGCTTGGAATCCCAACGCGTTTCGTCGGCACCGGTGAACAGCTGAATGATTTCGCGCCATTCGATCGGCGAAGGTACATCGATAATTTGTTGTGACTCGAAGGAATTTCGCGGAAATTAGCGCACGGCTTGCGCTGCGGGATTCCTCGACTTCGCTCGGAATGACAGCTTAAGTTCAACCGCCGTGAGCCAAGCAGTCAAAGAAGCAATCGCCCCGGAGGAGCCCGTCCCTCCAATCGTCGCGGGAGGACTGCGCGGTTTTATCGCGAAATTCACGGTTTTGAAGGGAGCTCAACGCGAGCTGTGGCTCACGTTCCTGATCAAGTTTCTCATCTACACCGCCTACTCGGTCACGAACAAAACCATGGTGCTATGGCTGTCGAAGGATCTTGGCTTTAGCGATCAAGCGGCAGGAGCACTGGTGGGCTGGGTCTGGGCACCGGCGATGACTGTCTTCACGTTGCTCGCCGGCTCGGTCACGGATGCGATCGGGCTGCGCCGCACCTTCTTCATCGGTGTCGCTATCTGCACCGTCGCTCGCAGTGTGATGGTCGTTACCACGATTCCATCATTAGCGCTCGCATGCGGAGTTCTTCCCTTGGCCATCGGTGAGGCTCTCGGGACGCCGGTGCTGTTGGCGGCCACGCGGCGTTATTCCACGACAACTCAACGGTCAATGGCGTTCTCGATTATCTACGCGGTGATGAACGTTGGGTATTTCGCTGCCGGCTGGATATTCGATTACGTCCGCCAGCTGAATTTGCATGTCAGCCTCTTTGGGTTTGAGCCAACCTCATATCAGCAACTGTTCATAGTCAGCCTGATTTTCGAGATCGTGCTGTTTCCCGTGATCTATTTTATCCGCCGAGGAGCAGAAGCAACCAACAGCGGCCCGGTGATCGACGAATCGTCCCGCGATCGCGGGACGACACCCGCTTTTTGGAAAGGTCTTGGACAGATGGTGCGAAAAAGTGCGACCGATACAGCGCATCTTTTTCAGCGCCTGATTAGTCAATCAGCCTTCTACAGGCTGCTTGCTTTCTTCCTCTTCATCGGATTTCTCAAAGCGATTTTTCTCCAAATGGACTACGTGTTTCCGAAGTGGGGCATTCGCGAGCTCGGACTGTACGCGCCTGTTGGGAAAATTTCCGCGATAAACGCGGTCATCATTATCTTCCTGGCCCCGGTTGTAGGCGCGCTTACACAAAAGTATGCAGCGTATCGGATGGTGATAGTCGGTGGAGTGATCTGTTCTGCTGGGGTGTTCATCATGGCGCTGCCGACGCAATGGTTCCAGCCTGCCGCTCAGAGCGTCATTGGACAATGGCTTGGGCATGGTTACCTCGGAGTGCACGGGAGCATTCACCCTTACTACATCATGGCTGCGTTGTATCTGACCGTCTTCTCGATTGGCGAAGCGTTTTACTCGCCGCGCGTGTATGAGTATGCTGCGGCGATTGCCCCGAAAGGCCAAGAAGCGTCGTACGGCTCGCTCGCTTATCTTCCGTTCCTCGTCGGCAAGATCCTTGTTGGAACAGGCGGATGGTTGCTGGCTGCGTTTTGTCCCGAACACGGTCCCCGGCGCTCCGGAACAATGTGGCTTATCTTCGCTCTGGCGGCATCAGTCGCGCCGATTGGTTTGGTTTCGCTGCGTCGCTACATCCGCGTCCCGGAAGCCGGACGGCCCGATTAATCGGAAACTTGGCCGGTGCGATCGGAAACTTCGGTCCTATTATTCCGTAGAAAAAGGTGAGAAGACCATTTTCTAACTCATTTGCGAATTCAAATAGAGAGGAATCAATCTGGGGCCTACACCGTTTGCTCGAGAACGCGCTCGCGTTTAAATTGTTTGGCACTCTCGGGCAAGTCAGGGAAAGGCTAAGGGATCAAGATTTCAGGGTATGAAAAGCACACATTTAATACACCCGCATCATGGGTCGCATAAGACGTTGTGGTTTGGCCTGCTTGGCGCGATCGTTGTGATTGGCGGCTCGATTTTTCTTGCTTATGCTCAGACGCAGAAAAAGGAAGCTGAAAAAATGAATCCAACCAAGCAAGTGCCCGCCGACGCTGAATTGCGAAAACAATTGACCAAAGACCAGTATCACGTCACGCGTGAATGCGGGACGGAAACTCCGTTTCACAACGCCTACTGGGACAATCACAAGGCAGGGATCTACGTTGATATCGTTACCGGCGAACCGCTGTTCAGTTCACTGGATAAATTCGATAGTGGCACAGGCTGGCCGAGCTTCACCAAGCCTATATCGCCTGAAAACGTCGTGGAAAAGCGGGATTCATCCCATGGAATGGAACGCACTGAGGTTCGGGGAAAAATGAGTGATTCACACCTCGGTCACGTGTTCGATGATGGCCCCGCACCTACCGGCGAACGTTACTGTGTGAACTCCGCTGCGCTGCGTTTTATTCCCGTCGAGAAGCTGAAAGAAGAAGGCTACGGTCAATATCTCGCGCTGTTTCAGCCGCCGCAGGGCCAGCAACAGCAAGCACAACGCGATTAGCCAGGAATGGCGGAGCGGCGAATGGCGTCGCCAGGTGAAACCAATCAAGTTGGGGCGCAGGTTTCGATCTTTATTCTTTGGGCACTGGATTTGTCCATTGGAAATCAAGCTCCGTTTTGAAAGAGGCCCCTAGCACACTAATTTACTCCATCATGACCAGGGACGATTTCGACTACGCGATTGAAAACACGCATGTGATTGTTGCTCCTGAGCAACAGATCGCCACCTTCGGCAGCACCAGCTTCAATTTTTATCTCATTTCGGAACTAATGGATCGCGTCGATCAGGTCCGGATTCGCAATGGAAAAATTCACGCGGAGCGACCGCAAATCCTTACACCGGAACATTATTGCCGTCTGTTGTTGGAAGGCTTCGGAGAAAAAGCGGAGCGCTACGTAGATCAGCTCCGTGAACAGGCCCGCAACATCGCGGTGCTCCGTTACGGCTTTCAGTTTCGCAAAACCGATCTCAACGAGCAAACACTGCGCGATTCAATCGATTCAGTGATCAATCGCACCAGACATTGCGTCCAGAACGCGAATGAACCGCTCAGCGCGGTGATCCAGGGTGTCGATGACGCATGGGAAGTGTGCCTGCTGAAATTCACCATCGATCTGGTCGAACGTTCCTCCGGCGGCAATTTGGGGGATTTTCGGAAGCGGGGTTTGTTGTAGCCGCTTGAGTCTTTCGGCCGCTTCAACCTGCAAGATGTTGCTTGATAAACGCGCCGGCGTTAGCGAGCGCACGGCGGCCAGCGTCAAGATGAGCATTCCATAAAGGCCATGCATGAATCATGTGCGGCCAGATTTCCAGAGTCACGCGGACATCGGCTGCACCAGCGACAGCCGCAAACCGCGTAGCATCATTAAGCAACGTCTCGTCTGATCCCACTTGAATTAGTAACGGAGGAAAACCGTTGAGATCTGCGTACAGAGGAGAAACATGCGGGTCCTTGCGATTCATTCCCGCTGGCAGATACGCGTCAGCCAATTCAATCAGATACTGCTTGTGAATGAGCGGATCGACGGCTTCATTGCTTGAAAGTGTCGAACCGGACATTGTCAGATCCGTCCATGGCGAAATTAACCAGGCGCAACCCGGCAGCTCCTCCCGTGCATCGGACAACCGACTGATCAACGCTACTGTGAGGCCGGCCCCAGCGCTGTCGCCGCCAATCGCGATGTGCGGAGCAGGAATATTCTGATTCCGCAGAAAACGCCATGCGGTCAACGCATCGTCATACGCAGCTGGAAACGGATGCTCGGGCGCGAGTCGATAGGCAATAGCCAGGGTGCGCGCTCCAGCGGCGCGACCCACCTCAGTCACCAGGCGACGATGACTGACAATCGAACCGGAGCAATAGCCACCCCCGTGAAAAAACATGAGAACGCGGGAGGGATCGCTGCCTGGAACGATGGACCATTCGCCCGGTAGTCCGTTGACGTCGACGGCAGTAACTTTCACGTCGTCAGCCACAGGCCAGACAGAACCGACATCGTCCAACCGTTTTCGTCGCTCAGGCCATCCAACAGGTCGCGGCTTGGAACTTAGCAACGCGCGGATCGCCTGGATTTCGCTTTGAGGCATCGCGTTTTAGACAAGTGTTAGCCGACAACTCCAATCAGCGTACGAACTTTCGGCTTTTGTCAGCGCCTAGACCTTGTCATTCTTCGCGCTCGAACGGCAAGTGAAAAACTATCTCGAGCTTAATCTGAGTTTGCTCTACTGGATTGTGATTGCGCCGTTTACCGGGCAATTTTTTAAAATTGCGCCGATCTTCAAGCAAATGGTGGCCATCGGCGTGCGCGCGACACCCATGGTGGCGCTGACGGCGTTCAGCGTAGGTGTGACGCTCGCCATGCAAGCCGCTCATTCTCTCGAAAGCCTCGGTGCGGAAATGTACATTCCAGATTTGGTCATGCTCACCCTTTTGCGCGAAATGGGACCGGTCCTGATCGCGGTAATCGTGATCGGCCGCAGCTGCTCTGCCGTGGCAGCGGAACTGGGGACAATGAAAGTGTCGGAAGAAATCGAAGCGCTCGAAGTGATGGCAATTAATCCCGTTCAATATCTTGTCGTGCCGCGCTTCCTCGCGATGATGGTGATGCTACCGGCGCTAACTATCTTTGGAAATTACGTCGGCATCCTGGGCGGCTGGGCAGTCTGCCGCTTTGCGCTCGATTTCAATACTGCCGGCTATGTGCTGCGTGCGCTCGAAAGCGCTGAGCCCTGGGACTTATATTCAGGGATGATTAAGAGCGTCGTGTTTGCGTGGCTTGTTATCACAATTGCATGCAACGCGGGACTGAATGTCCAAGGCGGCGCGGAAGGCGTTGGTCAGGCGACAACTGCTTCGGTCGTGCAGGCCTTGCTGGCGATGTTGGTGATGAACGCGGTACTAACCGGGGTTTTCTTTTTTAGCGGATGATATGAATGACAAAGCACTAATGACGAATGACGAAGGAATGACGAAGTCCGAAAATCGAACATCGCTCGCAGAGGATTCGTTCTGGAATGAACACGCAGAATCGATTGTGCGCGAGCAGCCGGAGGCAGAGCGCGTTTACGATCTTGAAGAACGCACCGCGAGATTCGGTGAAGCCGTTATTGATTTTGCAAAAGAGATTCAGCAAAACGCGGTAACGAATCGTATCATCCGTCAACTCGTGGGCGCCGGAACCAGCGTCGAAGCCAATTATGTCGAAGCCGATGATGCACTGTCCAAGAAGGAATTCCTGAAATCGATCGGGACATGCAAGAAGGAGACGCGTGAAGTGAAGCATTTTCTACGCATGGCGGTTCGTGCCGTCCCCGAGTTAAAGGGTGAAGCTCGGCAGCTTTGGCTGGAGGGGCGCGAACTACATCTGATCTTCTCGAAGATTTGGAGGAGTGGAAAAAATGAATGACGAGACGCCAAATGTTCGTTACCCGAATGCGATTCGTCATTCGAGCTTCGTCATTAGTTCGTCATTCGTCATTCGTCATTTCGATCATGCCTACTGACTCTCCTATCATTGAAGTAGCCGGTCTGGTCCGAAAATTCGGAGACCGCACAGTGCTCGATAACATTTCTTTTAATATTCACCGGGGTGAGACAGTCGTTATCATGGGCGGTAGCGGCTGTGGAAAGAGTACTCTCCTTCGGCACATGATTGGCTCAATGAAACCGACCTCGGGTTGTGTGAAGCTTTTTGGCGAAGAAATCACGGCTATGAAGGAGCGGGAACTTGAACGTGTGCGGCTGCGTTTCGGGATGCTGTTTCAATCCGGCGCACTCCTGGCTTCGCTCACCGTGGGCGAGAACGTTGCCCTGCCACTCTTACAGCACACGAATAAATCCCCCGACGAAATCGAGCAAATCGTAAAACAAAAACTTGAAATGGTTGGCCTGACCGGTTTTGAAGAGCTAAAACCGGACGAGATCAGCGGGGGAATGAAAAAGCGTGTTGGGCTTGCCCGCGCGCTTGCGCTTGACCCGGAACTGCTATTTAGCGATGAGCCGACCTCGGGACTCGATCCAATCATGACCGCAGTAGTAGATGAACTCACCCTGAAACTGACGCATGGGACCCACATGACAGCGGTTGTGGTGTCTCACGATATGACCAGCGCCTTTCGCATCGCGACGCGCATGATCATGCTTGGTCATGGCGGCATTGTCGCGCAGGGTACGCCGGATGAAATTCGTGCAAGTTCAAATCCAGAAGTGCAACAATTTATCCATGGCGAGGCTGACGGCCCAATACCGCTGAACCTTTCACAAGAAGAGCACGAGGGCCATCAGCATGTTAAACCGCGACCATTCGTTGCAGCACGTAGCAGATTTCACCGGAAAACACCATGAGGGGAATGACGCAGGAATGACCACCGATTCAACATTTGAACGCTTCAACATTCTAACGTGGGCAAAGCCATGAGCTTGATAAAACGCAACTTATCCGACTATTTTGTCGCTCTATCGGTGATCGCGTGCAGTCTTGTGTTGCTCGGTGCGCTTACCTTCGCTCTTTCGGGTTATCGCTTCAAAAAACCGACACGAACCTTGCAGATCAATTATGAAGATGTGACGGGCATCAAGGTTAATTCTGAAGTGCGTTACGCAGGCGCGCCGGCAGGACGCGTGATCGCAATGCGTCATCTCACCGCTAAAGAACGCGACGCCAGCGCAAACAAAAAAGATGCCGTGCGAGTGACGATTAGCCTCGATGAAGGAATTCCGCCGCTGCCCACCGACGTAACGGCCACGCTCAGCTCCGACACGATGCTTTCGCCGAAATTTGTAGCGCTTTCCGCAGGAACACCGGGAGGCCAGACGCTGGCAAACAACGCGGCAATCGAAGGCCATCCGGCGTACGGTCTCGAACAAATCACGGCAGAAGCCGGGCCATTGTTCCAGAATGCGAATAAGCTTCTCGATAATTTGAATGTCACCGTCACCGGATTGAAAAAAGATCTTGGCGAATTCACGCCGAAGCTCGGTCCCCTCGCCGATTCGTTAAAAATGGACGTGGACAACCTACAAAACATGATCACAAACCTTCAAGGCGTAGAGCAAAGCGCAGACACTTTCCTCGGCTCAGCTAATTCGTTCATCAAAACCACGGACAAACAGCTTTCGGAAGATTTGAAACAACTGAATGTGACTCTCATGAATCTGAAAGTGGTCACCACTTACGCCAAGGAGCTTGTCGGGACGCTCGCTGCAAAACCAAACCGCGTCATCTTCAGCGGCAAACCGGCAACGCTCACACCTGAATCGGAAATTCTGAGAAGCTCAAAGCCCGTGCCAGCAAGAAAACCGTGATTAAGGTGTTCTTCGATATCGCCACATCAATTTCAAAAAGCGAATCGCATCGCGCAATGGACGAATCTTACTCACCTGATCGGTGTAAACAGTCGTGATTGGGACCGATTCAATTCGGTAGCCTTTACTGCTGGCAATGATGAGTGCTTCCGTGTCGTAATCGAATCGGTCTCCGCCGCCAAGTAATTGTGGAATTAACTGGTGATCCAACATGCGGAAACCGCACTGGGTGTCAGGGATTTCCTGTTTGCAAACACGGCTGATCTGCCTGCTCATGTAACGATTCACAACGCGCCGGATGACTGGCATTCCGGTAACGTTGTTCATGCGATTGCCGATTAAGAACGTCGGCTGCGTCGCATCTGCTGCCGTTGTCAGGAACCGATCGATCTCCTCAGGAAGATGTTGACCATCGGAATCGAGGAGGCTCACCCAGGTGACTTCTCGATCAACTTCGTCTCCCGCCCTGCGAGATGGACTCGCTGCGCCGAGCCAGTGCGC
>JBKPLX010000054.1:0-3124 GCA_046731855.1 Verrucomicrobiota bacterium | reverse complement strand
AAGGTCAGATTTACCGGACCTGAGCCGGAAGCTTCAAGGCCAACGATATCCCCAGGCGACCAAGTTTCCGCAAACCCGTCGGCGAGGTCGGTATAGCCGGAGGCAGTTCGGACATAAATACTGTAGGTATGGTCGCTGCCGACAAAGCCCAAGTAAAACTCATCAACGCCAGCTTTGGCTCGGACAATTACCCCGTTCCAGAGACCAATGTTAGCCATCGTAACCTCGGAATACTGATCCTCACTGAAGCTGTCAGCCGACCAAAAGGCGTAGTTGTGGCTGCTCTCGACATCCACCCCTACCTCGTTGTTGACGATGACCAGGTTGTTTTCCGACGCCGGTGGCTTCGTCCAATTGGCTCCCAGCGGCCCATCTGCGCGATTGAAGTCATCCGACACGGCTAGAGGTGTAGGTGTTGGCGTTGCCGTCGGAGTTGCTGTCGGTGTTGGAGTTGCAGTAGGCGTCGCTGTTGCAGTCGGACTTGGACTAGGTGTTGGGGTTGGAGTTGGTGTGGGACCCGGAGTAAAGGTGGCCGTCTCTGTAATGGGGCCGCCCATCGTAATTGCGGCCGGATTGTTCGGGCCGGAATAAGAACCGGTGCCGGTGCCAGTCCAATTGCTGAAACTGTAACCGTTAGCCGGCCTGGCACTAATCGCGACAATCGCTCCACTACGTTTCCAGCGACTAGTGGGACTTACGCTGCCACCGGTCCCCGCGGTCATGGTCAGGTAATATTGCGTCTGGAATCTCGCCGTGTAGGTGGTGTTAGAGGTCGGCGCAACAGTGTGCGAGATCGCTCCTTGATCGCTCCACTGTTTCCAAACGTATTGTACACCAGGATCACCGCTCTGAGGCGAAGTCGTGGCGATGGTGTGGGTTGAACCATTGCTCCACCTGAAGCGCTGCCGCGCCGTGTAGGTGGTGCCGTCAACCGAGAAGCTCCGACCAGTCGGCATCGTTTTAACCGTCACTGTTACCATTGCTGGTGTCGGAGTTGGTGTCGATGTAGTCGTAGGTGTCGCCGCTACTGCTGAGGGGTTGCCTTCGGTGACAAGACCCCACGCCGCAGCAGCGAAACATGCGATCGCGATGAGCCGGCGCATTCGCAGAATAAAGACTCGGCGCTGAAGCTTGAGGAGCTCGTGCACACTACAAGAAGATGAAGGCCTTTCCTCAGTATGAATCATATTTGTTTGGAGCGTTCGTCGGTTTGGCGGTCGGCCAAAGCTGCAAAGAATCCGCCATCGACGATGGTTCCCCCTCTATTTCTCCGGGAACTGCGGGATTAAGTTCTCGCAAAAGTAGGAAAAGTTGAAGATCCCTGCTCGCGCAAAGGACAATCTCGTGCTTTGAACTGCCTCCGCTATCATTCACGCGCTAGCTGTACCTGTCACGTCCCGCAAGTGGCGTAGCTAATTGCTTTGGACTTTACTCAAGAAAACAGGCTGAACACCGGGCACCTCAGAGACCTGCCAACCGTTCCTGAATGGTCCGATTTCAATGATCGTCACTGGAAATTGCTTTTTCGTCTAAGCGAGTGCATCATGTTCAATTGAACATTGTCGAGTCAAATAACGTCCGAAGTTATCGCCGCCAGTGTATCCGAAGCCAAGGCACCACAACGCAAAACTCTGTCCCTTCGGAATCCGGCAGCGCGTCATAAACGCACTCGCGAACGGCGATTCCATTCGCGCAATTGCTGCGCGCTAACCGCTGATTGAGGTCTACGGAGGCGTTGGACGAGGGTGCGGAGTTGGACGAGGCCTTGGTGTCGCTCTCGGCGGCGGCGTGGCCCCCGGGCATTCGGTGAGTTCCATCAACGTCAGCGGCGTACCGTTAACATCGTAGCCGCCCGACAGCCAAATTACGCTGCTGCCGTCGGTATCGGTGGGGAAGTTGCGCCGAGCATTCATGAACGAGGGAACCCCTGAACCTGATGTCCAGATGTCACTACTTGGATCATAGATGTCAACCTCGTTCGAGGGATTAGGCGGGACTCTGCCACCGCCCATGACTAACATACTACCACTGAAGCTCAACGCACGCGTCTCGCCTGTCGCTCTCGGTATCGGTGCTATCGACCCTATTGTGTTAGAAACAGGGTCGAAACTGAACGAGTTGGTCGTGTCCACTACCGAGCCACCTTCGAAATCTGAGGCCCCCGCCACGTAGATGATGCCATTTATGGTGCAAGTAGGCGCGAACATGATCCCTACAGGAGCGTTTACTTTCTCTGTCCACCTGGAGCCTTCGGCAGCATTGGGATCAAACTCCCAGATCCCGTTGGTGGAGGCAACGTTGATGTTAAACCCGCCCAGGATGTATAGCTTGTTGTTAGCCACCGCAAATCCGCCAGGCAGGACGCTGCCTGGATTGCCAGGCCAGTTGTCCGCGGCGTTAAGCACCGTGTGGGTGTCCGTCGCCGGATCGTAGAAGAACACGCGAGATGTGGCCACGGCCTGTCCGACTGCCGAGCCGCCTACACAATAGATCAAAGGCGTAGCGGAGACGGTGAGCACCCCACAAGCCATGTTGTTCACCTGGTTATCCGGTAGCATGTCATCCATCTGGTTCCAGGAGAAGGATCCCTGTGCTGAGAACTGAAGCACGTGCTGGAAGTCAGAGCCTGGAGTATCTGAGGTACTGCCACCCACGGTATAAAAGTTGCCGTCGGTAAAGTAAACGCCAACCGCTCTGACCAATGTGGTAGGCATGTCCGGACCGGGCGACCAAAAGCAGCCCGCGGGAGTGAAGCCATTAGTTTTTACGCCCTTTGCCTGGGCGAACACGCTCGTCGCGAACGCGCCGGAACCAACCAACGCCACCACGACGCTCGTGAGGCGAAAGACGGCTATAATTAAAGCGCGAAGATTAAAAAAGGCAGATCGCGAAGTAGATTTGTTTTTCATGGTTCTTTCTTTCTCCCCCGCTGGGATTACTTCTTGGGGTTGCGGGTCGGGAAGAGGCGAAGAACCTAGCGGGGGGAGAAGTCCTCCGCCTGATTCAGATCCGTTTAGCGACGTCAAGTTTGCAAAGAATCTGGTTAAGTCGTCAAGACAATTCGCGGGCAGCTGCGAGTCGCCGCTTCATCTTCGAGGAACGCAGTCAGCTTTCATCCGCGTAC
>JBKPLX010000053.1:0-17825 GCA_046731855.1 Verrucomicrobiota bacterium | reverse complement strand
AAGTGGAACCGTTCCACCCAACAATCAGGGCGTTGCCACCCCGTTTTATAATCAGGGTGACAACGGGAACAATCTCGCGAGGGACGGAGTCGCGACGGAAGCTGAGTTGGATCGTTACACAACACAAGCGATCAAGAACTTGGGTGGCGGTTACTTCTCATTCGCAGGTCAACGTGACGATGGTTTCTATGCCGACATCAATGCCATATTCGACCTCTTGCAGCTCCGCTCGCCGGGCAAAGATTCCCAAGGCGGATTCAACATACATCTCATGGCGCTCGTCATTCCGGTAAGCGAATTGGGCGGTGACCAGCAAGTCGTTGGCGTTTACGCAACCACCAGCCGCCATCAAATACGAATACTGCGCGATGAAACGACTCGCTCGCCCCGGAATCGCGGTTCGCAAGAGCTTGGCCCTTGGGTGCAGGTCGCTCGCCAAGGCAATCCGCTCTTCAACGAAGGTTTGGTTGCCATCGCCGATAAGGATCGCTACAGCCGCACGAGTCCCGAGTCTGATAACGACTTGTTTCGCCAATATGCGGTTACTCCCGAACTGGCAAGACTGATCAATCAAATTATCTTCAATGGGCAGTTACCGGACGTTGAGACAGGCCGCACTGACATCGCGGGAATTTTCATTCCTGATTTGATTAAAGTTGATTTGTCCGCAGATCCCTGCCGTCTTGCCGGCAATGGAACGCAACAAGGGCCCAACCCGGACGACCCTGGCTTCTCTCGTCTGAGCATCTTTGGCGGCGACACTTTGATCAGCCAAATTCAACCGGGCTTTGGCAATGGCGTTATTCCAGGAGGTTGGCCGAATGGCCGCCGCTTTGGCGACGACGTAACGGATATCGCGGTCACTGCTCTGATCAGCAATCTTCGCGTCAATCCGCCGATCATTCGCGGTCCAGCAGGAGATAATGTGGATTTTAACGACATGGCTTACAACAAGGTCTTCCCGTACGAATCCACTCCGCAGAACGGCCGCAATCACTCACACCCATAACCACTCAACGTGGCGATTGAGTCATTCCTTATGCACTCTGAGAATCCCGGCCAGGCAGCATTATTGCGCCTGGCCGGGTCGCGCGCTGTACGAGGTGCGATTCTTGCGGGTCTGTTTTCGCTATTGCCGCTTCAAGATGCGGCGGCGCATGATCCCGGCCTGAGCAGTCTCACCATTCGTCCACGCACGAGCAGCCTTGAGGCGACATTGACGCTGGCGGTGAAGGACGCGGCGCAAATTGCCGAACTCGACCAGAATCACGACGGGACTGTAACGCAAATCGAGTTCGCCCGAGGTCAACGGCAACTCGACACGGCGGTAGCGAGGCAGGTTCTCATCGCGGCTGACGGCAAAGTCGCCAAAGACAAATCGATTCACAGCCGTCTCGAAGAGAATAACAACGTTGAAGTTCGTCTGGATCTCGGCGCTAGGGTCTTTTCCGGTGTGGAAATTCAATCCGGACTCTTCGCGTCCCTGCCGCTCGGGCACCGCCAGTATCTCCAGGTACAAAATTCAGCCGGCGAAACGGTCTTCGAGCGATTGCTGAGCGCGAACGCAGATCGCGCGACAGTGCAAATGCCCCTCACCAACGCGAGCATCGCCCCGCGCGAAACCGTTCGTTCGTTTGCGAATTTTCTTTCGCTCGGGGTGAAACATATTTTGACCGGCTACGATCACTTGCTCTTTCTCCTTGCCCTGCTGGTCGTGGCACGGGGCTTCGCCTCCGCACTGAGTATCATCACTTCGTTCACGATCGCGCACTCGATTACGCTAGCGGTGGCAACATTGCACCTCGTGCAAATTCCAAGTCGAATCGTGGAGCCACTGATTGCCGCTTCCATCGTTTTTGTCGGTGTCGAGAATCTTTGGCGCGGCGAGATTCCGAAATCGCGGCGGCTGGTGGCGTTCGGCTTCGGTTTGATACACGGCTTCGGCTTTGCCTCGGCGTTACGCGAAGCCGGCATCGGTTCGGGTGCCGGCGGCATCGTGCTGCCGCTGTTTTCTTTCAACCTCGGCGTGGAACTCGGTCAGGTCATGGTTGCCGCCGCGGCGCTGCCGATCATTTGGAAACTCCGGGAGAAACCGATGTTTGTTGCGCGTTGGGCGCCGGCGTGCTCAGCGGCCGTTGTCCTCCTCGGCAGTTTTTGGCTCGTCGAGCGAGTGTACACGAATTGATGGCATCTGTATCGATTCGTCCTAGTTAACCCTGACCCTCGCGTTCGTTGTTGTAGCCGCCTCACTGTGTCGCGGCGCTCGGGCTACAACATTGCAGTTCGACTGGAAAGATTGCGCTAACGCTGGGTATGCGTTTACTGCTGCATGGGTACCTATCCAACAAGCCCGAAAGGGATGACGGGCGGAATGATGTATTTCCCGCGAATGCTGGAGAAGATTCGGCTGCACGCGCGCGGTGAGTTGCACGAGGACTATCATGAGAATCTCGGTGCGCCTCGAACGCTTGACGGTGCTTGCTGCAATTTCTTGCGTGTCAACTATGACGATCTTCGCGAGCACGTTCTCCAAGGCGGAACTAACGAGGAAATCCTTGAGTGGTGTTTTCAAAGCGGCCGGCAGCCGAATGAGGGGGACTTGTTTGTCTGGAATGGATTCGTGTCAAAACTCGGATGGCGCGACTCCTTCACTCCGGTGTTGGAGAAAAGGAAAAAGAAGTACGGCATCGCCGATCGCACCGACATTCTCACAATGGCCGACTTTATTGATTTCGATGAAGGCCGGTTCCCGGAGACAACCAGGACCCTGTGACCTCATCGAAGGTGATTTGTCGGCGAATAATTTGTAGCGTTGTCGTTGGTCTATGCATCCTGGTCTTCAACGCATGCCAATTCGAAGTTCCAATCACATCGAGTCCCACTCGCAAAGTACAAGAACAGCTTCTAGGAAACTGGGTTTCACTGGACGGCAAAGAGAACATGAGAGTTCGGCGGTTGGATGAGAGCACTTACGTCGTCTATTACGATGGCGATTTATTCCGCGCTTATCATTCCGATGTCGCGGAAATGCCGTTGGCCAGTGTTCAAGATCTCAACTCAAACGATCGCAAATATGCTTACGTAGCTTGGAAACTGTCTGATGACGGCAAGCGTCTGAGTTTACGCAGCGTCAACAAGGTAATCCCAAAGGAAACGAAGGATTCGGCGACAGTTGCCGCGCTATTGACGAAAAACGCGCGAAACCCCGAGCTGCTTGGCGAGGAAATCGAGTTTCGTAAGGAGAAATAGCTCTCGCTGCACTCCAGACAGTCTGGCGAATCCGAGGAAAATGTTGTAGCGGGAATTCGGGATGTCGGAATCGAATCAATTACGTGTCGTCTTTTCTTTGTCGCTTTTGTTTTTGTCCGCTCAGCGAGTCGATGCGCAACAAACGCCAGCGGCAGCCTGGAGTCCAAACGCGTCACCAGCGCCGACCCCCGTCGTCTTTTCGTCGCAGACACTCACGGAGCTGAAACAGCTGCAGCAGGCCGCTCTGACCAGTGATTACGCTTACCGGCAGGTCGCGCATCTATCGAACAACATCGGGCCGCGTCTGAGCGGATCCGCCCAGGCAACCAAAGCGGTTGAGTACATCGCCAGTGAATTGAAGGCCCTCGGATGCGAAGTGCAGCTTGAGAAGGTGATGGTACCGCATTGGGTGCGCGGCGAAGAGACGGCAGCGCTCGTTCAATTTCCCGGACAAGCGCGAAACACGACGCAAAAAATTGTGCTTTGTGCGCTCGGGCCAAGCGTCGCGACGCCCCCGAATGGAATCGAAGCAGAAGTGATTGTCGTCAGAAATTTTGACGAACTAAAATCGCTGCCTCGCGACAAAGTCGCGGGCAAAATCGTCCTCTTCAATTATCCATTCGACAAACAAATGGCCGCGGAAGGTCGCGGCGGCGAAGCGTACGGCGAAGCAGTCGTTTATCGCAGCAATGGTCCAGTCGCGGCTGCGCGCCAAGGCGCGATCGCCTGTCTGATCCGTTCAGTCGGTGGCGCCGACTATCGGCTTCCGCACACCGGCGAGACGGATTATGTGAATGATACGCCGAAAATTCCGGCCGGCGCGGTTACCACGGAAGATGCGGATCTGATCGCTGACCTGGTCCGCCAGGGACCGGTGAGAATGAAATTGGTTCTCACGCCCCAAACTCTGCCGGATGTCGAAAGCGCAAACGTGATCGGCGACATCAAGGGTAGCGAACATCCCGAACAAGTGATCGTTGTTTCCGGCCACCTGGACTCCTGGGACCTGGGCACGGGCGCAATTGATGATGGCGCGGGCATCGCAGTCTCGATGGAAGTAGCGAATCTGATCCAAAAACTTCATCTTAAACCAAAGCGCACGATTCGGGTGATCGCGTGGATGAATGAAGAGAATGGACTGGCCGGATCGAAACAGTATGCAAAAGACCACGAAAAAGAATGGATGAACCATTTCGCGGCCATGGAAACAGATGGCGGTGCCGATCATCCGCTTGGCATCAACATCAAGGGAAAACCCGAAGTGAAAAAGATGTTCGCGCCGATCGCGGCAATTTTGCAGGCGTCAGGCGCGGGCATGCTGAATCTGGTCGAACATTGCGGTGCCGACATTGGGCCGATGGAAAAAGCTGGCGTACCGGCTTTCAGTCCGATCCAGGACAGTCGCTTCTATTTCAACTATCATCACACCGCCGCTGACACGCTGGACAAAATTATCCCGAAACAATTGGCAGAGAATTCTGCCGTCGTCACAGTCCTCGCGTATGCGCTGGCGAACATGGAGCAACCGTTGCCTCGTTGATTTGTAGTCTGCCTCGCTATGTCGAGGCGCTCCGGCGTGTTGCTACGGCGCGGCACGGGCAATACCGCGCCGTGGCTGCACATCTTCCCGCGATGCCGCCTAACGGTGCATCAAATTGCGCAACTCGTTGAGCGCAAAATTCGCTGAGCGCCGTCCGCGGTTGCGCACAAATCGCCATGGTCCGGCATCGACGAAATACGTGAGCAGAATGCTGTCGCGCGTTTTTACCTCCTGTCCCACTGGGTCGGCCGAATGCCACGTATTGTCAGCCACCGCAAAGGCGTAGCCGCTATTGGGTGAGAATGGCATCTGCGCTTTTTTGGGCTTTCTGCCATTTGGGAGCACTTCATGAAAAATGGTGCCGATGTTTGGCGTCGAGTTGTCGGGCGGCAGATAAAACTGAACCGTAATCCCTTTCCACAGGCTATCTGTGTGCTTGAAGATGCGGTATCCAGGAATATCACGAGTCAGAATCGGCACCGGATACATTTCGACTTTTGCAAAGTCAACGCCGAACCTGCGCTCCAAGCCCGGCGCGAGTCGCTGCACGAAAGCTTTCTCCAACTCTTTGGAACGCAATGCACGGCCCGCTGCGTCCCAAATTTCGCGCTTCATGGGCGGCAAATGGCGAATGTACTCCGGAAAAAGATCGATCTTGGAGCGGGTTGGTTTGCCGTCGGGCCTGCTGCTGCCCATTTTACTCTTGCCAGACATGGCGCGGTAGTCATCTGCCACCGGCATCGCCAGCAACATCTCCGCGTAAAAGTCATCGGGAAACACGCGGTCGAATCTCAAGTGATGAAACGGCGCATCGTCAGCATGTGCGTTTTGGACTGAGTTCGCCACGAAAGCGGTCAAATTGTTGACGGACCACGATTGTCTCATTGATTGAATTGTTCCCGTGAAACATGAGTCAAACAACTGAAAAACGCTCGCGTTTCGCGCGCTTCGGGCGCTGGGTTGCCGAGTTAGTTCTGGTGTTTGTTGGCGTTTACGCGGCGTTCTGGCTCAATAGTTATCAGCAACGCCAGCAGGATGCAGAACGGCGCGACCAAATCCTGGCATTCATCGAGCAAACATTGAGCGAAGGAATCGAGAGCTCAAAAATTAACCGTGCAAAAGAAGAAGAACCAGAAGCGGCGGCGTTTCGGCGCGCGCTGGACGCCGGTGAGATGCCGCTGCTGCGTCCGTTTACTTTCATCACGGACTACAGCCCAAGCGACTTAGCCACGATGCTGCAATCTGGAGGCGTCCAGCTGCTCGATGTGCAGACGCTCAGAGCGCTGCGAAGCGACGAATCAGTGATCCGCTGGGGACTGGCCCGCATGGGACGCTATCAAAAATTAAGTGACGAACTGATCGTGCCAAATCTCGATAAGGACGTTTCCTTCTTTTACGATCCGGCCACGAAGAAATTGCGAAAACAGTTCGAGATATATCCCAAAGCTCTGGAAGAAAGAGTGGACTTTGCTCACGAGCTCGAACGAACCCATACCGAACTGCTGAAACAAATCCAAGCCGAACGCCAACGAAACCGTTAATATGAGTCCAACAATTCGAACCTTCGCGCTTGTCTTTTGCACTGTGGCCCCAAGGTTCGTGTTGGGTGCTGAGTACCCTGCGCCGACGGAAGGCGATTTTACGATTCGCGATTTCAAATTCGCTTCAGGCGAAATATTGCCAGAGTTGCGTGTACATTACCGGACGCTCGGCAAACCTGAGAAGGATTCGCAAGGCAAAACGACAAACGCCGTTCTCATCATGCACGGCACCACCGGTAGTGGCGCGCAATTTATTCGGCCCGAGTTTGCGGGCGAACTGTTTGGAAAAGATCAGCCCCTCGACGCGACGAAATTCTTCATCGTGCTGCCGGACGGGATCGGCCACGGCAAATCGAGCAAACCAAGCGATGGCATGCACGCGAAATTCCCGCGTTACGGCTATTTCGACATGGTCGACGCCCAGTACCGTCTGTTAACCGAGGCCCTCGGCGTCAACCACGCACGACTGATAATGGGAACTTCGATGGGCGGAATGCACTCGTGGCTATGGGGCGAATTGCATCCGGATTTTATGGATGCGCTGATGCCGCTTGCGAGTTTGCCGACTCAGATCTCCGGGCGCAATCGTGCATGGCGCCGCATGGTCATCGACGCCATCCGAAATGATCCGGCTTGGAACGGCGGCGAGTACAAAACCCAGCCGCCGAGCCTGCGCACTGCCGCTGAGATGCTGTGGTTCATGAGTAGTAATCCCGTCTTGCGTCAGAAAGACGCGCCTACGCTTGGGAAGACGGATGAAGTTCTCGACAAATTCGTCGAGCAAATCGTCAAAAACGATGATGCCAATGACGTGCTTTACGCTCTTGAAGCTTCACACGATTACGATCCGGGGCCGAACCTGGAAAAAATCCAGGCGCCTCTTCTGGCAATCAACTCTGCCGACGACCTGATCAATCCTCCTGAGCTCGGCATTCTTGAACAGGAGATCAGGCGCCTTCCGCACGGCCGCGCAATCGTGACTCCGTTCAGCGAGAAAACACGTGGCCACGGGAGTCACACCGTGGCGGCACTGTGGAAAGATCAGTTAGTAGACCTGCTCAAGGGGACCGAAAAGCAGCGGACGACTCAATCTCCGTAGTAGTACGCACCGCCGTAGTAACTGTACCACGGAAAGTACGGATAATAATACGGTGCGTAGTAGGTATTGTGAGCTGACTCCGGTCCCGCCGTGTAGTACGCCTGAGCGTTATAAGTGCCGGCACATCCGGTGAACGAAAGCGCAAGTAAGCCCGCGCACAAAAGCGAGAGAATGGTTGGTAGTGCCCGAGCTGTGTTTACAATCGCTATCGCCGACGTCTTCATCTGCTCATTTAATGACATCGGCGCAAACAAACAAAGCCAAATTAAAATAAATTTTGTTGCCAGACTGCGAGAAGCTGATTGGCAAACTCTTCCTCGGCGACGCAGCGCGCCATGGCTATGGCGCGCCGGAAATTTGAATCAATTTAATCACACGCTTAGGCGCATCGGCGCAGTCGCCACAGGCGAACGGCACCGATGCGTCATCCAGCGCGTGTCGCAAATCAATACCAGTCGCCGTAAACTGTGCTGCCGTAGTAGCGCGGCCCGTAAGCGTCGTTGTAGCGAACGCCCGAGCGTACTGTAGTCCTCTCGTACATCGGTCTGTATTCATAGTAGGACGACCGGTAGCCATAATCGTCGTAATAAGCGGGCGTGTAATAAGCGGTCGGATAATAATAACCGCCATCATACGCTGTTACATAAGGACCCTCGGCGCATCCGCCTATGAAAGTTACGACGCCTGCGCAGAGAACCGACAGCAAGAATGCTCGACTGCGGCGCATGGATTTGGATTTTGTTATCGTTTTCATCGGAAGTTTCCCTTTCATTTCATTTCATTTCCGTTTTTTCATCTCGGAGCCGGGCTCTGTTCCCCGCGAGAGAACTGATTATGAGGATGTCCGTAGGGCGGACGCATTAGTGCCCGTCAAGCTGGTCACCCCCTTTTTAACGAACTTCCACGGTGACTTCGCGTCGGCTTCGTCTGACCTGCTGGGATGCCGGCGTACGACCGTTCCTGTAGCAAGCCTTTCAGTACTAATTCGCATCACATGGCTCGATCGGCTGTGCGGCGCATACGCTCAACGATGAACACGGTCCCAGCGCATTGTTAATACGCATCACAGAGTGCCTGGAAGATCAGATGCCAGTATTGAATTTCCATTGGTTCTTTGCGCTGAAATCGGCGCTTGATACCTTCCCGCTACGTAATGAAGCGAAGTTTCCTTTGGCTCAATGTGTTCGTGGCAATTGTCTCCACCATGTTCGGACAGGACAGATCCTCATCATCGGCACCGGCAGATTGTGACGTTGTCATCAAAGGCGGCACCGTTTACGACGGGACCGGTGCCGAGCCGAAACAAGAGGACGTCGCGATTCGTGGCGATCGAATCGTCGGCATCGGCGATTTCAAAGCGGTGAAGGCAAAGACAATTATCGATGCGAAGGGACTCGCTGTGGCGCCAGGGTTCATCAATATGCTTTCCTGGTCCACTGTGTCGCTGATTCAGGACGGCCGTTCGCAGAGTGAAATTCGGCAGGGCGTGACAACTGAGATCATGGGCGAAGGCGAATCGATGGCCCCGGTGAACGATCGGGTGCGTGAGCACATGATTCGTCAGCAAATCGACATTAAATACGACATCAAATGGAACACGCTCGCCGAGTATTTGCAGTACCTCGAAAAGCGTGGCGTATCGTGCAATGTGGCGTCGTTCGTCGGCGCGACGACGATTCGCGAATACGTGATCGGATTCGAAGATAAACAGCCGACACCGGAACAACTCGACCAGATGCGCGAGCTGGTGCGCAAGGAAATGGAAGCGGGTGCGCTGGGGATTGGTACTTCTCTGATTTATCCGCCCGCGTTTTACGCAAAAACGGGGGAGCTAATTGAGCTTTGCAAGGTCGCCGCAAAATACCAGGGCAAATACATTTCGCATATGCGCAGCGAGGGCAACGGTCTGCTGGAAGCCCTTGACGAATTAATCCGCATTAGCCGCGAGGCGAAGATTCCAGCAGAAGTTTATCACATCAAAGCATCGGGCCAGCAAAACTGGCCGAAGATCGACGATCTGCTTTCGCGAATCGAATCCGCACAGAAAGAAGGACTGAAAATCACCGCAGATATGTACACTTACACCGCAGGAGGAACCGGCCTCGACGCCTCGCTTCCGCCATGGACGGAAGATGGCGGTTATCCTGCGTTATTTAAGCGGCTGCGCGATCCGGCGACGCGCGAGAAGATCAAGGCAGAGGTTCAAAAACCCACCGGCGCATGGGAAAACCTGTATTTGGACGCTGGAAGTCCGGAGCACATTCTGCTGGCGGAGTTCAGATCGGAAAAACTGAAGCCACTTACTGGGAAAACACTAGCCGAAGTGGCTAGGATGCGGGGCAAAGATCCCATCGACACAGCAATGGACTTGATCGCCGAAGATGAATCGCGCATAGGCACACTTTATTTCATCATCTCCGAAGACAACGTGAAGAAGGAACTCGCGAAGCCGTGGATCTCATTCGGCTCCGACGAAGCTTCCCAGGCGCCGGAGAGCGTATTTTTGAAATCCAATCCGCATCCGCGGGCCTATGGAAATTTTGCACGAGTGCTGGGCAAATATGTGCGTGATGAAAAACTGCTTCCAATGAAGGAGGCGATTCGACGGCTGAGTGGATTGCCTGCCACAAATCTGGGGCTGGATCATCGCGGATTTCTCAAGAAAGGGATGTTTGCCGATGTCGTCGTGTTCGATCCGACGACGATTGCCGATCGCGCCACGTATGAGAAACCGCATCAATATGCGGTAGGCGTGAAGCACGTTTTTGTGAATGGCGTGCAAGTACTCAAAGATGGCGAGCACACCGACGCGAAACCGGGTCGGGCTTTGTGGGGTCCGGGAAAAACGAGATAAGCTAAATTTCAAACCTTGGAATTCGTTGTTGACGATCCCGCCGTCTTTGCAAAGGGAGCGTAATGCGGCGAAGTTTTACGCTCGCACCGATCCACCAAATGGACCCAATCAAAAATATGAAGTTGCGCTGGCTGCACGGCGCGTTGCAGGATTTGACTTCGGAACTTTCGCGCTTGCAATTTTCCAGCTTTTCGCCGCACGCGTGGGAGCCCGCAATTAATGCGTATCGCTGCGAAGAATCCGTTCGCGTTTGCGTCGATCTGGCAGGTGTTGAGCGCGCGTTCATTGATCTCAGGGTGGAACCGCGACGCTTGGTGATTCGCGGTACGCGTGAGTTGCCCGAGCCGACCGGCGACGAAGGATGCACTCTGCAATTACTGGCCATGGAAATCGATTACGGACCGTTTATGCGTGAAATCCTGTTGCCAGTTGAAGTCGAGATAGATCAAGCCCGCGCCGAGCAACGCAACGGCTTGCTCTGGATTTCGCTGCCCTTAAAGGAATCATGAGCGCAAAAGAACTCAGCACGCTACGGGCCGGCGTTGAATCGAAACCAGGAACGGAGAGCACGATCGCCGCAGGGACAGGGGAAAGCCAGATGCCTCACATCCCGGAGGAGCTATCGATCCTGCCCGTGCGCGGGCTGGTCGTTTTTCCGGGGACGATCATTCCGCTTAATGTCCAGCGCGCGGCGTCGCTTAAACTTCTCGATGACACTTTGCCACGAACGAAAGTGATCGGCTTGCTGACGCAGCGTGACGAGACGAAGGAAGATCCGACGCCGCAGGACCTCTACACGGTGGGCACTGCCGCGCTCGTGCTTAAGCTCATTCGCCAGGCTGAGGACAATGTGCTGGTAATTGTACAGGGGATTCGCCGTTTTTCGCTTCGCAAAATCGTCGCCGCCTCGCCGTTTCTCCGTGCCGAGGTCGATTTGCCTCAATCGATTCTGCCCCCGGAGAGCAAGGAATGGGAAGCCACGTTCCGGAACTTGCGTGATTCGGCTGCAAGACTGTTCGAACTGTCCCCGGACGCACCGGAACAAGCGCGGCTCATGATTTTGAACATTGAGAGTCCCGAGCAGCTTGCTGATTTTCTGGCGCCAAACTTAAACGTGGATGTCGCGCAGAAGCAGGCGCTGCTCGAGGAGCTCAACGTCGAGAAGCGGGTAAGCACAATCCAGAAACAAATCTCGGCTCAACTCGAAATTGCTGAGATCCAGCAAAAGCTGCAAAAGGACGTCGCTTCGCAGTTTACTGATGCACAGCGGCGCGCCTATCTGCGTTCGCAGATCAAAGCAATTCAGCGCGAACTGGGCGAAGCCGAAGGTGGCGGCGAAGAACAGGCCGAGCAATTGCGTGCCCGGCTCGAGGAAGCCAAGCCGCCAGAGGAAGTGATGAAGCAGGCCGAGCGCGAATTGAAGCGACTCGATTTTATTCCCCCGGCGAGCCCGGAATTTTCCGTCATTGTCAGCTACATCGAGATCATCGCGGATTTGCCTTGGAATAAATTAAGCCCTGACAACCTTGACCTCGATCAGGCGCAGAAAATTCTCGATCGCGATCATTACGATCTGGAAAAGGTCAAGAAACGGCTGATCGAATATCTGGCAGTACGCAAACTCAATCCGCAGGGGCACGGCGCGATTCTCTGTTTTCTCGGGCCGCCTGGCGTGGGCAAAACCAGTCTCGGTCAATCGATTGCCGACGCGCTGGGCCGAAAATTTGTGCGGATCAGCCTCGGCGGGATGCGCGATGAGGCGGAAATCCGCGGTCACCGCCGCACTTACATTGGCTCGATGCCTGGCCGTATCATCCAGGAACTGCGGCGCTGCGGGACGCGTAATCCTGTTTTCATGCTCGACGAGCTCGACAAAATCGGCGCGGATTTTCGTGGCGACCCCGCAAGCGCTTTGCTTGAAGTGCTCGACCCGCGGCAAAACGACAAGTTTGTCGATCGTTATCTCGACGTGCCGTTCGATCTCTCACAGGTAATTTTCATCGGCACCGCTAATTACATAGAAGGCATCCCGGGTCCGTTGCGGGACCGGATTGAAGTGATCTCTCTACCTGGCTATACGGAGCGCGAGAAACTCGAAATCGCCAAGCGATATCTTGTGAAGCGGCAAATGGAGGAAAATGGACTTAAGCCCGAGCAAATAAAATGGCAGGATGAAGCTCTTCGCCGCATCATTAACGACTACACGCACGAAGCGGGTGTCCGCGAACTGGAACGTCAGATCGCGTCTGTTTGTCGTGGAATTGCATCGCAGGTCGCGCGTGGAAAAACCGACCAGGTAACAGTCGCGCCAGAGCTGGTGGCCGAAATGCTAGGCCCGGCGAAATATGTGCGCGAGACCAAACTGAAAACGAGCAAGCCGGGTGTTGTCACGGGGTTGGCTTACACGCCTACCGGCGGCGAAGTTTTGCACATCGAAGCGACACGTTATCCCGGCAAGGGCAATATCACGCTTACCGGACAAATCGGCGAAGTGATGAAAGAATCCGTCCAGGCCGCACTGAGTCTTCTCCGTAGCCGCGACGGTCAATTGGGCGTGAATTCAGAAGATTTTCGCAAGATGGACATCCATGTGCACGTGCCAGCTGGCGCTGTGCCCAAGGATGGTCCCTCTGCCGGCATCGCGATGTTTACCGCACTGGCGTCGCTGTTTAGCAATACTCCTGTACGCCCCGACGTCGCTATGACGGGCGAAATCACTCTGCGCGGTCTGGTTCTTCCGATCGGCGGTCTGAAGGAAAAAAGCCTGGCCGCGATGCGCGCAGGGATTTCCACAGTCATTATCCCGAAGCTGAACGAAAAAGATCTGGTCGACGTCCCGGAGGAAGCGAAACAAAACCTCAAATTCGTCCCGGTCGAAAATGTCGATGAAGTTCTGGCGGTAGCGTTGGAGAGGAACGGTGCTCCCTCTGCGATCGCCTCGAAAGTATAGTGGCGTTCAGCCTATCGCAGATCGTAAACTTCCACCAGAGCAACGCCAGCGGTGTTGTTTACACCACGCACGATCGCAGTGTAGTTACCCGGTTGCAGCGTTGCGATGATCGCAGACTCGCTTGGCTGAGTCGGAGCGTGCCCGCTGTTCTGGATTGCACTGACCTGGTCGCTGGTGATGATCCCGTCGATTACCGTACTCTGCCAGTTGTTATTAGAGGCAATTAAAGCCCCTGCGCCGTTGTGCAGATCCAATGCCGGATCAGCCAATGGATTGGGAACTCCAAAGCGTGTGAGCTCGGGACCGATGGCACGCACAATGACCGTCTTTGGCCCGCTCCCTTCAACAATGAATCCGCCAATCATCACGTTGGCGCCCGACTGAACAAAACTCCGCGTACTGATGTTGCCTAAAATTGAGGCAGTATCAGTGCTCAGATCGTACACTTCCACTAAAGCAACTCCAACCGTGTTGCTCACGCCACGCACGATCGCCGTGTAATTACCCGGTTGCAGCGTTGCGATGATCGCAGACTCGCTTGGCTGAGTCGGAGCATGGTCGCTGTTCTGGATCGCGCTGACCTGGTCGCTGTTAATGACCCCGCCAATCACCGTAGTCTGCCAGTTGTTATTAGAGGCAATTAAAGCTCCTGCGCCGTTGTGCAGTTCCAGGGTTGGATCGGCCAATGCATTGGGCACTCCAAATCGCGTCAGCTCGGGACCAATGGCGCGTAGAATAACTGTCTTGGGTCCGTTCCCTTCAACAATGAATCCGCCAATCATCACATTGGCGCCTGTCTGCACAAAGGCGCGAGTACTGATGTTACCGAGGTCCGATGGTGGTGAGGGGATCCGGACGTAATAGATGTCTTCTTGGCCATTAAATGTCGCCGCATACGCGACGTTGGCGCCTGCGTTATCCGAGACGACTGTGATGTAATCACCGAGCTTGTTCTGACTCGGATAACCGAGGAACGGGTTAAACGAACTGCTGATCGCAACATTCAGCGACCAGGTATTTCCGCCATCGAGACTGAATGAATAGAAGAGCTGCGAGTCTGTATTGTTTGCAGCGTTGCGCGTGTCCAGCCACACTGCATCGATTCGCCCGTTAGGCGCAACCGAAAGCGTGCCGAACCAATGCCACTTCGCGTGATTGACAGGGTCGTCGTTGATTCGGCGCGGCGCACTGAAAGTTTGGCCTCCATTAGTGCTACGCGCGAACATCACGTCGCTACCTGTGGAGAAGCCTGTGGGCTGAACGCTCGCGAGCATGTAAACGCTGTTGTTTGTAATCGTTCCGGAACGATCCACCGTCAGAAAAACCTGACCGACTAATCCATCCGGATTGATCGGCTCGCCAAAGACGATATGACCGCCAAGATGTACCGCGGTACTTTGATCGAAGGTTGGGATAACAGCGCCGTTCTTTGCGTTGCTGGACCGAATACACCAAATCTGATTGGTGCTCAGGTTTACGCCACCGATGAAAAGATCCCCATCTGAATCGACGTCGAGCGTGCCCCATGCAGGAGAGTTTGGAATGTTGATCGGGTTCATCCAGGTGACTCCGCCATTAGTCGAGCGGCTGAATTGTCTGCCGCCGTAGTTATTTCCGTCTGTGCTCCAGGATTGGTACTGGAATCCATGTCCGGTGCTGTTGGTGCTATCGATGGTAAACCACTGTTTATCGCCGCCATCCGCCGGTGCGATGTTCGTCCACGATCCTCCGCCGTTGAGCGATCGCCACAAATCGGTGAAAAAGTTCTGGAGAAGGCTGAGATAAAAAAAGCGGCCGAGTTTATCGGAGTTCAGAACCGGATCGCTGCGAAAAACGTTACGCTGGAGAACGCCAAGAGGAGTCCACGTCCTGCCGCCATTGATTGTGCGGGCGAATCCAGCCTGGCGAAAATTTGACGCAACGTTATCGAATTGCCTCCACCCGATACTCATTTTGTTTCGGTTCGTCGGATCGACGCAAATGGAGGGCTCATTTGCGGCATCGCCAACGATATTGTTGCCGTTCGTGTCCACATTGACCTGATAGCTTCCTTAAGGACCAAACTCCGAGACCAATGCTGGCAAAGTGACGACTACAGCCGGGGCCAGTGGAGGTGGATTATCGTACTTTTCCAGTGGCTCCTTTGGGAGCGGCTTGGGTGCCAGAGTCTGACTCGAAGCGATGCTGACTATTGAGATGAAAATCAAAAGTGTGCGCAGAGTCGCACGTGGCATCGCTCCACAATCATAACTCTAACTGGCTTAAACGCGATCCAGAAAATCGCAGATGACCTGCAATCAAAGTTTGGATGCCATGTCGCGCGTCAAGGTGGAGTTCATGGAATCGCCACGCAAACGTCACCGTTTTTTTGCGAGGCCGCCATCTGTTTGTTACATCCGGCTGCGATGGTGGATTCATCCAGTTCACGCGTTTACGCGATGAACCAATCGCACACAATTTGCTACCGATGGGTTAGGTTGCGCCACAGATAGACCCAGAGCCGGGCGCCTCGGGAGGAGCTTCTCCGGGGCGCCCGTTGCTTTTCCGGCGAGCCTCGATGAGGTGGTTCGGTTTCTCTCTGAAGACGATCAGATCAATCGCCGAAGGCGCAATGTCAGGCAGCAGTACCGCGGCCTGTTTCCCAACGCGTTGAGGACAACACCATCCACCTAACCCGCCGCATCACCACGCTTCTGTACTTGCTCGTTGCTCGATTTGTTCAAGACTCGGATCGGCGGTCTGAATCCAATCGCGTGTCTCGTTAATTTCAGCCGGATTCACTGGGATCGCGCGCGGAATGGCTTCGGCGCGCGCCACCAATTGCCCGTCAAATTTCACCGGTTTCCCGCGTTTGATCGGAAATTTCCAGTGGTGTCCAAATCTGTAGAGCGCGTAAAACATGGTCTTGGCTTCAACAGCGCTCACCCCGCTGCAGCGCATGGCGTAGTAGAACATGCGGTCGCAATCTTGCCACGGCCGTTTCTTTTGCCCATACGCGACATCGTGCAATACGGAGGCATTCCGATATCTTCCTTCGAATGGCCCGCCCATGAACGACCAGAGGTAGCGCGGAATGGACGCCCCATCGACAAGCGATCCGATAGGAGCGACCCAGACGTTGCCCTTCGGATCTGTATAACGCAATTCAGTTAACAGCGTCATGGTTCGCCCATCTGGATTCCACTTGGTCACTGGCTCTCCATTGTAAAAGCCCCATTTGGTTGCGCCTGGAATGACTTGCTCAGCTCCGGGAACCTGGGCTTGGTCCTTGTCCGACGCACATGCGGCGATGAGCGCTACGAAAAACACAAACAACTGACTGATTTTTCTGTTTTCCATGTGAGACCCAAACGTTCAACGCTCGACACCGAAGAT
This sequence comes from Verrucomicrobiota bacterium, assembly GCA_046731855.1. Lineage (GTDB taxonomy): Bacteria > Verrucomicrobiota > Verrucomicrobiia > Chthoniobacterales > UBA10450 > Udaeobacter. The sequence goes on along the minus strand of JBKPLX010000053.1, from coordinate 1,217 downwards.
TCAACCCCCACCTGGCGACTTGCTCCTCCCGAGGCCGAAGCGCTAACACCGAGTTCCAAGGCTAGTGGGTGATTTCCGCGACGGCTTCCCCTTGGATAACTCCTGTTTTTTGCTTTGGATCCGAAGACGTAATCGGTTCCCCTTCGGTTTGTTTTCGGTACGGCTGAAGATAAAACATCATGAAAACGCCGATCACCACGAGCAGCGAACCGATCCATTTCAATAGCCAGCCGGGATCGCGCAAAATCTGCACGGTACTTTGTCCGAGGTTTTCCGGATTCCAAGAAGCCTGAGAGATTTTGTAAGTCAGCCCGGTCCAAGTATTCCACCAAGTCCCCGGATAACTGAATGGATGATTCATCCAACACGATCCTGTGGCGGTCTCGCCGTCGGCAGTTGCGACGCGCAGAGTACTTTTAAATCCCGCAGGGCTATCACTGCCCTCATTCCGCTTAACTTCGAAGTCGAGCAGTTCCAGTCCGATTGGCAGTGATACTATTTTCCAACCGTAGGCAATCATCGTCGGGCTGGGTGAAGTGGGAAGTGCAATCTGCCAACCCGCTGGAGCCCATCGCTCAAGAGCTTCGCCATTTTGCTGAATGCTGACACGCACTCCATCTGGCAAATCGGCGGTCGCCGGCGCTGTCTCGGAATTAGTTGGGTTGAAATCCATCGAGCTTGTCGCGTGCGGCATCGTCTTATCAATCGTTAGTTGCCAATCAGCCCAACCGGTCGGCAGCGGCCTATTCAACTCGATCTTGCCACTTGCTCTGCCATTTTTTCGTGAAGTGAGCTCGTAACTAATCGTGGCATCGTCCGCGATAAACAGCGTTAGATGGTTCGGTGTTTCTTCGCCAGGCGCGGGCATAGCTGGCGGGCCGCCAGTCGTAGTGAGATCTTTAGCATTTCCATGTGGGTTTGTTTCAGGCTCGCTACTGGGGAGACCTTTGCCTCGAATTGTCACAAGTACTGCAGGATTGTTCGGTTGATCGGTCATGGAAGTGGGGTTGCCCTTCTCGATTCGAAAATCGGCCCAGTAGTCGTCGATTTTGAGTGTGAATGGCGTATCGGCGATTGTGACCTCACGACCGAGATTTTCTGCAACATCGAAACTCGCTTCTTTTTCACCCAATGAAATGAGAACGCGTCCTTTGTTGCCGTTCTCAGGTCGTTCCAGGCGCACTTTCGCGCCGGTACTCCCACCCTTGCGAACACGA
>JBKPLX010000052.1:0-45686 GCA_046731855.1 Verrucomicrobiota bacterium | reverse complement strand
CGCGAGACGGCGTTCATGTGACCTAACGAGAATAAGATCAGCCACCGCTGATGAGAGCGCGGCTGAATTGGAATGAACGTATGTTAGTCATCGAAAGTGAAGCCGTACGCCGTGAAGCGGTTGGCTGCATCGCCTGGTTAGGCCCGAACAGGCTCATAAACCGGCGAAGAACGCTGCTATATCGCGGGCGAGCAGCTCGGGCTCCTCGGCTGGCGCGAAGTGGCCGCCCTTCGGCATCGGCGTCCACCGGCGAACGTTATATAGACGTTCGGCCCATTCGCGGGGAGGTGTTCCCTCATCCACAAAGTTATTGGCGAAAACGGCGATGCCAGTTGGCACGTCGACGAACTCCTGTTGTCCAAGCGTGATTCGGTACAGCTTGTTGTCGTTGTCGAAGTAATCCCGCATAGAAGATGTGATCGTCTGCGTTACCCAGTAGAGTGTCACAGTAGTCAACAAGAAATCGCGGGAGATGCGCTCATCGAGATTACCGTGGGAATCTGCCCGAGAGCGCCACTTTTCCAGAATCCAAGCGGCGAGCCCAGCGGGCGAGTCGTTCAGCGCGTATCCGAGCGTCTGGGGCTTCGTGGACTGGATTGCCTTGTAACCGAATTCCTGCTGCCAGAATGCCTCGTTGCACTCGCGATAATGTCTTTCCGCTGCGGACAGTGGCCGCGCCCCAGGTCCAGTGTAAGGAGCAATCTCCAGATTACTTAGGTGGACGCCAATCATTGGCTTGGGATTGTTCAACGCCATAAAGGTTGCAATCCCGGCACCGAAATCTCCGCCTTGAGCACCATAGCGCTCGTAACCCAAGCCACGCATGAGGCGGTGCCAAAACCCGGCGACGTGTTGATATTTCACGCCCACCTGACGGGGCCGTTCGGAGAACCCGTAACCAGGAAGGGAAGGGATGACGACGTCAAAGGCGGGACCGTCGATGCCGTGAGCGTGTGGATCGGTCAGGAATGGCACGAGCGGAAGCAGCTCGACGAATGTGCTAGGCCAGCCATGGGTCAAAATCAGCGGAATGCCGTGCCCGTGTCTGGCCTGCTCACGGACGAAGTGGCTGTGGACGCCGTCGAGCTCGGCGCGGAACTGATGTAATGCGTTCAGCTCGCGTTCTTGTGCCTGCCAATCGAACTCGTCGGCCCAATACGCAAGCAAGTGCCTAAGGTACTTAAGGTCAGTCCCCTGCTCCCAAGCAGCGCCTGGTGCCTGGTCAGGCCAGCGCGTCTTACGAATGCGCTCTCGGAGGCCAGACAAGATCTCTGCCTCGATTTGGATCGAGAACGGGGCGATATGTAAGGGTGATTCCATCGTAGGTCTCAGGCCAGTCTCGAAAACCGACCTATTCGTCGACTGTTCTGTCAAAGAAATCTTCGCCTCCAGCCATTACATCGCCCCTTTAGAGGCGTCTATAATGGTAGCCTATTCGGTAATCCGGCGTCGCATACCGGGGTTACCGGCATGGTTAAGAGGCACTTGCTCTGCCAATTGAGCTAACGATGCAAAGTTTGAAATTTTCCGGATTTCGAATTTCGAAACGTTGGACTAAATCGCAACCAGAAAATTCAGGCTTTCGTCGCTCAACGAAAAATTAGTCAGCAATGTAAGCACCCGAGTGGCACCAACGAGAATTCTCTCAGTCGGTTCCACCTTGCAGACGCGCAGACTTTAGATTCCAACGGACGCGAGACTTTTGCCGAGAATCTTGTTTGAGCGTCGGCAGATCGGGATCAAGAAAAGCAAGAGCGTGCGGCGGTTTGATTACTCGGACGCCGACGGCGCGCTGTTGTTCCACGATCTGGTCGCGGAGCGCCTGCATACGTGTCCAATGCACTTTAGGGCGGAAATGATGCTCCGCGTGATAGCCGTTAAAAAACCAAATCCAATTGTAAAATTTCTCGTAACTGCTCACGCCCCAGGCGAGCGGCTCATCGGGGTTGCCACCATAGTGGCGGTAGTAGCCGTTAAGGTAGGAAAGGCAATGGCCGAAATACCAGAACGGAAGAAGGAAACAGATGTAGCGCCAGTTAAGGACGCCGAGAATAAGGAACGTGGATACAAACAGCGCTAACTCTGTAACTCCCCAAAACGCGTCCCGCGGATTCTTGCGTTTCAATTGCCGATAGACCGTCTTAGGGTCTTCACGGAAGAAACTCAAGAAAGTGTACGTAAGCGGGTGCTCTGCGTCACCGTCGTGTCCATGCTTGTAGATCGAAATCCAATCGACTGTCTCGCCATTCTCATTGGGCCGGTCAGCGTTTCCCTTATGATGTTGCATGTGAATGCACTCGTAAAAAACCTGACTAAATCCAACAGTGATTGATTCAAGAATGCTGAACAGTCGGTTAAGCAGTGGCGATCGGAAGTAAGGATTGTGAATGAAATTGTGGGAGATGCCATTGATATTCCATGAAATGCTTACCGAGTAGACGAAGCCTAGAACAAGCATGATCCAGAGGGGAACCCGCGAGAAGAGATAGAACATCCCGAAGAAATAGAGGCAGTGGAAAATCGCAGCTAACACAGGAATCGCGTCCCAACGGGTGTGGGCAAAAATCCTCGAATCCGTTTTGGGCGTTTCGATGACAACTGCGTTTGATTTCATCACGTTGAATTTTTCTGGCCCAGAGTAACCAAGTCAGCGATGCGTGACCAGCCAAAAAACTTGGTGGACCTCAATGGACGGACAAACGACGCACGGATTGGCTGGAAACACAAGAGTCACGCCTGCGTATGGCGCGCGTAATGCCTTCCAACGCGCTTTGGAAGCAAGCGCTTGCGGCCGCGTTGACGACGGCGTGCCAGGGTCGCGCGGCCCCCTTTCGTCTTCATGCGGGCACGAAAACCATGCTGGCGTTTGCGTGTTCGCTTGGATGGCTGGTAAGTGCGTTTCATAAAACCGAAAACAGACTCGGTGCGATTTAAAAGCGGCTAAAGTACGGTCGAGCGCAACATTGTCAACGTCACCAAGCGGATCAATAGTTAACGCCAGCAGGGCGCGTCAGGGTAATTTGATTGCCAGAATGGCGGATTTTTGGAATAAGCAGTGCAAGCAATGGGCGAAAAAGAACATGTGGTGATTGAGCCGGCGACCGAGGCCGACCTTGACGAACTGTCGGAAATGCTCGGTGGATTGTTCGCTCAGGAAGGCGATTTCCGTCCGGATAAGGAAAAACAGCTCCGTGGCTTGCGCCTGATTTTCGAACAACCGAGCCGGGGGCGCGTCTTTGTATTACGGCAGAACGGGGCAATCGTGGGGATGATCAATTTGCTGTTTACCATCAGCACCGCCGAGGGCGGCTTCGTGATCCTGCTCGAAGATCTGGTGATCCACAAGCAATACCAAGGCAAGGGCTATGGTGCAAAGCTTCTCCAACATGCGATTGATTTTGCGAAAGAGAAAAATTTCCTTCGCATTACGTTACTGACCGACCGACCGGAAAATTTGGCCCAGGAATTTTTCCGCCACCACGGTTTTGCTGAGTCTTCAATGATCCCGATGCGCCTGTGGATCACGCCGCAACAAAATAATCAGACAGAATAGCATTTAAGGAGTGACGGCTTCCCGACCGTCAAGGTCGAAATCGACGGCTGCCCAAACCGTCTTTTTTGATGGTGATCGCTATTAGCGGGTTTTCCTGTCGATCCACGTGCTTAGCTGAACTGCGAGGCGTTTTTTCAGTTCGGATCTGAACTGAATTTCATCCAGAGCCTTTGCTACTGACGAAGCGCTCGCAGCCGACAGACTGTCTTTCGCGTATGTCCTTAGCTCCTGAGCCCGCGAATCGTCCGCGAAAAAAGTGAACAGACTGGGAGCATATGTGTTAGCACCCAGCGCGTCGCTCTTTGCGAGGAGCGCTTTCATGTTCGCCCTGGCAAAATCCCATGCGATATCCGGATGACCACTTTCGCGAGCGACTCTTAAGACAAGAAAGACCGCGCGGCTCGTTGGTAATTCGTCTGTAAGCGCGATAGGAAGGGTCTTCTTCACTAATTCGGGATCGATCGCATTCGCCAGTGCATCGTAATAATTCTGTTTTTCTTCAATGCTCGTTGTCTTCAGGCCGAGCTGGTGAAGTTGACTCCATGTCGATTCGTCAGCGTAGCGCCCCACAACTGAAAAGACCGCCGGCCGGAGGTCGGGAGCCAGCGATTCTGAATTGATGAGAAAAGCCTTAAAACGTTCGCGACAACTCGCGACCATTTTCAAATCATCGAGGTTCCCGAGCGCCGTAATCAGGCTTGCCCGGAGGTTTGTCGTTGCCGGTTGCTCGTCCGGTTTGGCTTCCCAGCCAACCGCATCAAATGTGGGAAGCAAGAGAGATCGCGCATAGCGCTGAAGTTTCCCCTGTTCAGGGCTGGCACTCAAAAGCTGGTTAATAAATTCCAGCACGTGAATGATCTGTTCGCGCTCTGCCAGGTCGGTGGAAGCTGACAGCTTTTCCGCCAATTCAAAATATCGAGCGACCGGCACGCGATTCGCCTGGACCAGGGCCCAGGTGTCGCTCAGTAAATTGACGCGGTCCGCAACGCCCAAATTCTTCAAAACCCCGAGCAACAATTTCCAGGATGCCTCATCGTATTCTGCGCGATAATTTCCAGCGCCATTTACGTTCAGCTTGAGCGCTCGATCAGGCGGAATGTTGTGGATGCTGTCGATCTTCCCGGTCATCAACAGTGTCGCAGGAGTTTCACCGATAACCGCATACGTAAGGGGAATTTTCCACTCGAGCGGCGGAGCGTTCGTGAAATTAACGGCAAACCGATCCTGCGTGAGCGAGATGTTGGCGTCTTGTTCTCGTTTCACTTTCACGACTGGAAATCCCGGTTGCTCCGTCCAACCGGTTGCGATTTCCCCCACCGGTTTCCCGGAAGCTTCCGAAAGCGCCTTCCACAAGTCTGCTGTCGTGGTGTTTGAGTACAAATGCGCCGCCATGTAACGGCGAATTCCTTCCCGAAACACATCTTCGCCGAGAAAACTCTCCAGCATCCGCAAGAATGATTGGCCCTTTTTGTAAGTTATATCGTCGAAAGCACTATTGGCTTCGGCCTCGGTCGCGACCGGCTGCTGGATGGGATGAGTAGTCGATCGCGCATCGCCTTCCATTGCCACTTCCTTGGCGATTCCAACACGGCGGCTCGGATCGCGCGGGAATTCCCGACGCAGCCAGACTTCCCATCGTGGATTAAAGTGCGCCGTGCATTTGGAGCCCATCCAAGAGGCAAATCCTTCATTGAGCCACAAGTTGTCCCACCAAGCCATCGTTACCAGATCGCCAAACCATTGGTGTGCCGTTTCGTGCGCGAGAACCTCGTAGATATCTTGCTTTGTTTCCGCAGAGGACTTTTTCGGGTCAAACAGAAGCTTCGATTCGTAGTAGGTAATCCCGCCCCAGTTTTCCATTGCACCTCCAAAACCGCCTGGCAGCGCTATCTGATCCAGCTTCGGCAATGGATAAGGCACGCCAAAATAATCGTTGTAGTATCGTAAGATTTGCGCGGTGGCTTCGAGCGCGTAGCGGCCCAGCTCTGCCTTGCCTTTCGTCGCGATCACTCGGAGCTGTGTCGGGCCACTTCGCGACTCAATGAAGTCGAGTTCGCCTGCAACGAAAACGTTTAGATAACTCGACATTGGCGGAGTTGCAGCGAAGCGCACTTCTTTGCCGCCAGCGATTTTGTTTTCACTCTCGACCGGCATGTTCGAAACAGCGAGCCAGTTCTCCGGCACGACCGCCGTCAATTGGAAGCGTGCGCGAAAGACCGGCTCGTCCCAGCAAGGAAAAAATCGACGGGCATCGGTGGCTTCAAATTGGCTTCCGAGCATGATCTTCCGAGCACCGGTGCCTTCCTCCTGATACCGCATGTAGAAAAGGCCCTGCCCCTGCTGATTTATTTTACCGGCGAAACGAAGCGTGAGCGTATGCTCGCCGGTCGGAAGTTCTGACGATAACGCGAGTGTAAGCAGTTCGTTTTGGGCATCGGTCTTAATTGCAGAGCCGGGCAGTTTTTTGCCATCGATAGAGGCCGCTTCGATTTTGAGTTCGAGCGCATTTAACACCAATTGGCGAACGCGGCGGCGAACGTCGAACTTTACCGTTTCGGTCCCGGCAAATGTCAGCTTGTCGATATCAGGGACAATGCGAACGGCATAGTCGGTCGGGACCACGTCTTTCGGGAGTTTTCCGGGCGTGGCTTTGAAACTGAAGGGCTTTTCTGAAGCAAGTGCGGAAGACATGATTGAAAGTTCAGCCACCAGTAAAAGAAGCAGAGTGCGCATCTCCAACGTAAAACAACGCGCTTCGCTTATTGTATAACCAACACGAGCAATAATTGCCCGCTGCCAACCTGAGGACCTTTTATGACCAGCGGACTGCGTTTGCTCAGCTTGGCATCTGTTTCGAGCAAGAGCTCTTTCTCCTTGTAAAGCTTCAAACCCAAAACATAACCCGCCGCGCTTTCACCCTGTGCGTCGACATGCAGCCCAAAAAATTTGCTGGTTGCAAGCCAGTCTTCCTGTCCGGTCTTAAGCGTCTTCTGCGACTGGCCGATCACTTGAAACTGGTTGTAGCCAAAAAATTTCTTCAGCGACCCCTCGATCCGGGTGAGTTCCGGCGGAACCGGTTGTGGCTGCGCAACGTTTTCCGCAATAACAAGTCCGCTCCACACCGTTTCCGCGGCCTGTCCCCCTGATACCGCCCCTGCGATCAGTGAGACAAAGGAGAATAAGAACGCCAGCGAGCGACCCATGAGCTATTACTTGGCGGCGTAGTCGGCGGGTAAACTTTGCAATCCCTCCGTCCATAACACCGTTACGCGGTCTTGCTTCGCCTCAAACATTGAGACGGTCGCATTCGGACTAACGACCGGGTCAACGCGCGCGTTTAGAATCTGGGTGAGGTATTGCGATTCTTCCGCAGGATTTTTGTCGCGAATCACGAAAACTGTGAAAATCAAGAAAACGGCGAGTGACGCGATCCCCGTCCACAACAGGCGAGGAATTGTCCACCACGTGGAGGCCTTGGCTTCGCGCTTCACAGAACGCACGCTACTTTCACGAATGATTCTTTCACGGAGCTGATGGCTAAAAAACTCTTCGTTTGTCAGCGCCGTGGCGCCTAGCTCGCTCTTCAAAAGAGCGCCAAGCTTTTTTGCCTCCGCCTTTTCGGCTTCAGCGACAGCTTTGTCTGGCAACGACGCTTCAAATTCAGATAGTTCCCTTCCGCTGAGCTGTCCGTCCAGCCATGCTGTCCACTTTTCTTCAAATGTTTTCATACACGTCCCTCAGCAAATTTTGCAATTTCTTGCGCGCATAAAAAAGACGCGACATCACTGTGCCTATTGAGCAACCAAGTGCTTCCGCAATTTCATGATATTGCATCTCTTCGATCTCTTTCATCAAAATGACGGCTCGCTGCTCAGGCGAAAGCTGTGCAATCGCTTTGTCGATCCGGGCGCGGATTTCGCTCCGTTCCATCATCTCGTGAGGCAAAGCTTCCGACTTCGGCACAGTCTTGGACGCAGGCTCAATCTCCTTTAGCTGTATCGCATCGTCGAATTCGCCGCCTCCGCCCTTGATTTGTTTTTTGCGGAGCCAATCGATCGTCACGTTCATGACGATCCGATAAATCCAGGTATAAAACGACGAGCGTCCCCGAAAATGTTTAATTGATTTCCACGCCTTGACAAAGCTGTCCTGAGCAAGGTCCCACGCGTCTTGCTCGCTATGAACCATGTTGTAAATCATGCCAAATACTCGTGTTCGGTAGCGAGCGACCAGCTCGTCGAATGCTTCGGTGTCACCGGCCTGGCATCGTGTCACCAAATCCACGTCCGACACATCGTTCTGAGCCAGAGTCGCTTCCGTTTGCATTATTGGACGGGAGCCGGCCCTATTTCATTCAACCCCGAAAGCTTTCGGGGCCGAACCGGCGACGCCACTCCCTGCGATATTCGCCCATGAGGGTGATAATGCCGTCTCGCACTTGAAAAAGCCGCTTTCGAAGGATTGCATATTGCGAGCGGGTAACCAGTCCGGCGATCTTGCGGAGTTGTACCGCGGCATCCATCGAAATCGTGATAGCTTTCAAGGCCCGCTTCAAATAGGCGATTGTCATCCCGATTTCACTCAGACTATCGCTGCTCAAGGCGGCGGCCAGCTTTGCGTTCGCCAGCGCGGCCTGGGTGGCCAGTTTTACAGCTGCTGGCTCGTTTGGAAGCGAAGCGTTTCGGTCGAACAGATGATCAATCCAGATCGTTAACGCGAAGGCAGCGCGATACAGATCATGCCCTTCAAACGTCTCTGATGATCTCGAACCCTCGTCAATGCCAGAATCGACTTCTTCCGTTACGGCTTCATCTGGCAGCGCATCGAGTTCCGCGCTCCAATCTTTGGCATCCAATAATTGGGTCCAACCCATTTCGCGGGCGATGATCTCGTCGCGCTGGGGATCATCAAGATATTCTTCCAGCAATTGCATGTACTTTTCTGCCTTGCCTTCCTGTTGCTGCAGGAAACGCTCCCACTGGTACTCGTCCCATGCGCGTTCGGGCTCGCCCTCGTAGCCGGCCATGATGAAATACTAAACGCGAGCTTGCCTTGCGCAAAAAGTTTTGCTTTGCAGAGCGTTTGACTGGCTCCTCCCGCTCGCTCGGTCTGGCGACCTTCCCGCCCATATCGGTCGGCTCCCGCCAACTCCATGCTGAGAAACGCCACTTGAGAAGGCGCCTGACGCAGACGCCCTACAATTTCGAAATCACCCGTTTGTCTGTTCGGCCCGTTCCGTCTGCAACCGCAACTGCCCGCAAGCAGCATCGATGTCATGCCCTTTCTCACGACGCAACGTCGCCGGAATGCCTTCGGCTCGTAAGATCGACACAAATTTTTCCTGACGCTTTTCTGAAGGTCGCGTCCAAGGTAGACCGGACACACTATTGTAGGGAATTAGGTTCACTTTTGCCGAGAGCCGGTGCGCGTGGCGAGAAAGCAAACGCGCCTGCTCGTCGGAATCGTTCACATCTGCGATCAAGATGTATTCGAACGTGAGACGTTGCTTCTTGTGAGCATTGTAGTAGTCGCAGGCCGAAAGCAGGGTCTCGATGTTGTAACGACGATTGATTGGCATGATTCGATTGCGAACTTCATCAGTGGCGCCGTGCAGAGAAACGGCCAGCCGGATTTGCAAAGGTTCATCACTGAGTTTGCGAATCTGCGGCGCCAGGCCGCTGGTTGAAACCGTGATGTGGCGCGCGCCGATGCCGAGGCCCCATTCCGCGTTAATTATCCGAATCGCCCGGAGTACGTTCTCGAGGTTGGCCAGTGGCTCGCCCATTCCCATGAACACAATGTTGTCGATTTTTTCACCAGTCGTGCGCTCAACTGCGATGAGCTGGTCGACAATTTCGTTCGCGCTCAGATTGCGAGAGAAACCTTCCAAGCCGCTCGCGCAAAATTTGCAACCGTATGCGCAACCTACCTGGGTCGAGACACAAATCGTCCGACGGTCCGCTCTCCCACCGTAAAGGGCCAGTGATGCCGGAATCAAAACCGATTCGATCAAATTTCCGTCGGCCAAACGAAGAAGAAATTTCCGCGTCGTGTCGCGCGCACCCAGCACGCGCACGAGGTCGATCTTGCCAAGCGAAAACGCCCCCGAAAGCAGGCTGCGCAATGGGCGGGCCAAATTGGTCATTGCGTCGATCGTGTCAACGCGTTTTTTATAAAGCCAATCGACGATCTGGCCAGCGCGATAGGACGGTTCTCCCATGTTGCGAAGCTGCTCCTGGAGCTCGTTTAAAAGGAGAGATTTGATCTCGATCTTGCTGGCGCTCTTCACTACAAAATCCTATCGGACACCGGGGCTTGCATCAAATATCTGCAAAGTTACGTTCGTGGCGTGAAAGAACGCTTTGCACTACGCGCAGTTCTGTTTTTGGCCGTCGCATCGGTGCTTTCCGCCTGCGCGACGTCCGAGGATTCGATGAGCGATGACTCGGTTTCCCAGTCTGCCACGTCTGGTACACCTGTCCCCGGGGAAAGAATGTCTGACGAGGGAAAGTTTACTCCGGGCGGCCCCGGAGCCAGCGGAAGCGTCCACTGGTAATCAACAGCGAAGAACGTCTTCGCGGGTGTTGAACGAGCATAAAGGCTAAAGGTTTTCGGCACCATTTTTTTGGCGGAGAATTCTGCTTGATCGCGCAAACGCGTGGAGAACACTCGGCCGCGATGCACAGAACGCGCTCGCCACTCACTCTTGGTTGGGAGGCTGCGCGAGCCAACGCCCTGCCAGCGTTAATTATTCAGGCGCTGATGCTGATGTTGCTCGTGAGTTTTTACACGACTCACACAGCGTTCATACTGCTTTCGCAACTGGCCGAACTCAAGCGCACACAGGGCACCCTTTTTGTCATCGTAGCATCCATAGCGGCGGGGGCACTCATTCCGGAGTTGTTTTTGATTCTTTTCTTCCAGCGAGGACGCCCCAGTCGTCGGAACCTTCGTAACTTGCTGTTTACCGTGCCTGTGTGGGGAATCGATGGAACGCTTGTCGACCTTTTGTATCGAAGTGAAGCAGCCTGGTTTGGAGACGTCGCAACCCTGCCTGTAGTCGCGGCGAAAATTTGCGTTGATCAATTTGGTTACAATCCACTTTTTGCGGCGCCGTTTGGTGTGCTGACCTACGAATGGAAAAACAGCGGCATCTCGCTGCAGCCCATTCGTGATCTCTTCACATGGAAACATTACCGCGACAAAATCATTCCCACATTACTCGCCACATGGGCAGTCTGGATTCCGCTGATGGCAATTATCTACTCCCTGCCGCTGGCCCTCCAATTTCCCCTATTCGGGCTGGCGCTCACTTTTTGGGTGTTGCTCCTCACTTACATGACGAATCGGTTTGCTGGGAAAATTGAAGCCGATGCACCGCTCGCGCTGGCGACCAGAGAGCTGTAGCGGCGGTCTGTGACCGCCGTCCCGGCAAGGCAGAATGTTTCAGTATCGCGTTTCGGCGCTCATAGAGCGCCGCTACAGGTCAACGATCTTCCGCGAAATAACGAAGCGCTTCGTAAACGCCCGCACCATGCTCTTCCCGCGCGATGTAACCGCCGGCACGCCGCACCGCGCTTTGCACCTCGGCAATTGCATTTGACGGGCAGGATGGCATCGCAGCAACTTTTCCATCCAGCATTGAGATATCGTTGTGATGATCGCCGGCCGCGAAGATGTTGTCGCGCGAGATTTCGATCAGGCGTGCCAACTCAGCGAGCGCCGCTCCTTTGTGATAATCAGTATGACAAAAACGGAGGTAAATACCGTTCCGTTGATAATCAAACTTTGGGTGCCCGGCCCGTGCTTGTTCGATAAATTTGGCAATGCCTTCCATCTCTTCTTCGTTTTCGGCTGCAAGGCCTTCGAGCCGACCCGAATCATAGATAAGACGGGCCTTTGTTTCTTGAGTCACATAGTCGATTACCTCGGCGAGGACTGGCTGGGCTGAAGAGAACAACTCAGCATGGTCGCGCGCGCAACGGTCGTTCCAATCCCCGAATGGCTCCCATTTGTCTCCGTTTCCGCCGGGACGAAAGACATCGCGCTCAGTTGTCAGAATGAAATCAGGACGAATCGGGATTTCGAAATTGGCAAGCCCGGATTCGAGCAGATCGACCGAACGTCCAGTGTTGATAGCCCAGGTTGCACCTGAAGCCTGCAACTCACGAATTAGTTCCATGCACTGCCGATCCAGAGCCGGTTCGCCAGCGTGTGAAACAAGCGTGCCGTCGAAATCGGTGCTGAGCAATTGGATTCGTGAAGACATTCAATTAATTTAGGAATTGATTCCGTGGACGCAATTCGGCACGGTTTTTTGGTAAGACGCGACCCGGGCGCACCGTTCAGATTAGGAAAAAGAGCAAAAGCACGACCAAGAGTAAGAATAGGATAACTAATGAAATCGGCTTACGAACTGGCGATGGAACGGCTTGAGAAAGCGTCGCCATCAATCTCGCTCACGGAAGAACAGAAGAAAGAAATCGCAGAAGTCGATTCTGTTTCTCGGGCGAAAATTGCAGAGAGAGAAGTCTTTTTGAAAGACCAAATCCGCAAGGCGCAAATCGCTGGAAATTCGGAGGAGGCACAAGCACTCGAGAAACAACTCGCCGCGGAAATACGTCGCTTGCAGGAAGAGTGCGAAGCGAAGAAAGAAAAGTTTCGAGCGAGGTTTGCGAAGTCATAGTCACGTCTGTGAGACGCGCTCCCTGCGTGAGCAAACTTTGTCCGCCTCACCATAGCGAGGTGGCCAGGACGAAACGACTATCGCGCCGGTGACGCGGCGCGTTCTCGCGCAGGCGCGTTCTCGCGCTCACTGCGTTTCGGCAGATCAGAATCCAGAAACCCGAGCATATGTGCGCGCTTGATCGTGCGGACGCCTTCCTGTTTTTGCAGGTCTTCGATGCTTTGATGAAATTTTTCCATCTTCGTCCAATGCACTTTGGGCCGGAAATGGTGCTCGGCATGGTAGCCGTTGTAGAAAAACAGCCAGTTGTAAATTTTTCCGTAGCTACTTACACCCCAGGCGATCGGTTTATCCGGATTCGCTCCATAATGGCGATAGTAGCCGTTGAGATAACTAAAGCAGTGACCGAGGTACCAGAACGGCAGGAAATAAAAAATAACATAGCGCCAGTTAAACAGGAACATTACGAAAAGCGTGACCGCGAACGCTGCCAGTTCAAGGTTGCCCCAGAAAAGATCGCCGTTGTTGCGTTTGCGCAGTTCTTTCCGGATTGCCCCTACGTCGTCGCGAAAGAAACTCAGAAACACGTAGCTCCACGGACTTTCCGCCTCGCCGTCGTGTCCGTGACGATAAATTGATAACCAATCAATGGTATCGCCCTTTTCGTCCTGGCGATCGGAATTTCCCTTATGATGCTGCATGTGCACAGCGTCGTACATCGTCTGCGAGAAGCAGCAGGCGACCGATTGTGTGACGCCAAAAACCCGATTCAGAGTGTTGGAGCGAAAGAACGGGTTGTGAATGAAATTATGCCCTATCCCGTTGATGTTCGCATTGACCATCAGCGAATAAATGAACCCCAGAATCACCATCAACCACAGCGGGGCATGCGGATAGAGGAAAAACAGTCCCACGAAATAAGCCAGATGAAATAGGCCGGCCAACGCAGGGATGGCATCCCAGCGGGTATGCGCGAACAACCGGGAGTTTGTTGTCGGACGTTCTATTCGAATAACCTCGGCATTCATCTTGAGGACTCAGGTATCAAAACTTCGCCACAGAAAAGTTGCTTGGCAAGTTTTGAAGATTGCCAAGGGTGTTGCTACACGCCTAAGTTAGCCGCTCCATGTTCGCGCTCCAACCGGAATTGAAAATTTTTAGTGGCTCGGCCAACCGCGATCTGGCCGAACGTATTTGCAAATACGTAGGAGTGCCACTAGGCCGGGCGACAATCAGCTCGTTTCCTGACGGCGAGACGTACGTAAAAATTGAGGAAAACATACGCGGTCACGACGTTTTTATCATTCAGCCAACTTGTCCGCCTACCAACCAGCATTTGATGGAGTTGCTCATCATGGTAGACGCAGCGCGGCGGGCCAGCGCGGATCGGATTACCGCGGTCATTCCATTCTTCGGATATGCTCGCCAAGACCGCAAGGATCAGCCGCGGGTCCCAATTACAGCCAAACTGGTGGCAAATTTGTTGTACGCCTCGGGTGTGAACCGCGTCCTTACCATGGATTTGCACGCGCAACAGGTGCAGGGGTTCTTCGACATCCCGGTGGATCACCTCTATTCGCTCCCGGTTTTGATCAAGTATTTGCGAAAAGAGCTTACGGGAAAAACAACGGTTGTTTCTCCGGATTTAGGTGGTCTGAAGATGGCTTCGGCCTATGCGGAGGCGTTGCATGCAAATCTCGCAATTGTCGCAAAGGAACGCCGAAGCGCCACGGAGACCGAAGCCTTATATCTCATCGGTGAAGTGGAAGGGCGCGATGTTCTGTTGGTCGATGACCTAACCGAGACGGCTGGGACGCTGACTTCCGCCGCGGAGCTTTTGAAAAAACGTGGCGCGCAGAAAATTTACGCTGGCGTGTCGCATGCTGTTCTGGTCGATATCGCAATCGAGCGTTTGCAAAAGTCTCAAATTGCGGAATTAGTAACCACCAACAGCACGCCTGTGCGCGCCGTAAAAGGGTTTAAAACCACGGTGCTATGCGTTTCCGAGCTTCTCGGGGAAGGCATCAAGCGGATTCATAATGACGAGTCCGTCTCGTCGCTGTTTAACATAGAGAACGGTAAAAATGGCAAAACAGGTTAAGTTAAAAGCAGAGCCGCGGACTAACGTGGGCCGCTCGGGTGTGCACAAGCTACGGGCCCGCGGAATAATTCCAGCCGTCATTTACGGGGGAAAAGTTAAACCGCAGCCGTTGCAAGTGGCTGCCCGGGACATCAATGCAATGATGAGCCACGCCTCAGGTGAAAACGTCCTGGTTGAACTCGAAATCGCGGGCGAAAAATCAAATCGTGCCGCGCTAGTGCAGGAAGTGCAACATTCGCCGGTGGGTGGTGAGATTGTCCACGTCGATTTTCACGCTATTTCGATGGATGAAACAATCCAGGCTGAAGTTCCGCTCGAACCGACGGGCACGCCTGTCGGCGTTAAGACTTTTGGCGGACTGCTTGAACAGAGCCTGCGGGCGCTCGCAATCGAATGTTTGCCTCGTGATTTACCAGATCGAATTACTGTAGACGTCTCGCAATTAAATATCGGCGATTCCATCCACGTGCGAGACATTCAAATGCCGTCCGGAGTCACTGCGAAGGTGCCAGCGGATTTGACGGCATTTTCAGTCCTGGCGCCAGTGGTCGAAGAAGAACCAGTGGCTATTGAAGCTGAAGCTGCTGCGGCGGCAGGCCCAGAAGTTATCACCGAGAAAAAGGAAGAGGGTGAAGCCGCTGGCGCCGCACCGGCCGCAAAGGAAAAGGCTCCAAAGGAAAAAGAGCAAAAGAAGTAGCCTTCTTGACTGCCGATTGCGAAAAATGCCAGTCTGGCTCGGACTGGATCGCGGCTTGAGCGGACGTGGAAGAATCGTCGATTCGTCTGGTAGCCGGGCTGGGAAATCCTGGGTCGGAATATGCAGCCACCCGCCACAACGTTGGTTACATGGTCGCCGATCAGCTTGCCGCGCAGTTTGGATCGACTTGGGAGAAGTCGACAAAGTGGGACGCATTAATGGCCAAATGCGGCGATGTGTTTCTGGCAAAACCAATGAGCTATATGAACCGGAGTGGCTACCCGCTCCTGAAAATAGCGCAGTTTTACAAGATCGAGCCGCCCGAGATCCTTGTGGTGCTTGATGATATGGCGTTGCCGCTCGGCCGCCTGAGATTGCGGACCAGCGGTGGATCGGGCGGCCATAACGGCCTCGAATCGGTGATTATGCAATTTGGCACCGAAGAAATCCCCCGTCTCCGAATCGGAATCGGAGAGGCTCCACCTGCAGCATCGGTCGATTACGTATTGAGCCGCTTCTTTGAAGAGGAAAGGCCGATTGTTAGATCCAGCATCGATCGCGCAGTAGAAGCAGTGAAATGCGCGATTGACAATGATCTCATTTCCGCGATGAACATTTTCAACAAAACTGAAGAATCATGAAATATCGTTACGAAGCTCTGCTTGTGTTGAACACACAAGGACGGGAAGACACAGTCAAGGAAGTCATTGATCGATTGGAATCTGAATTCCAACAAGAAGGCGCTCAGATCGAACAGGTGCAAAAAATGGACAAGCGCCAGTTTTCGTACGCGGCAGGGCCACTCAACGCGGGATATTACGTCAACTTTGTCTTCAACGCTGAGCCGCAGTCGATTGGGAAACTGCGCTCGAAATTCAAGCTCGACCCGGAGATTTATCGCCAAAATTACCAGCGGGTTGAGGAAAAGAAGGAAAAGCCTGCGAAAAAGATGGCGAAAGCGAAGTGACTTGGTTATAAGCCGGGAATGGCCAGTTTCAATAAAGTCATTCTGCTTGGAAATCTCACGCGCGATCCGGAAGTCCGTTATACCCCCAAAGGCAGTGCGGTGTGCGATCTCGGCATCGCAGTCAACCGCGTTTACACAACTGAAGGCGGAGAAAGACGCGAAGAAGTTACTTTTGTCGATGTTGTGCTATGGGCGCGCCTGGCCGAGATCGCTGGCGAATATTTGAGGAAGGGCAGACCCGTTTTTATCGAAGGCCGTCTGCAAATGGATAGCTGGGATGACAAGCAGACAGGCCAAAAGCGGACCAAACTTCGCGTCGTCGGCGAAAGCATGCAGTTGCTAGGGGGTCGTCCTGGGGGCGCGGCAGGCGAGACTTCCGAAGAAGATCGAGTAGCCACAAGTGCTGGCAGCAAAACCGCCGCACCGCCGAAGTCGGCAAAAGCGACGGAGCCAGACGACGACGAAATTCCCTTCTAGAAATAGCGCGAGCCCCCAGCTTGCGCCTTGCAAATGAACGCGACGGAAGCCTGTATCGCGCTCAATATGCTACCAACAGTCGGGCCCGTACGACTGCGAAAATTGCTGGAAATATTCAAACAGCCGCAACAAATTCTCGCAGCGAAACGCAACGAACTCCGAAAAGTCGAAGGAATCGGGAGTGAAGTGGCCGATCAGATTAGCAACTGGGAGTCGATTGTCGATCTTCCCACGGAGCTTGACCGAATTCGCGAATTTGGCGCCACAGTCATCACCCAAGAATCGCCGTCATACCCCAAGTCGCTCCGAGAGATTCATGCGCCGCCGATTGTGCTTTACGTTTGGGGTGAACTGCAAGAGCGCGACCATCACGCAATCGGCATCATCGGCGCTCGGCGTACTACACATTACGGGGTCGAATCCGCTAAAAAGCTCGCATATCAGCTCGCGTATGCGGGATTAACTGTAATCAGCGGACTCGCGCGTGGCATCGACACCGCCGCACATCAAGGTGCGCTCGCGGCAAAGGGGCGCACGATCGCAGTAATCGGCTCCGGGCTGACAAAGCTTTATCCGCCAGAGAACGCTGCGCTTGCTGAAAAAATTCGAGCAGGGAACGGCGCAATCGTGTCCGAGTTTTCGATGGAAATCGAACCGGATCGTCAAACTTTCCCGATGCGCAACCGGATCATTTCCGGCTGGAGTCACGGTATTCTTGTTGTGGAGGCAGGCTTGAATAGCGGCGCGCTCATCACCGCATCGCAAGCAATCGAACAAGGTAGATCCGTTTACGCGGTGCCTGGCCATATCAACGCGCCGAGCGCGATGGGATCCAATCGTCTGATCCAGCAAGGCGCGAAGCTTGTGATGGATGCCAGCGACATCCTGGATGATCTGCAGATTCTTCTGCCCGAGGCAAAACCGTCGGCCGAAGCAGCTGCGCGCCCGTTGCCGCCTCTTTCTCAAGACGAGCGCCGCATCTACGACGCCATCGAACCGACAGAGACATCAATTGATGAAATCACAGAGAAAACAAAACTGCCGAGCGCAGCAGTTTCATCGACGCTGTTGCAGTTGGAATTGAAACGTTTGGTCAAACAATTGCCCGGAAAATACTTTGTAAAGCTGGGATAGGTTATTGTGTTATGCGGGCTTCCTTCGGCCCGCATGTCTAAAAAACGTCTCCCACTTGCAAAAGTCCCGTAAGTGGGTTCGATTGCCAGCCCCCATGTCCAAGTCCCTCATAATTACAGAGAAGCCATCGGTTGCCGGTGATATCGCCAAGGCGCTGGGCGGCTTCAAAAAAGGCAAGGATTACTACGAGAACGAGAAATATCTCATCTCGTGGGCCGTCGGCCACCTGCTTGAACTCGCGGTACCTGCTTCGATGAAGCAGGAGGACAAGTGGGATATGAAAAAACTGCCTATCATGCCGCCAGAATTTGAACTTGCGCCTGCGGAAAAAATGGGAGGCCGCGTCAATGTTCTTCGCAAGCTCATCAAGGATAAAAACGTCGCGGACATCATCAATGCATGTGATGCGGGGCGCGAAGGCGAATTGATCTTTCGCTATATCATCCAATACGCAGGCACAAAAAAACCGATCAAGCGTCTCTGGCTGCAATCGATGACGCCCGAGGCGATTCGCGAAGGGTTTGCCCGATTGCGCAGCGACGCTGAGATGCAACCGCTGGCCAGCGCAGCGCGGAGCCGGAACGAGGCTGACTGGCTGGTCGGCATCAACGCGACGCGCGCGTTTACATTGCGGCTCAGTGGCGGCCGTGGAAGCACAGTGACATCGCTTGGCCGTGTGCAGACACCGACGCTCGCGATCATTGTTGACCGCGAAAGAAAGATTCAGGAGTTCAAGCCGCGCGAGCTACATGAGATCACCGGTAAATTTCGCGCTACAGCGGGCGAATATGCGGGGCGGTGGTTTGATGAAGCGTTCACGAAAGACGAGACTGAAATTGAGCGAACACAAAGGCTGGTAGGCCGGCTCCAGTTGAACCTGCCGGATGCCGAGCGGCAACTTGACTCTGCAAACGGTTCGCTCTGGGACGAGCACCGTACCGCGCCGCGATTGTGGCATTTCGAAATTGCGGACGCCATTCAGCGCAAGTGCAGTGGGAAGGATGGGATCGTCGAGCTGGAAGAAAAGAAGCCCACGACACAAATTGCACCGCAACTGTATGATCTCACGACCTTGCAGCGCGAAGCGAACAATCGCTTCGGGTTCTCGGCGAAACGCACATTGCAAATTGCGCAGGCCCTTTACGAGAAGCACAAAGCCATCACGTATCCGCGCACGGACTCTCGGGCGTTGCCGGAAGATTACCTCCCTACAGTAAGATCGACGTTAGCCAAGATCGAAAATCCATTCGCGCGCAAGGTTCTTGATAACAACTGGGTCAAGCCCAACAAACGCATCTTCAACGACGCGAAAGTGAGCGATCACTTTGCGATTATTCCAACCGGCGCTGCCTCGAGTTCGCTCGACGAGTACGAGCGCAAGGTTTTCGATCTGCTGACCAGGCGGTTTGTGGCCGTATTCTTTCCACCTGCGCAATACGAGAACACCACCCGGATCACGCGTGTTGAAGGAGAGCCTTTCAAGACGGAAGGAAAAATTCTGGTCGCGCCCGGATGGATGGAGGTTTATGGCCGCGAAGCCACCAGTGAGAAGCCAGAAGAAAATTTGCCGCCAGTGACACAAGGCGAACACGTCGCGACAATCAGTGTCGAAATCAAGACGGATCAAACTAAACCGCCCGCTCGCTACAGCGAAGCCACCATCCTCAGCGCGATGGAAGCTGCGGGAAAACTTGTCGAAGACGAAGAGCTGCGTGATGCCATGAAGGAGAAGGGTCTCGGAACTCCGGCCACTCGCGCATCCATCATCGAAACCTTGATTTCGGCGCACTACTTGACGCGACATGGAAAGGAACTGCAGCCAACGGCAAAAGCGATTCAAACGATTACCCTTTTAAAAAATGCAGTGCCCGAGCTCACCAGTCCGGAGCTCACCGGCGAATGGGAATTTCGTTTGCGTGAAATCGAGCATCGCAAGCTCACGCGCGACGCATTCATGCGAGATATTCGGCATTTGACTGAGGAAATTGTTGGCAAGGCGAAGCATTTTCATCCCGATGAACATATGCCCGACAGCGAACCATTTGGCACGTGTCCAAAGTGCGGTTCACCGATCATCGAGCGATTCAAGAGTTTCACCTGTGCGAATGAGGAATGCGACTTCACGATTTGGAAGACTATCGCCGGTCGATTGCTGAGCCGCGAAGAGTTTGAGACTCTCGTCCGCGATAAACACGTCGGGCCCTTGAGCGGCTTTCGCAGCAGGAAAGGCAAACGTTTCCCCGCCGTGCTCAAGCTGAACGATGACTTCAAGGCTGAATTCGATTTCGGACCCAATGGTCAGGAAAACGGCGCCACTCAACCCGTGGATTTCTCAGGAAAGGAGCCGCTTGGAACATGTCCAAAGTGCGGTGGGCGCGTATTCGAATTGGGGATGAGCTACCTCTGCGAAAATTCAGTTGGTCCGAACAAGACCTGCGACTTCCGGGCCGGCAAGGTCATCCTGCAACAACCGGTGGACCATGAGCAGGTGAAAAAACTGCTTAGTGCCGGCAAGACTGATTTGCTTCCACGCTTCATTTCCCGTAAAGGCAGGCCGTTCAAAGCATTCCTGGTGGTCACCGATAAGAAGAATATCGGCTTCGAATTCGAGAAGCGCGAGCCAAAGGCAAAAAAAGAACGAAAGCCCAAAGAACCGGTCGCGAAAATCGACTTCTCAGGAAAAGAGGCGCTTGGGAAGTGCCCAAAATGCGGCGGAAAGATTTTTGAAACCGAGAATAGCTACATCTGCGAGCGTTCGCAGGCTGACCGAAAGCCATGCAAATTCAAGCTAAGCAAAACGATTCTCGGTAAGGATATCCCAAAAGAGCAGGCGCAGAAGCTACTAGCAACCGGGAAAACGGATCTCATCGACGGTTTCATCTCGAAAAGGGGACGCCCGTTCTCCGCCTACCTGAAACTGGAGGATGGGAAAGTCGGTTTCGAATTTCCGGAGAAACCCGCGCGCGAGCGAGAGTCAAAGGAAGCAAACATCATCTAGCCTGGTAGGTGACGACCGCGGGACTCTTCAAGCGGATCGGCCTCCACGCGTGACTTGTGCTTCGCCCGAGCGCGGCGCAAAATAAAATAAGCTCGTGCGAAAAAAGACCGTTCTCGTCGTCCTTCTCGCAGCGCTCTGTTTCATACTGGGATTGGTTACAGCTTTTTACTTCCCGATTCCTGCACACCTCGGTGCAGGTCTGACAAGGCTTCTGCAAGGAAAAGTCCGGCCATTTAGCGTGAGCCGAAATTTCAACGAGACAATCGGGTATGTCACCGACAGAAAACCAGGGCCTCTGGCAGATGGGAACGTCACCTATCTTAGTGAATACGCGGGGCAAGTTTCGTACGGCCTGGTAAAGGTTCAAGTGCAGCTGAATGACCACGCCGGTTCGCCGCTCGACGCCGGTACAATCAAGAAAGTTGAATCGCGCCCCTATCCAGCGTTTCTCGAGTTCCTTCAGGCTCACTCCGGAAAACCTTTAGTCATTTGGATCCATGGCTACCAGGCCACATTTCTGCTCAGCACGTCACATTGCGCACAAGTCGCGCGCGATCTGAATATCGACGCGAACGTTCTTACGTTCGATTGGGCCAACAGCGAATCAGTCCTGGGCTACACGCGCGACGTAGCTCAGATCTCCCGGTCCACGAAGCATCTGGTGGATCTGCTGGAAGCAATAAACAACGAAGTCAAGCCGCCAAAAATCATCATCATCGCGCACAGTCTTGGCTGCCGCTTGGCGTGTCTGGCTTTGGAAAAGTTATACAGCGATCCTAATACCAAGAGCCTGAAATTGGATCACGTAATATTTATCGCTCCCAATGTGGATAGAGGAGAATTCGACAGAAACTTTAAATCTGCATTGCAAGCCTTGGTCAACAGATTGACCATCTACGTTACTTCTGACGATAACGCCCTGTTGCTGGGCAAACTCTTATACAACGTCGATTCGATCGGTCTGCCGGAGCAGTTTTCACCAGACACGAATCTGGACGAGATTCAGACCTTTCTCTATTACGAAAAACAGCTCCCAGGGAAGATTGATCTAGTCGATGTTTCGTTCTCCCCGAAAAACGACTTTCTTAAAAAGCATCGTCTCTTTCTTGAAAGACCCGTCTTGGAAGACCTGTATTGGCTAATCCGCGATGATTATCCGGCAGAAAAACGACACCTTCTAAAATACAACAGAACTAAGGCGGATTACTGGGTAATCCCACCATAACAGTGCTCATTTCGTAGCGCTTCGTAATCCCTCCTCCCGCGGTGTCGCATCAATCTCTTCCCGCCGGAATTCCAAGTTCAATTTGTTGTTGCACGTGATGCACCATCGCCACTGCGGCGATCAGCACGATCGCAGCGATGACTTGGTGCCGCTGAAGCGTCGCGTGAAAGATCCCCCATGTGATGCAGACTGCCGCGAGCGTTTGCATCATTTCAAAATAACCAGCCGTCGATGCGCGCGTAAGGTGAAGCCCTTGAAAATAAATCAAAAGCGGAATTCCACCCGAGACCGACGCTAGAAACAAGAGGAGGACGATCGCCTTACCAGCGTGTGCTTGCGCCGCCGCTGGCCACAGTGCTGCGCCGTGAAGTTTGCCGTAGGCCAGAAGAATTAATGTCATACACGCGAGGCCGACGACAATCCGCATACTCGAGGCAAGCCGGAGCGACATACCAACCATCACGCCGCGGCCGGCCACAGTAGAGAGCCCCCAGAAAAGCGCGCAGATCAGCGCATACGCTGAGCCAAGATTCAGGCCGGCGCGCTCGAAAGAGACACCGATCATGCTCGGATGCGAGACAGAAACGAAGACGCCTGCGATGATTGCGATGGCGGCGGAAACGAAGAAGCGATGGGCAAGCCGGTCGCCAAAAAGCAGAAATGCCCCAACAGTTGATATAACAGGCTGGATGTTCAGAACGACATTCACCACGGTCGGATTCCCGTACTTTAGGGCTAGGGTGAAGAAGATTGTGCCGACTGCCGAGCCAGCGAAACCTGAGAACAGAAGATAACCCCACGTCCTTGGTTGGACTTTTGGAATCTCGCGCAAGTGCGGAATCAAAATTGGCAGGAACATGGTCAGAATGAGCACGTGTTCCCAAAACACGATTACTTTGGCGTCAAACAGCTCGTTAAGTGGAATGCGCCACGCGCTTTCTGTGCCCCAGAGCGCAGCCCCGAGGCCAACCAACCACGGACCGTAGTGAGCGCCGCGCGCCGTGCCGTTTTTCATTTGCAAGCGTGTATCGTCGGTCGCGCGTGGCGTCAATTGCTGGGCGTCCTTGCGCCAACTCAATGAAGAGCGACGCGAGGACGCGGTGCGCACTCCCAAAGCTTCACGAAACCGTATGGATGCTTGAATTGGATTTCGCACGCAGTTCGTTGGAACGCGATGCGTCCCCGCATGCCTCTTTCCCATTGGTCCGCTAACTCGGCAAACAATCAAAGAAGCATTGACACCACAACCAATGGTATGGTAATTGGGATTTCCATACTATGCGTTGCCCCAAGTGCGGGTCTCGTGATGACAAGGTCATCGATTCCCGTCAGTCGCGGGATAGCTCGAGTATCCGTCGTCGGCGTGAATGTCTGAAGTGTAAGTATCGCTTCACTACGTACGAAGAAATCGAGCGCTCCGATTTACGGGTGGTAAAACGTGACAGAACCCATGAACCATTTGACCGGCGCAAACTCGCCGCCAGCATCGCGAAAGCTTTCGAAAAACGTTCCACCAGTCTTCTTACCTTGGAAGATACCGTGGATGAAATTGTGCACGAGCTTGAAACGAGCGGCCGTGAGGTTGCCTCCTCCCTAATTGGCGCCAAGGTGCTCGAAAAACTTCGTGGGATCGATGAAGTGGCCTATCTGCGTTACGCCTCCGTGTATCAGCAGTTTCAGGATGTCGATCAGTTTGTGGATGCCATTCATACCCTTGGACGTCGCATAAAACCTAATACCCTCCAGAGGGAATTATTTCCGTCTGAGCCCGCTCAGAAGCCCGCCCCTGCTTCACATAACATTCCAACCAGTAAGAAACATGGTCGCGTTTAAAGAAGAATTTCCATATCTCCGCACGGAGTCGGGACAATTGTTTGAGTTCAATCGCGACTGGCTGCACGCGGCGATCACGCGCGCGGCCAACGAAGCTGGCTACCCCAGTTGGTGGTTGACAGATCACGTAACAGAAAGCATCGCCTTTTACCTGCACCTGCGAAACGACGAAAGCGTGGTCGCATTTAGTCAATTGTCACAGACGGTGCGATATGTTCTGAAAGCGATCGGCTACAAGGAAATTGTGCCTTTTTTTGCGCCGGCACCCCCGCCCATTTCCATCTCGTTGCTCGATATCGCTCACCATGCCGGTGCAGGTTACGAGCTCGCATTCTTTGATCTTTTGGAAAAACGAATTAACAGCCTGATTGAAATCGGCTCCGATAACCTCCAGCTATGCTCCCTGCAGCCTTGCGTGAAGCATCTGCGCGGAGTGAAGACGTGGACACGCGCCTGCGACGCTTTGCGCGAGGAGATTGTCTGCTTCGTGCGAGAAAGACTAACCTCTGCAATGGATCCCACGTTAGCGAGGCTCGATTGTTCGCTACGCTAAAGGAGAGTTTATCGGGCCTCACCAAAACCTTCGAAACCGTGGTGTTTCGCATTTGAAATACGGCCAGGATGCGCAGATTTACCCGAACTCTCTAACCACTCCACGCCATGACCATTTTCGAAAAAATCATCGCCCGACAAATTCAAGCGAAAATTATCTGGGAAGATGATGACGCAGTCGCTTTTCACGACGTTAATCCGCAAGCGCCCGTGCACGTGCTGATCGTACCCAAGAGAGTGATTCCTCGCCTTGCAGATGCGAAGGATGAAGATCGCGCGCTGCTCGGCAAATTGCTTCTGGTTGCGCGGGATCTGGCGAAGAAGTTGGAATTATCAAACGGCTATCGGGTCGTCATCAATTCCGGGCCAGATGCGGGTGAAAGTGTTCCGCATTTACACGTGCACCTTCTTGGCAAACGCGCGCTCGCCTGGCCCCCTGGATAAAGCGGTGGGGGCCTCGCGCGCTGTTCCATACCAGCTGACAAACGCAGGCATGACGGCGAACTTGACGGTAAAGCCGTCAAGTTTCTCGAGTGCTATTCACTGATAAGAGCCCAGTCGATCCCGATGACTCGCTTGTCCGCAAACCGCTTGAGCGATTTTGGGAAAACGAGATAAGTGGCGCCCTTCGTCTCTTTGAAACCGGCAATCCCAAAATCTGTCCCGCTTTCGGTCTTCAGGATCGTCATGACTCGATTATTCTTCAGCTGCGCCTGGAGGTGACGGTCAGTAGATGGTTTTTGCCAAAGAGTATAAACCTGCGGTTTGCCACATTCTTCAATGACCTGCGAGAAGCGTGCCGTTTTAGTCATTGAGAGCTTCATGGCTCAGCTGTTTACGGCGCGCCTCCTTCGACTTCGCAGCCTCCGGGTCGCGCCTCATCAAAAAAAGTCCGCCAGAGAACTACGGCAAGAAGGATCAGACTACCGTTGCTGCATTCCTGCCCTGGCGGGATTCGTAAGTCCTCAATCCATAGCCCCTGACGGAGGTCAAATTTTCATCGAACATTGACATCGCGCAACCCCGGCTGCTTCCGTGGAAAAGGCGGAGACATTGACAAGGTGTGACGCTTCTGTTTGCATCGAGGCCGTGAAATGGTTGGCATCGGTCCTACTGATTTTTCTCTTCGCCAGTGTGAACTCCTGTACGACACTCGTTAACAGGCGCGATCTTTATAGTCCCGAGCCGGGACCCGACTCGTTGGAAGCGGCACGCCAGTGGTATGGTGTCACCGCGACACGCACAACGGCAACAACGACCTGGAATGAAGACGCGATTTCGCCGCAGAGGACGCGCCGATATTAGTTAGGTCGACTCCTCAAGCGAGCCGGAAACTCTTAACCGAATGGCAGGTTTGCCTTGATGCGGGCGACATCCGTTGCGTCCACGCGGGCCGCTTTGCTCAAATGGCGCTTTCGCTTTGCACTTTTTACTGAGAGCAAGTGACGTCGGGAAGAATGCGCCCGCAAGACTTTGCCCCGCGCCGTGATCTTAAAGCGTTTTGCCACTGCTTTACGGGTCTTACTGCGAGCGATTGGCTTTGGCATAAGGCGACAAGATAGTGGGTCGTTAGGTTTTCACAACAGCCTTTTGTTGTTCGCCTGACTGGATTGCTTGAATGTTCGTGTTGTGCGTTAAGCGCTTGCTGGCAATCGTTTCGGAGTTGAACGTTGCTGAAATCTTTGAGGATGAAGGAATCACAGAACCGAAAACCGCGCGTCGTAATCGTCGGCGCTGGATTTGGCGGGCTTCAGGCGGCGAAGAAGCTCGCTCGCAAGAATGTGCTGGTCACGGTGATTGACCGCACAAATTACCATCTTTTTCAGCCTTTACTCTACCAGGTCGCGACCGCTGCGCTTTCACCGGCAGACATCGCGGCTCCGGTACGCTCGGTGTTGAGCAAATCCAAGAACGTAGAGGTAATCCTCGCCGAAGTGGAGTCCGTGGACGTCGCAGCCAAAAAAGTTAAAACGACCGACTCGGAATTCGACTACGATTACCTCATCCTCGCGACTGGCGCCCGGCATTCCTACTTCGGACATAATGATTGGGAGAAACTGGCGCCCGGATTAAAGAGTCTCGAAGACGCGATTGAGCTGAGGCGCCGGATTTTGATGGCATTCGAATATGCGGAAAAAACCGACGATGAAGCGGCGCGCAAGGCGGCGATGACGTTTGTCATCATCGGCGGCGGACCGACCGGCGTAGAAATGGCGGGGGCGATTGCAGAAATCTCCCGCTACACGCTCGCGAAAGATTTTCGCCACATCGATCCGTCACGGGCCCGCGTCATTCTCATCGAAGGCGGCCCGCGCCTGCTAGGTGCCTTTCCCGAGGACCTGTCGCAAAGCGCCCGAAAGCAACTGGTAGATCTCGGCGTAGATGTGCGCACAGGGGTGCAGGCAACGAATATTAATGAGCACGGAGTGCAACTTGGCGATGAATTCATACCCTGCCGTGTTAAAATCTGGGCAGCCGGCAACAATGCGTCGTTCGTTGGCAAGACACTCGGCGGGTCAATTGACCGGGCTGGCCGCATTGTTGTAAACGATGACCTGACGATTGCTGGCCATCCTGAAGTTCAGGTGATCGGTGACCTGGCGAACTTTTCGCATCAAACTGGAGAGCCGTTGCCCGGAGTCTCCCCTGTAGCGATCCAACAAGGGCGCCACGCCGCTCGCAACGTTCTTGCGATGATTAACGGGCGCAAACCTCGGCGCTTCCATTATTGGGACAAGGGAAGTATTGCAACCATTGGACGGAACAAAGCGGTGGCCGATCTAAAATTCCTGCACTTGAGTGGTCTTCCAGCCTGGTTGGCTTGGTTGTTCGTGCACATCGTTTGGCTGGTCGGTTTTCGAAACCGCTTGCTCGTCCTTTTTCAATGGGCTTGGGCGTATTTTACGTTCGATAAAGGCGCACGATTAATCACCCGCAATTTTCAATCGGAGCACAGGCCGCCCGCGTAATTCACGTTATGTTGAGCCAAGTGAAACATCTCTGATTATTGTTTGGGATTGCCCACCAGAAACAGTCTGAGATTCTTCGATTCGCTCAGGATGACAGCTCCGGACATTTCCGTGCGCAATCGTCAGCGAAAAATCCCGGTCAATGTGGCTGATCTCGAGATATTCGCGGGGAAAGCATTGCGCCGCTGTCTGCAATTACGGAAGCGAAAACCGACGGACTTGGATAAATTAGAAGAGGTTTTCGTCTGGCTCATTTCGGATCGACGAATGGCTTCGTTACATCGCAAATTCATGCATCAAACGGGTCCAACGGACGTGCTCACGTTTGAACACGGCGAAATCTTTATCAGCATCGAGACCGCGAAGAGACATGCCCGCGTATTTGGGAACTCACTTACGAGCGAGGTTCGCCTCTACATTGCCCATGGGCTTTTACATTTGCACGGGTTTGATGATCGAACGCCGTCTGCTGCGCGCAAAATGGAAGCGACGCAGAAAAAAATTCTTCGTACCTGTAGCCGGGATCGATGACCCCGGCAGGACAAATAATTCCAGAATCGGCATCACCGATGCCGACTACAGCGCCCCACAGCTGGTTTGAACTGAGAGCGTCGTATGTTAGCGTTTCTGCCATGAGTCGCGAGCGACGGCGGGGCCTTGGATGCCGGGCGCAGAGCAAAGATACAGGAGGAACGACTCATGTTTTGGACGAGACTGGCTCTGTAACGACTGCAGAGCCTACTCAGGAAACGCGCTCGGAAGAAGATCTCGATCTTCCCTGGCAGGTCGTGGTCCACAACGATCCCGTGAATTTAATGAGCTACGTGACCATGGTTTTTCAACGGGTGTTCGGCTATCCGCGCGAGAAAGCCGAAAGACACATGCTGGAAGTGCACCACAAGGGACGTTCCATCTTGTGGGCCGGCATGCGGGAGCCTGCCGAGCTTTATGTGCAGCAGTTACACGGCTACCTTCTGCTCGCCACCTTGGAAAAAATCAGTTGATATGGAGATTTGCCGGCACAACGACCAGATCGAGATCTCCGAGCTGGACCCGTTTCTTGCCGAGCTCCTTCGGCAGATTCCTGCAAGCGCCAGCCCAGACGGGGTACCAGCTGCCGAGCAACGTCTCTTCAGTTCCCCAACAAATGGAAAAGAACCGGAGCTTTGCACAGAGTGGAAGCAGTACGTCGAACCTGAGCTGCGGCGCTTGTTTCAGAGCGCAACCGAAACCGTGGCAGCCGACTTGGAGCAACTAAATGGCAATGAAAAAAGTCTAGCGAATCGCACCCTGCGCATTCCCGCCAAACATACCGATGCATGGCTTAGCGCGCTTAATCAGGCGAGGCTGGTCATCGCTGCAAAAAATAACTTCACCGAAGGCGAATTAAGCGACCATTTTCGCTCACCAATCGGATCGCGTCGGGACCTGAGCTTATTCCAAATAAACTTCTACGGTTTTCTCCAGGAATTTATCCTGCGCGACCTGGATGGTTGAGGCACCAGGGGTCACGACTACGCTTCCTTCCGCGCGCGCACCATCGCCATTAGCCGGTCTTTGATTACGCCCGAAGCTTTCGCAGGACGCAGACTCAGCGCAAATGCTTCGTGCAACCCGTAGCATTCGCCGATGTAATCTTCGGCCTTTTGCCCAAATTTCTTGCGCGCTTTTTCGAATTCCTCCAACTCCTCCTGCTCCAACGCGCCAATGACGTAGAGCCGTGATTGGTTCTGGAATTCCTTAAAGTTCACCTTTCAACTCCTTGAGGCCGTCATAGATTTTTTTGAGTCCAAGTTCAAGCCTGGTTTTTACCGTCCCTAAGGGTGTATTCGTTTTCGCGGCGATTTCGCGCTGGCTCATGCCTCGAAAAAATGCGAGGTCGATAGCCTGTTGTTGGGCTGGTGGAAGGCCAGCGATCACCTTGCGAATGAGGTCGCGCGTGTCACTGAGGACGATCTCCTCTTCAGTGGAATTATGTGCCCATGCATCAGGCTGCTGTTCAGTCTCATTTTGCAGACGTTCTTCTGCGCGCGCATAGGCCTGCTTTTTCCGCAGCCCGTCAATCGCCCGTCGCCGGGCCAATGTTACCATCCAGCCAAGTGGTTTGCCCTTTTGAGAAGAGAAGTTTTTCG
The DNA here is from genome assembly GCA_046731855.1 of Verrucomicrobiota bacterium. Taxonomy (GTDB): domain Bacteria; phylum Verrucomicrobiota; class Verrucomicrobiia; order Chthoniobacterales; family UBA10450; genus Udaeobacter. The sequence goes on along the minus strand of JBKPLX010000052.1, from coordinate 16,362 downwards.
CCTGATTCCAAATCTCCATGAAGATCTCCTGCAAGAGATCATCGGCCTCTGCTTCGTTGTGAATGACCCGCAAAATAAGCGCTTTCAAAATGCCGTTGTAACGATCGTAAAGCTGAGAGAGCGCCTCGGGATCCTCGGCCTGGATCGCCTTCATTAACTCCAAGTCGCTCGGGGCTCCAGGCTCCAGTTGCGGAGCACCGGAGACCGCCTGCACCCGAGATCTTGCGAGGCGCGCACCTTTGCCTGGTTTGCGGCGTGTGGAAGAAATGAGTTTGGAGCGTCCCATGAGAGTTCAAGAATTTGGAGTAACTGAATCAGCGGAGCTGGCGCGAACTCGCCATTGAGTTCCTTAAGCTGCATAAACGAATTCGTCCACCGGTTTCCAATTGTCCTTGATAAAAAGACGCATGGTTTCGCGGGAATGATTCTTCAACCGATGATTGCGCACTGCGCCTTGTGCGGCAAAGATTAAACGCATGGCACAAGGGGAAACTCAAACGGGCGTGGATCCGTTGTGGTACAAAGATGCAATCATCTACGAGATGCACGTCAAAACGTTTTGCGACAGCGACGGCGACGGGATGGGCGACTTTCGCGGACTGATGGAGAAATTGGATTATCTTCAGGAGCTCGGCATCACTGCCATTTGGCTTCTGCCGTTTTATCCGTCACCGCTTCGGGATGACGGATACGACATCGCCGATTACTTCGACGTCAACCCGAATTTCGGCACCCTCGATGATTTCCGCGCATTCCTTGATGCGGCGCATGCGCGAAATCTACGCGTCATCACGGAGTTGGTCATCAATCACACTTCCGACCAAAACCCGTGGTTTCAAAAGTCCCGGCGCGCGGTAGCTGCAGCCGGGGTCGGTGACTCCCGCAGTGATCAATCAACATCACGAGCAACAGGCGCCGGGGCCTCCAGCAACGATCTCGCCTACAAAGACTTCTATGTGTGGAGCGACACTCCAGAAAAATACAAGGATTCGCGAATCATTTTTAAAGATTTCGAAACATCGAACTGGGCATGGGACCCTGTCGCAAAGGCTTATTACTGGCATCGTTTTTATTCGCACCAGCCTGACCTGAACTTTGATAACCCGGCGGTGCACGATGCCGTGGAAAGAGTCTGCGATTTCTGGCTCGGTCTAGGCGTCGATGGACTTCGTCTTGACGCTATCCCGTACCTTTACGAACGAGAAAATACGAGCTGCGAGAATCTGCCCGAAACGCATCAATACCTCCGCAAGCTCCGCGCACACATCGACGCGAAATTTCCAAATCGCATGCTGCTTTCGGAGGCGAACCAATGGCCGGAAGATGCGGCCGCTTACTTCGGCAGCGGCGACCAATCGCACATGAATTTTCACTTTCCACTCATGCCGCGCATGTTCATGTCGCTGCAGATGGAGGACCGGTTCCCTATTATTGATATCCTGGAACAGACTCCGTCGATTCCCGAGCAATGTCAGTGGGCGATGTTTCTGCGCAACCATGACGAGCTGACCCTGGAAATGGTCACCGACGAGGAACGCGACTACATGTACCGCGTTTACGCTACCGATCCCCACGCTCGCATAAATCTTGGGATCCGCCGGCGTCTTGCTCCGTTGCTCGCAAACAGCCGTCGCAAAATCGAGCTGCTTAATACCCTGCTGTTCTCGATGCCAGGCACCCCGATCATCTACTACGGGGATGAGATCGGCATGGGCGACAATTTCTATCTCGGCGATCGCAACGGTTGCCGCACACCGATGCAGTGGAGCCCTGACCGCAACGCCGGATTTTCAAGAGCGAACCCACAGCAGCTTTATCTTCCGATCACGATCGACCCTGAATATCACTACGAAGCCGTCAACGTGGAGAATCAGCAGAAGAACCTCTCTTCGTTGCTCTGGTGGATGCGACGAGTGATCGCCATGCGGAAAAATTTCAAGGCGTTCTCGCGCGGCTCGCTTGAATTTCTCTATCCCGACAACCCGAAGGTTCTAGCCTTCCTTCGCCGGTACGAAGACGAAATCGTTCTGGTAATAGTGAACCTCTCGCGCTTCGCGCAATCGGCGGAACTAGATCTTTCTCGCTTCGCTGGCTATGTGCCGATGGAAGTTTTTAGCCGCAATCTCTTTCGTCCAATTAGAAAATCCCGCTACGTCATCACGCTTGGACCGCACGCATACTACTGGTTCGCTCTGCACGCTCCGACCGATGGGCGCCGCACGCCAAGAAAGAAAACGGTGCCAGTGATCAGTGCGCCAATCGAACTGGAAACATTGCTCACCAATGGTCAGCGCGCCGTAATCGAACGCGATATTTTACCTCGATACCTCCAAACCTGTCGCTGGTTCGGTTCGAAGGCGCGAACCTTTCGCAGTTTGAAGATCGTTGAGCAGCCTTCGATCTCGGAAGACGCCGATAGTGCTCAACTTTGGCTCGTTGAAGTCAGCTATATCGACGCACCCACTGAGACATATGTCCTTCCGGTCAGCATTGCCTCCGGTGAAACCGCGCGCGCCGTTTCTCAAGCCGCACCGCACGCCATCATCGCGCGTTTCGCGGGTAACGGCGAAAACGTTCTGTTTGATGCGACCTGGGACGTGAAATGCCGCTCGCGGTTATTCGATATGATCGCAAGGCGCGAGATCGTGAAGGCTCGCGCTGGCGAACTCGTCGGCATTACTGCCAAGGATTTCGAAGCTGATCAATCTATTAGTCCACAGAATTCGCAAGTCCTAGGCGCGGAGCAGAGCAACTCCTCAATGCTCTTTGATAACAAGTTCTTTCTGAAACTCTATCGCAAAATCGAGGATGGCGTTAATCCGGATGTTGAAATAAGCCGGTTTCTCACAGAACACACCAAGTTTCCAAATGTACCGGCGTTTATCGGTGCAATCGAATATCGCCGTGCTAAAGCGGAACCGGCTGTGGTGTGTTTGCTGCAGCGCGCCGTTACTAACGAAGGTGATGTCTGGTCGCTTACGCTGGACGCAGTCGGCCGCTATTACGAGCGGGTACTCGGTCGCAAGGCCGATCTTCAGAATGAAATCGCGCCCCCAGGAGCGCTGCTCGATGAGCTTTTCGGTGGCGTTTATCCTGAGAAAATGAAGCTGCTCGGGCAACGCACTGGCGAACTGCATCTCGCACTAGCCTCGTATCCGGACGATCCGGCGTTCCGGCCCGAGCCATTCAACGCAATGGCACAGCGCTCTGTTTACCAAAACATGCGAGCCTCGTTGCGACGCGCGTTTACTCTTTTGGAAAAGAAATTATGTGACCTTCCTGCGGATTTTCGGGAGGAAGCGAAGGAAGTTCTCAGTGCGGAACAAGAGATACTCGGGCGAGAGAGGCGGCTGCTCGATCGCCGGACCAACGCCGCAAAGATTCGGATTCACGGCGACTATCATCTTGGTCAATTGCTCTACACCGGAAAAGACTTCGTCATTTTGGACTTCGAAGGCGAACCGGCACGACCACTCAGCGAACGCAAACTAAAACGCTCCGCGCTACGCGATGTCGCCGGCATGATGCGCTCGTTCCAATATGCCGCCTACAGCGCCCTTTGGCAGCCGGCCATGCGCAAAGAAGATGTGCCATTTTTGGAACGCTGGGCCGATCTCTGGTACCGTCACATGGGCAGCGTTTTTCTGCAGAGTTATTTGAAGACAACAGGCAGTGCTGTCTTCATCCCGCAAAACACCGAGGACCTCCAAATCATGATCGAAGCTTATCTGCTGGACAAGGCCGTTTACGAGATCGGCTACGAGTTAAACAATCGGCCAGCCTGGGTCGTAATCCCCGTCCGCGGCATCAAACACATTTTGAAATCGGTCTAAGCGTTATCTTTCTGGTGCCGACAGGAGCGAAAGAAAATAGCCCAGCGTTTTAAGGCTGGATTTGTGGATTGCCTGAGCATCCGTTCCAAAGGAACGGAAGAATCTAAGCTACCATCAAAAAATTTGGCAGTTTGCAAAACACGCTTATAGGTTCGATTTGAACGGAATCCTATGAATCAACATCTCGACCAAATCGACAATGACATCGCTTACAAACATCTCTTGAAGCACCCTTTCTATCTCGCATGGACGCGCGGTGAGCTGAGCAAGGCCGCGCTGACGGATTACGCGCGGCAGTACTATCATCATGTCGCGGCGTTTCCGACGTATCTGTCGGCTGTGCACGCGAAATGCGACGACCAGGAGACCCGAAAACGATTGCTCAATAATTTGATCGATGAGGAAGCTGGATCGCCGAATCATCCCGAGCTTTGGAAGAAATTTGCGGATGTTCTCGGCGTCAAAGACGCCGAACTGGCGCGAACCGAGAAACAACCGGAGACGAAAAAGTTGATAGACACGTTCCGCTCCATTTGCAGCCAGGGATCAACTACGGAAGGTCTTGCGGCACTTTACGCGTACGAGAGCCAAATTCCGCCGATCTGTGAATCTAAAATCGATGGACTGAAGAAGCATTATGGATTCACCAAGCCCGAGCATTATGAATATTTTACTGTCCACATCGAAGCGGACCGCGAGCATTCCGCCGCCGAGCGTCAAATGCTGAGTCGTCACCTTGACGCCCATAATTTTGAATCAGTGAAAGTTTCGGTGAACCGCGTTCTAGACGCGCTTTGGGATATGCTCTCAGGGGTTTGCCGCCGTCACGCCATCGCGTGTTAAGGAGCCTCGGTAGGCGCATCGCACTGCGAAACGGCGCGGTGCGTCGTCCCTATCAACTAACGCGGACGCAGGACGAGGAACGAGCGCATCCGACCGCGACACACCGACAAGACCTGCGGCTTGCTGGGATCGACTGAGGCAACGATCTTGTTGTAATCCGTAACCGACGTGACGGGTTGTTGATTGACTTCCTCGATCACATCGCCTTTTCGTAATTCCGCGACGCCGCTGTCAGGATCGACGCCGTTGACCACGACCCCTTGCACATTGGCAGGCAGATCGAGCTGCTGCGCTGTTTCTGGAGTAAGATCTTCCACGTGAATTGAGGCGAGAGGTCCGCCGGCGGCTTCTTGATCGCTCGGCTGCCCGGGGCTTTGCGGCTGCGGCTGTGGCTGGTTTCGCCGAGGCGTGACACCCGAACTTTGATAATCAATAGGTTGCTCCTTAATCTGCGTTTTCACCTTAAGCGGTTTTCCATCACGCAGAACTTCCAGGTCCACTTCTTTATTCAATGGTGTCTGGGCTACGAAGGTCCGCAGAGCGCTGAAATTCTTCACGTCATGCCCGTCGAATTTATGGATGACATCACCGGGCTGAACGCCGGCCTGCGCTGCGGGCGATCCAGGCGTCACGCCCGCGACTGTCACTCCATCCGTATCGGAGCTGGTTTCATCGGGTTGTAACGGCCGCGTCTGGATCCCGAGGTAGCCGCGAATGATTCGCCCCTGCTTTAACAGGCTCTCTAGAGCGGTCCGGATCGTGTTTGACGGAATGGCGAAACCGATTCCCTGCGAGCCGCCGGTGGTCGAGGCAATTGCCGTGTTGATCCCGATCACTTCGCCACGAATATTGATCAGCGGTCCGCCACTGTTTCCCGGATTGATGGCGGCATTGGTCTGAATCAAATCACCAAAGAAATCCGTCCGATTCGGCCGACCCTTCGAACTGATGATTCCGTCTGTCACGGTTTCTTCGAATCCAAACGGATTGCCGATGGCCAGAACAGAATCTCCCGGCTGCACTGTGTCAGAATCAGCAAGTTTGAGCGGTTTGACGCTTGGATCGTCAATCTTGAGCACAGCCAGATCGACCTCAGAATCCGCGCCGACTAATCGCGCTTTCTTCGTCTGCCCATCGCTCAATTGAACCTCAATCTGATCAACCTGATTCCCCTCTCTATCGCTGACCACGTGGCTGTTTGTGATGATATGGCCTTCGTTTGTCACGATCACACCGGAGCCAAGGGAGTTTTGCACGAGGGTCTCGTCCCGCGGACTACGAAATTGCCTCCGGTTACGGAAGAAAAACTCGAATGGATCAAGCTCGTATTGACGCTGGACAGCAACCTTCTTTGACGTTTTCACGGCCACGACTGATGGGATCACGCTTTTGACGAGTGCGCGTCGTTCCCGGTTCAACGCCTCCAGCGAGGGCACCTGTTTGGGATCCACGCTCGGATTCGACGCCAGCGTGTACTTTTCCGGCTTCCGGGCGGATGGCAGATTCAGGCCGCCATGCTTCAGGCGATAATCGTACAGCAGAGAAATTCCCGTGCTGACCAGCAGAACAAAAAGCAAAAATTTCGCAAAGTTTTTCATTAACTAACGTTGGAAAAGGTTTGTCCCTGTTGTTCGACAATTAAACGTCGGAAACGTTGATTCTCAGGCAATTCCAAACGCGGATCCCTTTCCAAAATCGACACCGCCGCAGCGCGTGCTCGCAGCATCATGTGCGCATCGGTCCTTAAGTTACCAACTTTGAGCGCAGGCAGCCCGCTCTGGGCCGTGCCCAGCAGATCCCCGGGCCCGCGCAATTCCCAGTCTGCTTCCGCCACTTTGAATCCATCACTTGTCCTTTCCAAAACGGCAAGTTTTTCCGAAGCCTCTTTTGCCTGAGCCGAAGCAAGCAAAATGCAATACGACTTGTGTTCCCCCCGGCCGATTCGTCCCCGAAGCTGATGGAGTTGCGCCAGGCCAAAACGCTCCGCGTTTTCAATGAGCATCACAGTCGCGTTGGGAACATCTACACCGACCTCGAGCACGGTGGTGCTGATCAACGCGTTCGTCTCGCCCCGTCGAAAACGTTCCATGATTTCCTGTTTCTGCGGCGCCGGAATTCGGCCGTGAAGCAGCTCGCAGCGGAACGGATAGAAACGTTCCCGCCACAATTCGTACTCCGCCGCGGCGGCTTTAGCATCGAGCTTTTCACTTTCGTCGATCAACGGATAAATCACATACAGCTGGCGGCCCGCTTCCAACTGTGTTCGCAAAAAGGCAAGCACCTCGCCGAGCTTCGACACATCGCGCACAGCGGTAACGATTTTCCCACGGTTCGCAGGCATCTCATCGATCGTCGAGACATCGAGGTCGCCGTAAATAGTCATCGTTAACGTCCGCGGAATTGGGGTAGCCGTCATCACTAGCACGTCCGGCACCGGTTCGCGCGCGCTCAGGTGGGCGCGTTGTGCAACTCCAAATTTATGCTGCTCATCAATCACAACCAGACCGAGCTTTGAAAATGAGACTTGGTCGTACAGCAGCGCGTGAGTTCCGATGATGATTTGCGGTTCTTCGCGCGCCGGATCTCCCTGCTGCTCGAACAACGGCAATGGCCCGCTTTCCTCCTGCCGGGCGGCAGTTCGCAGCGCCATGCGTACGCCTAGCGCCTCGAGCCAGCGCCGCAACACGTCGAAATGTTGCTCCGCCAAAATTTGCGTAGGCGCCATGAACGCAGCTTGATAGCCACCCTCTACCGCGAGTAACATGGCCGCGATCGCTACGGCTGTTTTTCCCGAACCCACGTCACCCTGTAACAAACGATTCATCGGATGTTTCGCTGCCAGGTCCCGACGGATTTCGCCGATCACCCTGGATTGCGCGGCGGTCAGCTGGAAGGGTAACGACTTCAGAAACCTGTCGAGTAGCGCTCCGGCTCCACAATGTTTCGCGCCGTGGCGAATCGAGGCATCGGCGCGTCGCGATGCTATGAGCATTTGCATCGTGAAGAACTCAGTCAGCACTAAATGTTCCCGAGCGGCGTCACGCGCTTCCCAGCTATCCGGGAAATGGATCGCGCGAATTGCATCCCGTCTCTCGCCCCTAACGAGGTTGGGCGGCGCCAAGCTTTCCAATCCGGCGTCACTGGACGGAAGTTCGTTTAACAGACTGTAAATCATGCTGCGCAAGACACGCTGCGAAAGACCTTCTGTTGCAGGATAGATCGGTGTGATTCTGCGAAAATGGATCGAGATCTCTTCGTCATTCTCGATCACCTCGAACTCGGGATGGTCCATACAAATTCGCTTTCCGCGCAGCCGTGGTTTGCCGAAGACCACCATGCGTTGACCGGTGGCAATCATTTTCTGCACGTAATGCAGGTTGAACCATCGGCACACGAGCGGTTCGCTTAGAGCGTTTGGGTTCGCTTCTTGCAACGTGGCTTCGAAAATTTTCTTCCAACCGCCGAAACGCCGCAGCGACGTCTTGATCACCTCCCCGCAAAGACAGATCGGAATATCGCTCTCTTCCCGGGGAAACTTCGGGAATTCGGTTCGGTCTTCATGACGCCGCGGAAAATGGGTAAGCAAATCTTCGACTGTTTCCATGCCGAGACGTCGCAACGCGAGCAAACGGGGCCGCGGAATCCAACTGAGCTCGTCGAGCGGCTGCGAAATTGCAGGGCTTTTTGCGTTCGGTCCCGCAGAGGCTCGTGACCGCTGATCGGTGGTCGATGATCTGTTAGCTGACTTCACGCTGTTCACCGATCACAACCGCGGCACTCCGCCGCCCGCACCGCCTCAATCTGCATAGCAACCAGGGTTTCGCCCTCATAATTGTCGGCTTGAATCCGAAATGCGATGTCCCACGGCGATGGCGGAAGCGGATTTGTCACGCCATCAAAATAAACCGCACGGCGATGGCGATTGCTCTGACGCAGACGAAAGATGAGATGCTTTTCGTTAACTACTCGCGCCGGGCCAACTGGATCGACATCGCGCGCAATGAAAAGAGGCTGGGGATTTCCATTTCCAAATGGCTGCAACATTTCGTGCCAGTGCAGAAAATCTATATCGATCTCGGTGAACGCCAGCTCATGGTCCAGTCGTACGCAAGGTTGTAATGCTTCTTCGGAAAGAAGTTCACGTGCAGTTTTGCGAAATTCTTCAGCGAAGAGGTCCAAATTTCCCTCGTGCAGTGCAACACCCGCCGCCATTTCGTGCCCGCCGAATTTGTCGAGTCTTTCGGCACAGGAGCCCAACGCTTCGACCAGATTCAACCCTTCGATGCTTCGTCCGCTGCCTTTGCCCAGTCCGTTCTCGTCGAAGCCGATCACGATGGTTGGTCGATGATACCTTCTAGCGATCCGCGATGCTACAATGCCAAGTACGCCCGGATGCCAGCCGCGTGCGCCAACCACGATGGCTGCGTCGCGCGCTGCATCGAACCCATTCTCTATCTTCTCTATCGCAGCGTCGAAAATTTGTTTTTCCACCTTCTGGCGCTCGCGATTCTGCTGATCGAGTTCTGCTGCGAGCATTGTCCCCTCGGCCTCATCGTGAGTAAGCAATAGGCGCAAAGATTTCTCTGCCGTGCTCAAACGCCCCGCAGCGTTCAATCGTGGCCCAAGCCGAAAACCAATGTCCTCGGGCAAGATTGGCGGCCGCACCCCGGCAACCTGCATTAATTTCCTCAGCCCGATGCGTGAGGTCCGTGCGATTTCGATCGCGCCGCGCTGCACCAAAACGCGATTTTCGCCCTCAAGCGGAACGATGTCCGCGACCGTGCCGAGCGCCACAAGGTCGAGCTTTGATTTCAAATCGAAGTCAGGCAGTGGCCGCGTTTTCAGTAATGCATGGCAGAGTTTGAAAACAATCCCGACGCTGCAAAGATATTCAAAGCCGGAGTCGGCTATTTTGGGATTCACGATTGCAACGCAGTCGGGTAACGCGAACTTTGGCTCATGATGATCGAGGACGATCACGTCCACGCCGCGTTTCCGAAGATCGGCGATCTCTTTTACCGACGAGGTCCCGCAATCGATAGCGATCAGTAGTTGGGGTCGATATTGGCCGACACAACGTTCGACGCTTTCGGGGCTGAGGCCGTAGCCTTCCTCCATACGCAACGGCAAAAACAATTCCGGAGCGCCACCGTATGCACGTAACATTTCCGCAAGCAGTGCCAGAGATGTCACGCCATCCACATCGTAATCGCCGAAGAGCACGATGCGTTCTCGTCGATCAAGGGCTGCGAGAATGCGTGAAACCGCCGGGTCCATTTGGGGCAGTAAAAATGGATCGCTCAGCGAACTTAGGCGGGGCCGTAGAAATAAATTCACCTCTTCGGCGCAGCGAAAACCTTTTCGTAAGAGCAGCCGCGCGATACACTCCGAACCGCAAATTTGGCTCCACGAAATCGCTCCGCCATTCAGCTCCTCAGGCGGTGCAATAATCCATCGGCATTGCCGGGTAAAATTTTCAGGCTGCTGCGTACCGATAGGATTCCTCTCTACATCGCTTCGCACCGATCACTTTATTTGCGAAAAATTCTCTGACAAGATGCGATCAATTGCCGCGACCGGCTCGCAATCCCGCTCGACAAAGAGCGGTTTCCACTGCAAAGGGCCTCATGACGAAAGCGACGTTGGTTTTGGTAGTGAGCGCCATGGTATTAACGACCGCCGGTTGCTCAACCAACGGATCAAGCGCTCCAACCACGCAGTCGGCAGCCGCTCAGAAAGATTATGACCGATTGTCGGGTACGTGGCAACTAACCCGCGGAGTCGTAAACGGAGAACCTGTGCCTCTGAGTGTGGCGCGAAATACAATACTGATCACCGATCACAACGCATTCCGATTTCCAAAGGCGAGCGGCGTTGGGACGCATCCAGCGGGAACCTTTACAGTGAATCCGGATACGAAACCCAAACAGGTGGACTCCATTGCAGAGGGCGGACTGCACGCCGGTCACCTAACCCGCGGTATCTACGAAATTCTGGATACGACCCATAAACGCGCCTGTTGGGGACCGCCAGGCGGCCCGCGACCGACAGAGTTCAAGTCTGCTCCGGGAAGCGGATGGATTCTTCAATATTGGAAGAAAATTGGACCGGTGCCGTCCAGTTAGATCCGAACTCCGGCCGATAGTTCGGCCGCGACACAGATAACAGGGTTTTATGAAATTCCGGTGGTTAATGCTCATCTGCGTTTTTCTTCTGTTGATCTATGGTATCTCGCCGTACTTTTCATTTTGGCGATTCACAGCAGCACTTCGGTCTGGTGATAGCACGGCGCTGAGTTCACGCATGGATTTTCCGGCGATTCGAGCATCGCTAAAGAAACAGCTCGTCGCGCGGTTCGCGCAGGGAACGGCAACTCACAAGTGGTGGAATAACCTCGGACCAACACTGATCGACACCATCATTGATGCTTACGTAACTCCGGAGGGCATCGCCGCGCTGATATCGAACCCGGAAGTCCTAAAGAACCTCCGACATCCGCAAGAGTTTCGGTTGCCCACCGGTAAAACAGACGACTGGTCAAAAGTAAAACATGCATTCTTCACGGGTCCGCGTACTTTTGTGGTCGATCGCGAGGGAATCAAACTTCGGTTCCATTTCACCGGTTTGGGCTGGAGGCTCTACGACCTCGACCTTGGTCTGGGTGAGGCAAAGCAATAACTCTTCAAAGAACGAAATCGGTCGCTAAACAACACAGAACGCGATGTTGCGTTTTGGAAGCAGACTGTGTTTTTTGCACAAATTTTCGAAAATTCGCAAACCTTCTTTTTCTTTTTCGCCAAAGCTAAATCGAAGATTTTCACGGTAATAGCGCGAGAGGAATTCACGATCGAGCCTCCTCTGGGAACCGGGGTCGATGACCCCGGCTACAAGGGCCGGAATTACATGATCGAGATTGGTCAGATTTTGATCGCGCAAAGCGCGCAGACGGTTTGCGATCTGTGTTGGATCGGTGACTTCGGGGCGAATAAGCCAGAGAGCGAAAACAAACGGAAGTCCGACCGATTTCTGCCAGTGTTCCCCGAGGTCCCAGAAAGAAAATTCGTTCGCGTACTGTTGCCGGAAACGGATGGCTTGATCACCTATGAGCAGTCGCGCGCCACGGCCTGTTTTTAATTTTGCTGTAGCAGGCCGTGCTGCCGTGCTGCGCCGAACCAAGCGCGGATTCAATCCGAGCTCCGCGATTAAACAACGCAAAAGATTAACAGAAGTCTCTGATGCAGGATCGAGTTCGATTTCTTCGATCTGGCCAATCTCGCCCCGGTGTGTGACGACGACGCTGTAAACCGGTCCGTCCGAGGAAATGGAAATATCGTCAACGATCCGGTAAATAGGGTTACGCAGAAATTCGAAGCTGGAGACAAGCGCAACATCGAGTTTTGCGCTGGCAAGTTTATTGCACAGCGCCGATGGATGATCGACGTCCACATTGCCCTCCCAACCGTGGATGAGCGGGCGGGCGTTGAGATATTTTACGCAACCGATGCGGAGCATTCCGTTCCCCGGCGGTCGCGCCCTATCGTTTACGCACAGGCCAGTTCTGGCTCGTTAGGTGGACCGGCTTGGCTCGCGCCATTCAAACGCCGGTAATGGCTGTCACGCTGCACCGGTTCGCGACCCGCTTCGCGGATTGCATGTTCGAGAGCAGCCACCGTCTGTTGTTGCGGAGTGGTTGCTCCGGCCATATGAAAGATTTTTTCCTCCAGAATCGTGCCGTGCAGATCGTCCACCCCATAGCTGAGCGACACCTGCGCGAGAGGCAATCCGAGACTGACCCAATACGCAGTCAGATGATCGATGTTATCCAGATAAATACGGCTCACTGCGAGATTGCGAAGCTGCTCAAATGCAGAGGCGCGTTTGATCTGGGAGAGGATCCCATGGGATTGGGACGGTTCGAAAGCAAAAGGAACGAAACCGGTGAATCCGCCTGTCTCATCCTGTAATTCCCGGAGCTGGCGCAAATGATCCACCCGCTGCGGATGCGTTTCGATGTGCCCGTATAGCATGGTGCAAGTGCTGCGGCCACCCATGGAATGCCACGTCCGATGAACATCGAGCCATTGGGCGGCGGTTTCCTTGCCGTGGCAGATTTTATCGCGGACAGCAGGATCGAAAATCTCCGCGCCGCCGCCAGTGATGGAGCCAAGCCCAGCCGCGCGCAAAGTTTCCAGCGTATCACGGATGGGCATCCGGAAAATCCGCTGCGCCAAATGGCGGGCCTCGATCGCCGTGAAGGCCTTGATGTGAAGGTTAGGATTGAGAGCGCGCAGTCTTTGCAAAAGCTCCAGATACCACTCTTTTTTGAGCGTCGGGTGCAATCCACCCACCATGTGCACCTCCGTAACTCCGAGGTGAAGAGCATCTCTCACTGCCGCGATAATTTCGTCAATCGCATATTCAAAGGCGTGTGCATCGCGTTTTTTGGCAGCAAAAGCACAGAACTGACACGATAAGATGCAAACGTTCGAGTAGTTGATGTAACGGTTGTGGATATAGGTGGCGTAGTTGCCGTTCTTTCGTTCGCGCACCACGTTCGCAATCATTCCAAGGGCGTTGATATCATTCGCACGATACAAGGCGAGAGCCTCCGCCTCTGAAATCCGCTGCTGCGCCTCGACTTTTTCTGCGATCGGCCTGAGTTCTTTCGGAATAAGCTGGTAATTCATGCGGACACGAGGCCAAACCCTCGACCACCAAGCATTGCACAGGCTGCTTCAGCCTTGCAACAAAAACCATGGCTACGAACGCGGGCGAAAGGTGGATTTTGGCTAGTTGTCGTTTTTCTGGCAAGCTTTGTCTCGGACAACCGTCTAAATGAACCGATGTCTGGCAACGATCGTGGAAACAAAGGGAGATCGGAAGAAGACGCCGATGACGTGCGCCTCATGCGGCTTATTGGTCGAGGCGACACCATTGCGCTCGAGGCGCTGATCGAGAAACACCAGCCCCTGGTGGCGGGAACCGTGGCACGGATGCTGGGGAGCAATTCCGACGTGGAAGACATTGCCCAGCAGGTATTCATTCGAGTCTGGAAAAGCGCACGTCGCTATGTCCCACGTGCCAAATTCACGACCTGGCTGTTAAAAATTACGCGCAATCTGGTTTTTAACGAGCTGCGTCGCGCAAAGCGCCACGCGCATGTTCCGCTTCAACCGGAATCAGGCACAGAAGATCCTCCCATGAAGGATGAGACGCAGTCTCCTCCGGACGCTGCCCTTCTGGAAGTCGAACTTCAGCGAAAGATTGAGGAGGCGATATTGCAGCTTCCCGAGGCCCAGCGACTGGCACTGGTGCTCAGGAGATACGAGCAACTCAGCTACGAGCAAATTGCCGACGTTCTCGATCTCTCGGTTCCGGCTGTGAAAAGCGTTCTCTTTCGCGCGCGCACCGAACTGCGCTCGCGACTGAGCAAGTATTTGGGCGGCCCCGGGTGATTCGTTGAATCGTTCAATTCCTTAAATTGGCTTCACTTAATTAACGCGCGATGGACGATCCGGATTCCGAATCACGAGTTACGAGTTGCGCCTCTTCATTACCGCTCGATCACACGGCCACGGACCCGCTTGATCTGGCTATGGTGTGTGAGCACGTGAACGCGACCGTCGCTGCCGCGGAAAAACGCGCTTAATAGCCAGCTGACAAGCGAGATGATGATCGCACCAAAAAACGCACGCCAGAAACCGGGGACTTCAAAACATGGCATGATCTCGCCAACGAATTTCAACATCAGCGCGTTAATAATTAAAATGAAAACGCCTAGCGTGACGAGAATCAATGGCAGACTCAGCAGCAAAAGCACAGGGCGAATAAAAGCGTTTATGATACCGAGCAAAAGCGACGCCCCAAGCAGACATCCGAGGCGGTCACCGTAATTGATTCCAACCATCGGGGCAGCCACAAACACGGCAATGGTGGTCACGATCCAGCGGAAAACAAAATGTCTCATGCCCGTGAAGCTTCTAATCTACTCGGCAATCAAAGAAGCGCGAGAAAGCACTTGCCAAGCGACCGATGAACGATAAACGAATTAAAACCATCAACGAGAAAATCTGTGCCGAAAAAAAAGAAAATTGTCCAAGATAAAAATGATACTTCACTGGAGACAGGCGGGTCCTTCAAAGTGAAAGCTCGCAAGGGCAACCGCTCCGGTCGTCCCGCCGCGAGTCGAAAACCACGCGAGGCCAGCGCCGGTAAAAGCGGGACCACAGCAAAAGCCTCAGTGCTACGCGAGGCTGCCGGAATCGATGACCCATCGGACGAAGCAATTCGACTCCGGGCCTACTTCATTTCCGAGCGCCGACGCCGATTTGCGCTGCCTGGTGACGCAGAATCCGATTGGCTGGAAGCCAAGCGGCAGCTGCTTTCCGAGGCCGTTCGCCACTGAGCCGAGAGGTTTTAACCACGAATCAACCTATGTACGCCGAGGCAGAGGCGCGGCAAACACGAATAGCAACGAATAATTTGCAGAATTCTTTTGTGAATTAGTGTTCATTTGTACCCAACTCGTCGTTGATAGAATGGAAAATGCTCTTGGCGATTTAGCACAGGCTCTGAGGGAACGTCTCCAGATCATTCACGACGAACAAAGCCGCAGCGATAAAGCAAAACACATCGCACGACTGAAAGCGGTTTCAGAACAAATCGACGATCTGCAAACGCGTTTGCCTAAACCCGTAGATCCGCGGTTGGCACACTATCTTCAGCGCAAAAGCTATGACAAAGCTCTAGAGTTTCTCGAGGGAATGATTATCTCGAGTACAACTCGACGATGAGCTGCTCGTTCACAATCGGCTGTATCTCGTCGCGAGATGGAATGTGCGCAACTTTGCCGCTGAGCGCGTCACGATCGACTGTTAACCAGTCGGGCACTGGAACAATTTGTGTAAGATCAAGATTACGCAGCACCAGTTGACGGGATTTGGGTTTATCTTTGATTGTGATCTCGTCGCCCGCCTTCACGTTGTAGGACGCGACGTTCACGCCGCGCCCGTTTACGAGCACGTGGCCGTGAGACACCAGTTGGCGAGCAGCGTTCCGGGTGTTAGCGAGGCCAAGCCGGTAAACGACATTGTCGAGGCGCGTCTCCAATAGTTGGAGAAGTGTCTCGCCCGTCACGCCGCGCTTGCGCAGCGCGCTCTCGAAGATACGCCGGAACTGGCGTTCGAGAAGCCCATACTGATAGCGCAGCTTCTGTTTTTCGCCGAGCGCGATTGCATACTCTGATTGTTTGCGCCGGGAACCTCTCGGGCCATGCATACCGGGCGGATAATTCTTCCGCTCCAGTGCCTTCGAGGAGCCGAAAATCGGCACACCGTAACGCCGGCTCACTCTCGTTTTTGGTCCTGTATATCTGGCCATGGGATCCGTTAAAGGGTTGAAGCGTTAGACGCGGCGTTGTTTGGGCGGGCGACAACCGTTGTGGGGCACAGGAGTAACGTCGCGGATCACAGTGAGATCTAGGCCCACTGCCTGTAATGCACGGACGGCAGATTCACGTCCTGCACCCGGCCCCTTTACCAAGACTTCTACTTCCTTAAGCCCGTGGCCCATCGCCTGGCGGGAGGCATCCTGCGCAACCATCTGCGCTGCGTAGGCGGTGCTCTTACGCGAGCCTTTAAAGCCCACTTTGCCAGCGCTCGACCATCCGATCACGTTGCCTTTCATG
>JBKPLX010000051.1:0-4599 GCA_046731855.1 Verrucomicrobiota bacterium | reverse complement strand
CCCATTGTCATCTCGATTACACATGTTTACGCGGTGAGATTCCCCGACAACATTCGTTCACCGACTGGATCCGTGCCATTAACGTGGAGAAATCGAAACTCTCGCCAGAGGATTACGTCGCCTCAATCAAGGAAGGATTTGCGGAGGCAAAACGATTCGGCACGACAACCATCGCGAACTTAACTGCGTTTCCGGAATTGATTCGGCTGCTCTCGGATGCGCCACTTCGCACGTGGTGGTTTGCGGAATTGATCGATGTTCGCTCGCCCGACCGAGCAAATGAACTTGTCGATTTTGCAGTCGAATCACTGAAGTTCGCGCAAAACTATGGATTAGCGCCGCATGCACCGTTCACTGCATCCAAAAACTTGTATCACCGGTGCGAGGAAGCCGACGCGAATGTTTTGCTGACAACGCATCTGGCGGAATCGAGAGAGGAAATGGAAATGTTTCGCGATGCGTCAGGTCCGCTTTACGAGTTCATGAAAAGCATTGGGCGTGACATGGCCGATTGTGGGAATGGGACACCCTTGGAGCTATTCGTTGGCGCGCCCTACGCAAATCCGGCTCGGATCGGTCACGCCCTGCCACGTTGGATCGTCGCCCACCTAAACGAATTGACGGAAGGCGACTTCCAGTTGCTGGGAAAAATGCGGATCAAATTTCATGTCGTGCATTCGCCGCGAAGTCACCGGTATTTGGATCACAATCGATTTCCATTCGAACGGCTGGTTACACTCGGCCTTAATGTTTGCTTGGGTACCGACAGCCTCGCCAGCAACGAAAGCCTGAACTTATTTGCAGAGATGCGCGCATTCCAGCGTAATGAACCGGAGAGGTCACCGGAGAATATTTTTGAGATGATAACGGTGAATCCGGCGTCGGCGCTACGTCAGCAGAACACGCTTGGCCGGATTCGGCCCGGATTTCGAGCCGACCTTATAGCCATTCCCTGCAGCGAAGACCGGGATCTATTCGGAGAAATCGTGGCATTCGATGGGGAGATTAATTGGATGATGGTCAATGGAAAGATGCAGAGCATCGGGGAATGACCAAGCACGAACCAACGACGTGATTCGTTAAAAGCCCTACATCGTTACAATGCGCCCCGGCAGCCTTTTTAACGTTTCAACAATTTAGCGTGCCGAAGCCATTGCTTGCTCGCCATCTGCTGCACCGGTAAACTCGGCGTATGGCCGGAGAAGGAATGCAGACCCGACTGCTTCCCGGGCAGAGCCTTGCCTTACAGCAAGTTCTCTCGCCTCAACTCCAACAGAGCCTGCTCATCCTGCAGACGCCCCTGCTCGAATTGCGAAACCTTGTTCAGCAGGAAATGGAAACAAATCCCGTTCTCGAAGAACTGCCGGGCGAACCCGGCCCCGACGCACAGGGAGAAAACGAGTCTTCCGTAGACGAAAATTTCAAGAACGAATTCGAAAAGCTCGCCAGCCTGGACGAAGAATGGCGCGATTACATGGCGCAGTCGGCCAACTCCGGCGCGGACGGCTTTCAGAGGTCGCGGGAAGCGCAAGATAAGCGCCAGTTCTTTTTCGATTCCATTGCCGTACAAGAAACGCTTCAGCAAAACCTGCTGGGACAACTGAATCAGGGCGCCCTCAAGGCCGACGACCGCAAAGCCGCTGAGCTGATCATTGGCAACATCGATGACAACGGATTTCTCCAAAGTACGCCGGAAGAAATGGCGCTGAACTCGGGAATCCCCAAGGAAGATTTCGAGAGAACAGTGGCGTTAATCCAGAGTTTTTATCCGCCGGGAGTCGGGGCGCGCGATTTACGCGAGTGTTTGCTCATTCAACTAAAGCGAGAGGGAAAAGAAGACAGCCTGGAGTACAAAATTGTGTCCGAACATATGGAGGATTTGGGCCGGCGACGCTTTCCGGAGATCGCGCGTCGGATGGGGATCAGTGTGGAGGATGTACAAAACGCAGCCTACAACATTGGACGGCTGAATCCGCGTCCCGGCCAGGTATTTGCAGCCGCACCGCAAAACTATGTCCTGCCGGATGTGACGGTGGAAAAGGTACATGGCGAGTATCAGACCAGTTTGAACGACGAGCAGATTCCGCATCTGCGGATCAGCAATCTTTACAAAGATATCATTGCGTCAGGCAACACTCAGAGCGGCGAAGTCAAAGATTATATCCGCGACAAGATCCGCAGCGGGAAATTCCTTATTCGCTCGATCCATCAACGCCAGCAAACGATTTCCAATATTGCGCAGCAGATCGTCGCGAGGCAGCGCGATTTTCTCGAGCACGGACCATCGCATTTGAAGCCGATGACCATGGCAGAGGTCGCCGACACGGTAGGCGTGCATGAGACTACAGTCAGTCGTGCCGTGTCCGGCAAATATATGGCTACGCCGCAAGGCGTATTCGAGATGAAGTATTTTTTTACGCCCGGCTACCAGACCGCGACCGGCGAATCGTTGAGCAACACCAGCGTGAAGGAAGCGATCCTCGATCTGGTGAAGCGCGAGGATGGCAATGAACCGTTGAGCGACAACGGGATCGTTGAGATCCTGAGTGAACGCGGTATACCGATCGCGCGGCGCACCGTGGCCAAGTACCGCACCGAGCTGAATATTCTGCCAAGCCACATGCGGCGAAAGTATTGAGTCGACGCTCGCGTAATTGGTTAAAACGCTACATCGTTAACCCGAATCACGATTCACGCCTCACCATGAATCCTTCTCTCCGAGCTGCCGTGATCGCCGAATGGCGAGGTCTCCCCGACAGAAAACCGCGCGCCGATCGGTGGCAGTCGCCGGCCGAGTTGGTTCCGAAATTAATGCAACGCCTCGGGTTGCGCGAGCGTTTGCATGAGACGGAAGTGATTGACGCCTGGGGAAAAATCGTCGGTGAATTTATCGCTGCGCATTCGGCGCCGGTAGCATTGCGCGGGGGCGTTCTCTATGTTCGCGTGCTCCAGCCAGCTTTGCACTACGAGCTCGAACAGATTTCCAAGTCCGAAATTTTGCGAAAGCTAAAGCAGCGGTTCGGCGGCAGGACGATTCGCGATGTGCGCTTTCGCGTCGGTTGAATTTAACCGCGACGCGGCGACGTGCCGAAAGCTGGTCTCCCTGAAATGCCCGTGTGTTGCTCCGTGCTTTCGCCGTCCGCAGTAACCTCGGAAGGAAGAGGTCGCCGCTTGCCCATTCCAATACCGAAGGCGGCTACGTTCAAAACGATCATCACGAGCGCGAAAAGGTACATTCCCATTGCCAGTCCGATCGCAGCGTGCATTGCCAAAATACAAACCAGCCAAAACAGCCGCGTCTTCCTTATCCAAATGAAAAATGGATAACCGAGTTCGATCAGACAGATCGAAATTCCAAGGATCGGCAGCGCGTATTTGAATCGAACAAGAATGTCCGGTGGAATGAGATTGAAAGGCGCCCGGGTTAGAGATCGCCACAGATTGGAGCCATTCCACCAACCGCTGCCCAGGCACTTTGCCAGGCCGCCGATAAGGTAAATAAAGCACATGTGCACCTGTAAAACGCGCCGCCAAAAACCCAAAAGTTGTGGACTTCCTAGTTCTACTTTCAGCAGCCGATGATCGAGTGAGTATCGGTCTGGCAACGGCGATAGCATCAAATAAAAGAGGCCCGTGGTCATGAAGTTATCGGCACCATATGCGAACAACCCGCCGCTTTCAGTTGCGCAAAGGTGAAGAAACCACGCAATGATCGCGGCCGGGCGAGAGAACAGGCCGATCAATAACAGCAGTCCCGCGCAAAGCAAACAGGCCCAGGTAATTGAAAGCACGGTATCCTCCCCGATGTGGGCGTAACCGCCAAGAGCGACAAGCCAGCCAAGCTTGGGAATGAGTGGACTATCGAAAGACGTAATGGCCTCTCCCAGTTTGCGACTGACAAGACCCTTCCCGGTACTTGCAAACAGGTTGTGCCAGTCACTTCTTAAGAACAGCGCATAAGCGGTTACGAGCAGTCCAAAACCGATACGCAATGTCCCAAGCCACTTGTCTGTTTCCGCGGCGAACAGAAACGACATCAAATTTTCCCAACATCGTCGCGGAATGCTCACCGCAACGCGTTCGTTGAATGCAGATGATTTGACCACGGATTAACGGACTAAATGGATAACAGTAGTGAGTCGGCAAGGGCAAAGCCTACGGACGATGTACTAATGAAGGAGGTCTGGTTGTCGCGATTCTTCGAAGCGACGTGCCTCAGTCTTCTTAATCTGCCAACCCGGACCAATCCATGTTTCCTCTATTGCTTCTTCTCCTCGCGCAGACTGAAATCATAACTGAACAGGGGCTGGAACGTTTCAGTTTCGCCATGCTCGAAGTCGCCTACGCCAGGCAGGTTAACCGCTCCGAACGTGGCTCGAATTTTTTTTACATCAGGTCGCTCTCGCCAGACAGAAAGCGCTAACATCTTAACGACCACTTCTCGCAGGGGTTCATAACGGTTGTCTGCCAGCCTACTTAACAAACTGTCCATGCGAAGAGCGGTCGCCCTGCTGCTGACGTGCGGCGATTCATACTCTACACGTCCGTCTTCGTAATAAAGTTCCAACGTTAGCTTGTGGTAATCTGGAACATTCGGAG